>NZ_JAEEGC010000007.1 GCF_019207025.1 Clostridium thailandense | reverse complement strand
CATTTTAAAATACCCCCATCTCTAATTTTTCTTTTATTTTTTTAACCTCCTCAACGGTCTCATTACTGCAATCGTAAGGAGATTTGTTAACCCTATCAGAGCTTCCCACGCTCTCTTTATAATGTATGAATCCCAAGCATACATCTTTATCTATATTTTCGAGTATATATTTCTCGTCATCTTCATTTTTAATTTTGTTTGCTACAACAAAAACTTTTTCTATACCTAAATCTTTTGCAAGCCTTTTTACATGATGGTATGTTTGAATACTTCTTATTCCAGGTTCTACAACAACAACAAATACGTCCACACCTTGAGCTGTACCTCTTCCCAAATGCTCTATACCAGCTTCCATATCCATGATTACAATATCTTTATTTTGAAGAATCAAATGAGATGTAAGTTTCTTTAGAAGAACATTTTCTGGACAAATACATCCTGTTCCTCCTGTATCTACTGTACCCATAGTTAAAAGTCTTACACCATTATGTTCTTTACAATATCTTTCAGGAATATCATCAACCTTTGGATTTATTTTAAACATTTTTCCAAAAGACCCTGGTGTAGAATTTGTTCTTTCTGCTACCAGTTTTTTCATTTCTGCTATTGGAACGATTTGATCAATTAACTCTTGAGGAAAACCCAATGCCAAGGCTAGATTAGGATCTGGATCTGCATCTACAGCTAAAACATTATAATCTTCTGAGGCATATATCCTGCTCATTATAGCTGCAAATGTTGTTTTACCTACTCCACCTTTTCCTGTGATAGCCATTTTCATTTTCATATGTAGTACCTCCTTTGTGCTGCTAAGATTACTATGAATTGCTTGCAGTAATATTTAATATTATTTTATCTCAAAATGATAACAAAATGCATTTTGTTATCATTTTGAGTATATTTTTAGTATCAATTTGATATTTTAAACATTAAAATCTCTGTTTTACGTCTGTTTATTTTTGGCATAATTATTGCTTATATATTTAGTATAATACTTATATACCTATTTTTTTACGTTTTTCATTAATTCTTTCAACTATTTGTTCAACAGTCTTGTGAGGATCTGGTTCTACAAAGAATTTAGCTCCTACCCACTCTTCTATTTTATTAGTTAGGAAGTCAACTACTGCTGGGCCACCTGTAACTGGAGGAACTACTCCTAGCCATGTGTCTATACCTGAAGATACAACATACGTTCCTATTGATATAGCTTTTTCTGACATATACTCTGGAGCTATGCCAACTACTGGTAGATCACTAATATCTACTCCTAAATGATTAGCAGTTGTTCCAACCAATTCTAAGATACGACTTATATCTACGCATGATCCCATATGAAGTACTGGTGGTATGTCTACTAATTCACATACTTTTTTAAGTCCTGGACCGCAAAGTTCTTTTGCTTCTTTTGTTAACAGGCCTGCTTTAGCTGCTGCTTGAGCTGCACAACCAGTAACAACAACTATTATATCATTCTTAATTAAACCTTTTATTACTTCTAAATGTCCTTCATCATGAACAGTCTTTGGATTGTTACATCCAACTACACCAGCTGCTCCTCTAATAACTCCAGCAACTATAACGTCTGCAAGAGGTTTAGCACTTTGCATTGGTCCTATTTGTGAGTTAACAACTCCATCTAATTTATTTAATATTTCTTCTGTACTATATCCAACTTCTGCCTTAGTTTTAACATTAGGTATTACAACTTTGCTCTTATCTCTATTTTTAAAGTTCATTATAGCTTCTTTTACTATACCTACAGCTGTTTCTAATGGTTTTTCTTCATCCATTTCTATATGAGTTGAGCCTGTTATATGAGCCTTTGGTGAAGTTGTTATGAATTTAGTATGATAGTTTGTTGCTAGTTTAGCTAATGCAGGCATTATACACTGTACATCAACTACTAAAGCTTCTACAGCACCAGTGATAACTGCTAATTCTTGTTGCATAAAGTTACCAGCTAATTTAACGCCATGTCTCATTGTAGCTTCATTAGCTGTACAACACATACCGCAAAGGTTTATTCCATCTGCTCCTTGTGATTTTGCTAATTCAATCATTTCTGGCATTTCTGCAGCTTGTACAATCATCTCTGAAAGTGATGGTTCATGTCCATGTAATACTATGTTTACTTGGTTATCTTCTAGAACTCCTAAACTTGCCTCAGTAGGACGTGAGTGAGGAGTACCAAACATGATATCACTTAATTCTGTAGCCATGTATGATCCTAACCATCCATCTGCTAATGCACATCTCATAGACATTCTAAGCATTTCTTCAGCATCTGCCATACATCCTACATGAGTTGAATGCATAATTGCAACAACTTCTCTATCAAATCCTCTAGGAACTATTCCTAGTTTTTCCCATGTTTCTTTTCTCTTTGCTGGAACTGTTGGTGGTAAAGTAATGCTTCCATATTGTCTTCCAAAATCGTTTAATCCTGCTTGAGCAAGTTCATGAGCTATATCGTATACATCTTTACCCTCAGTTTCAATTCCAAATCTTGAAGCAACTTTCTTTAATTTCTTTTCGTCTTTTACTTTTATAGCTCCATCTGGACTTGTATGCAATAATTCAAGTACTATACTTCTACCATGATCTGCATGAGCTGCTGCTCCTGCAGCCACCATTCTAGCAAAATTTCTGGATACGATAACATCGGCTGTAGCACCGCATATTCCTCTTTCAGCACCTTTACCTGGAACTGGGCTAACTCTACATGGTCCCATAGTACAGTTCCTACAACATACACCAGCAAGACCAAATCCACAAGATGCCTTTAAAATTTCTTTTCTGTCCCAAGCAGTTTCTACGCCGTCTTTTTTAGCTTTGTCTAACATCTGTACTGTAGTTTTGTCGATTGAAAGTACTTTTTCACTCATTTTAATATTCCCTCCTTGATCAAGACTAATTCTTTTCATTTTTAGAAGAATTAGTTCCTTTTTCTTACCTAAAACCCTAATTTTAAATATATTTGAAAAATTTTGAATGAACACAGTTATAATTATAATCCTTTTATGTAAAAAAGAAAAGATACATTGAAGAAAAAATGTTAAAATTTAAACATTCTTTTTTAAAAATTTTTAAGTATTCATTAAAGATTTGCCTAGAAGTTTCTAACTAAGTTTACTTACAATTATATAATAACATAAAAGTCTTTAAATTTCACTACTAAATATTATTAAAATTTTTAATAAATTATGACTTTTACTTTTTCATATATATATGATTAATTTGAAAAGTTTTCTAAAAAAATTTAATAGTTTTTACTCTATATACCTATATTACCACATATTCTTCTTGAATTGCAAAGTGTTTTTTTCTTTGATATTTAATTTATACCGTTAGAAACTTTTACAGTGTAAACTATACTAAATATTTTGTAAAATCATGTAACAATATTAACGATTTGACAAGCTAGAATTCATCTTATATTTTTTTATTTTTTCATAATTGCGATTTGAGACTTTGTTAATTTTTTAGTAAAGTTTGATTTTAATTTAATAATCTTCAGAAAATTTAATGTATATTGTCACAAAAGTATTGATATATATCAATATGAATATAACTATATTTCGACATGTACTTTTTAAATAAAAAAAAATTATTCATTTCACTTTTTTAAACGTATACATTTATATAAAAAGGCACCCTCAAAAAAATTTTAATGTAATAAATTTACTTAACATCCAAATACAATTTTAAAAGTTAATTATTTTTTAAATTTTTAATATAATCCAATATTTATATCATCTAGTGATTGTAGCAAATCTATTAATTAGATCAAATGTTAACTTAACAGCACACCCTTATAATAAAAGCCATCAGAACTAACAATTCTGCTGGCTTACTCTTTACATTTAAAACTATGTTTAATTCTTATATAAACAGATTATTACCCTTCTTTGCTGTATGCTATACCTAACTGTGCTGGTACATTGAAATTTTTTCTTCCAACGGTCAGTACAATTGTAAGAATATATGGTAATGCAATAAATAGCTCATTAGGGAAGAAGGCTCCACTGCCAATAGTTTGCATATATATTGCCAAAGCTTCTGTAAAACCAAATATTACAGTGCCAATAGCCGCACCTCTTGGATTCCAGTTTCCTAAAAAACAAATTGCAAAGGCAATCCATCCACGTCCTCCGATAATATTTGAAGTAAACATACCAAGGTATCCAACTGAATAATAGGCCCCCGCAATTCCTCCCATAATACCAGCTAAAAGTACTACAGAATAACGTACTCTATTGACATTTATACCCGCAACATCAACAGATTCAGGATTTTCACCAGTAGAACGTATAATTAAACCTAGAGAGGTTTTATATAACAAAAAGTATGCAATAGGAATAATAAAATACACAACGTAAGTCAAAATATTCTGGTTAAAAAAAATCTGGCCTATTACTGGTATATCTGAAAGCAGTGGAATCGATAGCTTTGGCAATGGGTTAATCTTAAGTGGCGTCGTTGGTACACCAAACAACACTCTCTGAAAATACGTACAAAAACCAGCTACTAAAATATTTAAGGCCGTACCAGTCACCACCTGATGTTGTTTCATAGTAATACATATCACACCATAGATAGCTGCAACAATAAGCCCACATAGCATGGCCATCATAAGACCAATAGCTGCACTTCCTGTGAGATAGGTACCCACAAAACCTCCCCATGCACCAATTAAACATATACCTTCAATCGCAGTAACCATTATACCTGATCTTTCTGCTATAACTTCCGAAATAGATCCAAATAATAGTGGTGTGCTCATTGCAAGTGCACGACTCAAAAAACTAATAATCATTCTCTCACCGCCTTTTGCAATTTACGTTTTTCTCTATTTTTCTCCAAAGAACTTCGTACAAAGTAAGATGCAATTACAAACACCATTACAGATCCCTGCATTAAATCAATAAAGCTTGAAGGTACATTTACTCCTGGCATCCTACCTATCAAAGTACCAATAACATTTAATGCTGCAAATAATATTGAAGCAAAAATTATACCAATAGGATTTGCGTTAGCAAGTATCGCAATTCCTATACCGGCCGAACCTATACCTGAGTTAAAGTCTTGTATAAGCATATGTTGCACTCCATTTACTTCAGTAAAACCCGCCGCTCCAGCTAAGGCTCCGCTTATAAAAAATGTAATAATGCATATTTTTCTTGATTGAATACCCGACATCTCCGCTGCAGATGCATTGCTGCCAACAACCCTAATACGAAAACCCAGAGGTGTCTTGTACAATAAAATCCAAACTCCAATTGCTACAAGCACTGCAAGAATAAAACCAACATGTAATCGAGTACCCTCTACAAGAGTAGGAATCCATGCCTGCCTTGTTAGAGGATCTGTTTGCGGATATTCTCCTTTAGTTTCCTTTAAAAACGTTCTTAGAAGATAGTTCATTAATGCCAATACTACGTAAGAGGACATCATGCTCACTAAGAATTCATTAGCATTGAATTTTGCCTTCAAATAGCCAATCAATGCACCTACCATACCTCCTCCTATAAAAGTAAGAATACAAACAACAGTCAACAACACTGGTATTGGCATTACACCTTGAAGTTTAAGCGATACTGCTATTGCAATAATAGCTCCCATATAAAATTGACCTTGTGAGCCAATGTTGAAAAGGTTGGCTTTAAAGGTGAAGGCAAAGGATAATGCGGTAAATATCAGAGGTGTAGCTTTAAGAAACACATCTCCCATTGTATACTTATCTGTAATAATTTTCCCTAAAGCTTCTGCAAGCACATGACTCGGACTAATTCTTAAGAAAAGAAGCATCAAACTACTTATTAATAATCCACAAAAAATCGCTAGAAAATTTGCTAATATTAAATCCCTTAATTTTGCATTCATACTTTATTCATCTCGCTTTCTGCGGAATATCCAGCCATTAACAATCCAATTTTCTCAGTCGTTAATTCTCCTTCTTTGTATATCCCCATAAATTTACCTTTAAACATAACAGCAATCCGATCACACAAACTAAAAATTTCTGACAACTCAGTAGATATCAAAAGTACACTCTTTCCATTTTTCTTTTCCTCTAATATAGTAGTATGAATGTTATTTATTGCCCCTAAATCTAATCCCCTAGTTGGCTGATTTAATATTAATAGTTTTTTTCCATTGTCAACCTCTCTTCCTAAAATTACCTTTTGCTGGTTTCCACCAGATAATCCTCCAAGCCTTGTATCCGGTCCAGGTGCTTTAACATTGTATATATTTATAATATCATCAGTATATTTATTTAACTTTTTTCTATCAATAAATCCATGCTTTAACCACTTCCTATCATAACTAGTTCTAAGCATCATGTTCTCAGCTATAGACATATTTCCAACCATTGCATCTCTATGTCTATCTGCAGGAACATATCCTATTCCCAGTGATATGCGTTCTTCTACAGATGTACTAGTAATGTCATCATCATTCATAAAAATAGTCCCCCCAGATACCGTCTGCGATCCACAAACTACTTCACATAATTCATCCTGACCATTTCCACTTACACCTGCAACACCTAGGATTTCTCCTTTATAAATGTCGAAAGAGAGATTATTCAATACCATTGTTTCTTCATTGTTTTTTACAGTAACATTCTTAACCATCAACAATGTTTCCTGATTAATAATGCTCCAGGCCGCCTTTTTCGGTTCAATAATATCTTTTCCCATCATTAGTCTTGAAAGTGCAGTTTCACTTGTATCTTTTCTTTGCAAGTCACCACAAACCTCACCGTTTCTCATAACAATAATTCTATCGGCAACTGCCATAACTTCTTTCATTTTATGTGTAATAAAAATAATAGAGTTTCCCTTTGCCGTGAATTGCAATACAAAATCCATTAGCTTTCCTGACTCCTGAGGTGTCAAAACCGCTGTCGGCTCATCCATAATTAGAACACTTGTATTTAAGTATAGGGCTTTTAGTATTTCTACCTTTTGCTGAGTACCCACATCAAGATTACATATTCTTTCATCGACAGGTATATCAAAATCATAGGTTTCTGCTAATTTTTTTACCTCTTCTTTACATTTCTTGTAATCAATCTTTCCATGCACATTTCCTAAAATAATGTTTTCTGTAACTGTATGTGCTGGTACCAATGAAAAGTGTTGTTGAATCATAGAAATACCTAAGCTCATTGCATCCCTTGGCGAGTTGATTTTCACCTCTTTTCCATCCTTTAGTATAAGTCCTTCATCTGGTTTATATAATCCATATAAAATTTTCATAATTGTACTTTTACCAGCTCCATTTTCTCCCAATAGAGCGAGTACTTCCCCTCTATTTATAGAAAATGAAACATCCTTATTTGCAATTACTTTTGCAAAGTACTTAGATACACCCTGCAATTCAAAAAAAGGCATTTCATTCATCTTATTTCCCACCTTTACGTTAATTACAAAGTGACGCCTAAAAAACGTCACTCTGCTAAACATTATTTTACAAATAACTTTTTCAAATCAACTTTTCCATCTTTAAAGTCTTGAATACCTTTATCTACGGCATCCTTAGTTTCCTTTGTGATATTATCAGTGTATACAGGCAAGAAGATGCCCTCTTTAATCCCCGCCTCGTGAACTGTATTTCCAGTTAATTTTCCATTCATGTACTGCTGAATAGCCCAAACATAGAAAGTTTTAAAATCAAATACAACAGAAGCTACAACTGTATTAGGATTAATTTTTGTCTGATCACTTGAAAAGCCAATAACTTTTGCGCCTTTTGTTTTAGCTGCTTCGATACTTCCAAGACCAACTTCATTTGCATAAACAAACAACGTATCTGAACCATTATCAATCATCTGTTCTGCCATTTGTTTTCCTAAAGCAACATCAGTCCAGCTGTTTGCATAAGCTCTTGTAGCTTTCGCGGCTGAAATACCACGTTTTTTAGCAATTTCAACTGAATTTTTTTCGTATACATCCATAAGGTGCTCCATAGGGGTATTAGGAAATCCTCCTATGGTTGCAAAATTACCATTTTTTGTAACATTACCTGCAATAATAGATGCAATATAACTTGCTTCATATTCTTTAGGGAAAATAGGAGCTACATTACTACCAACTGCTTTTGAGCCATTAACTACACAAAAAGTCGTCTTTGGGTAATTAGGAGCAACTGTGGCAACCGCCTCATCAAATTGTGAACCAGCCGCTAAAACTAAGTTATAACCTTTTTCTGCATATTCTTTAAAGGTTGATTCAAAATCTGAAGCCTTTACATTTTCAACATACTCTATTTTTGTTCCTAACTTCTGATTACACTCCAAGAGTCCTGCATAGTTTGTTGCATTCCAACTTTGATCATTTATTGGTCCTGGAAGCAACAATACAATTTTATAGTCTGCGGCTTTCTTATTTTCCGTGGTAGTATTTGTTGTCTGTGATGAATTGTTTTTCGTCCCACATGCTGAAAGAGAAGTGACCATAGCGATTGTCAGCACTGCTGTCAAAACTTTTTTAACAACACCTTTTTTCATCTTTTTTCCCCCTTTGGAATTCTAATAAACATTTACAACTATTCCTTATGATTAATTATAGTGACTTCCCCATAAAGAGACCATCCGATAAAATTACACTTTTGTTTAATATATTATCCTTCCCACTTGTTTGAAAATTTACCATTCCTGAATTCTATTGGTGAAACACCGTAAATTTTTTTAAAAGTACTACTGAAATACTTTGTATCGTTGTAACCTGCTAGCTCTGCTACTTCAGAAATCTTATATCTAATATCCATCAAATATGTTTTTGCTTTATCCATTCTATAATGTGTAATGTAATCCGACAGATTTACTCCCATCTGGCTTTTGAATAATCTACATAAATAGTTAGGAGTAACATACAATTCTTCAGAAATGCTTTTTAATGAAATTTTTTTTGCATAATTTTTGGCAATATGATCTACTGCTTTTTTTACTATTAGATTTGATACTTCTATCTTACTGGAATACTCTTCTATGCTTTTATCTATTAAATTTTTTTCCACTTCTTCAACAATTAAAAACAAATCATATATATTAGTGGGCTTTGTTAAATATCTCTTAACACCTAATTCAATCGCTCTCTGAGCATATGCAAAATCACTATATCCACTAATAATTACAATGACCACTTCCTTATTAGCGTCACGTAGTTTCTTAATTAAGTCAAGTCCAGATACCCCTGGCATACGAATGTCTGTAATTAATAAGTCCACAGGGTTATCCTCCATGTGCTTAAAGGCAAGTTCTGCAGCTTCGAAGGAAACAACAGAATATTTTTCATTGTAATGAGCAGATAAAACTTTTACCAGCCCATTTCTAATCTTAGGTTCATCATCAATCACAACGATATTCATTTTTACTCCCCCTTGCTCTTCTTAGGAATTCTAATCATGCATTTCGTTCCTTGTCCATTATTGCTAAATACATTAAGTCTAAAGTCATCGCCAAAATATAAACGAATACGACGATCCACATTTTTAATTCCTATATTAGAAACTTCTTCCGTATCATCATTCAGATAACTTTTGATGTATCGCAGTCTGCAGTCATCCATTCCCATACCATTGTCGTTAACTTCTATAAATATAAAACCTTCCTTCTCATACATAAGCACAGTTACTTTTCCGCCATTAATTTTGGGTTCTATCCCGTGGAGAATAGCATTCTCCACTAATGGCTGCAATATCAATTTAGGCATTACAAAATTATATAACTCTTCTGGAATATAAAACTCATAATCCAACCTATTCTCCAAACGATTTTTCTGAATTAGCAGATACGAAAGAACATTGTTCTTCTCATCTTCTATACTAGATATACCATTATTCTTATTTATGCTGTATCTCATGAGGTTTCCAAGCGAAATAATTATTTCACTTACATCATAAGCTTCCCTCTCAATTAGCATCCAATTGATCGAATCTAAAGTATTATATAGAAAATGAGGATTTATTTGCGCTTCCATAGCTTTGATTTCTGCGTTTTTCTGCGCAATCTTCTGCTCATATACCTCACGTATTAAAGAATTAATCTTTCTTATTAAATAATTGAAAGAATCAATAATTTGTCCAATTTCATCCTGCTTATGATTCTCAATGTTCACAGATAAATCTCCGCTCTGTGCCTTTTTCATCGCTTCAGAAAGCCTATTCAGAGGCTTTGTCATCGTGTAGGAAATAGCAATTATAATTATTGACATGCACAATGTACTCATAACTACAAATAACATAATAAAGCTACGTAGGGATGCTGACTGTGGGAATATTCTATCCTCTAATATAACTGAGAAAGTACGCCAACCTGTCAAAGCATTATATTGTCCACAAACATAATATTCTTTTCCTTCACTTGTCATCTGGAACTTGTATAATCCCGAATTAAACTTTTGATTAATAATATCTACCCAATCCTGATTCACTGAACTATTATTTGCGATTATCTTATTATTACTGTCTAGAATAAAAGTATATTGACTCTGCAATGAATTTTGCTCATTAGGCAATAAGGCATCAAAAGATGAAGCGTCAAGTTCAAGAATAAGTACTCCCAGTATTTTCTGACTTTTTTCCTCCACAATTGCACATGAACTTATAATTACCTTTCTTTTGCTTCTATTTGTCGTAAAGTTAACCATACTATTATATAAACCTGAAAAATTTACACTTCCTTTATATTCAGTTGCCTTTTGATATATTTCGCTGCGTTCAATTTCAGGTATAGTTGTAATTGATGCATTTCCTGATTTATCTTTTTGATAAATTACCTGAGCTCCACTTACAACCATTACTCCGTTAACAGCACCAATGGACTTTTGCAAGTTATCAAAAAAATCTGATACAAATACACTCTGCTCTAAATTTTTTGATTTGTTATCTTTTGTTTCAATCAAATGCTTTAATGTCTGACTTTTTGCAGAGTTTTCAATTATTTCACTCATATATTGTACTTTTGAATTGATATTGCTATCTATTAGGTTAATCATACCATTCATATTATGTATACTGTTAGCCATGGCTATTTCTGTTGCGTAATAATGAGAAAATGCACCAATTGCTGTACCTTGGATAGTCAAAGCTATTATAAATATAATTACTAATTTTATACGAAATTTCATTTAACAATTCCCCTCTTAATCAACATTATCTTGAAAACCTCATTGCATTATTTCACTCTTCTTATGCCAATTTATTTATTGTAGTAATTCTACATAAAATCACTTTTCCCTTTAGCGCATTAACATACTAAAAGATTTTATACTGCACCTCTATATTTCCAAATATGCAAAAATAAGCAGTAAAAATTCTAAAAGAATTCTTTACTGCTTCAAAATGATATTCCCATTTTTACAAATTCAAGGTTCTTAAAAACAAAAAAACTAACAGAATTAATGATTCTGTTAGTTTTTATCCTGGCAGGGGCACGAGGACTTGAACCCGGAACCAACGGTTTTGGAGACCGCTACTCTACCAATTGAGCTATACCCCTTCATTTATCAGTATTCCACCTCAACAAATCTGAAATAGTGATTACCGACAAAATTTATTATACTGCAGAAAGTTTAATCAGTCAAGTGTATTTTATTAATTCTATAGATTTTTCTAATCGGTTTTGGTAATATTTTTAGTTACTCCAATAGTTCGCAAAACACAGGTGTTTTTTCGACGAATTTCTCTATTTTTTAATATTTTGGCTCAAACTTTTTAAACTTTCAATATTATATGTAAGAACGTCCTCATATTTATCTTCTCCATTATATAATTTTATAGCTGCTACATTAATATTATACTTTTTTATCAAATCTTCATAGCTTTTAGTTAGCGAGCCATCATTATATAAAAGTATTAAATTTTTGCTATCTTTCAGTTTTGCTTCTATATTAGCTTTTTTATTAACATCTACAGATGATTGTTCTTTACTAACGTCAATTACTTTAAAGTCATTATATTTAACAAAATAGCTTAATTCATCCTCCATAACAATGAAAGTATAATCCGATAAAGAATCCCTAATACTTTTTAAGTCTTTTTGCTGATTTTCTATATTCTTTAGAGTTTCAGCGAAATTTTTCTCATAAATACTTCTATTCTTAGGATCCTTATCTTGTACAGCATTTTTTATATTCATTAAAGCAATCTTATAGTTATCTAAATTTAATAAATAATAAGGATTATCTTTTAAAACATTCTCCTTGTATTTTACAATCTTGTTATATGAAATTAAATTTACGCCCCTTGATACATTTATAACTCCGACATTGCTTTTATTTAAATTATTTATAAAACTATTTGCCCAAGGCTCAAAATCTGCCCCAAGATAAATAAATAAATCTTTCTTAGATATATTATTTAAACTATCATCTGTAAACTGAAAATTCAATTCATTATCTCTACTATTAAACATATATTCAACATTATGCCTATTTTTAACTATATTTTTTACCATGTCATATACCAATTTATTTGTAGTCATAATACTTAAATCTATATCTTTTTTTACTTCCATTTTAGTAGTCTCTACTTCTTTATTCTGAGGGTTTTCTAATTTGCTATTGCAACTTATAAAGAATACTGCAAATAAAATTAGAAATATACTCAACTTATTTTTCAAATCATTCACCCCTAAAAAACACAAATTTCATATATTAAATTGTTATAAATAATGTTAATTTCTTTTTTTACAATATTATTTATAAATTCAATCTAAGCCCCAAAAACAAATTGATATATATATTTTACATAATGTGATTTAACAATGCAAATTATTATGATCTCTTTATATGTAAATTCCAATTGCTTTTAAATCTTATTGAACAAATATTTTTGAATTCTTCCATATATTTTATCATTATGCTAAAATTGAAATGTTAATCATAATCTTTCTTTTCTTTTTGCACTGTTTTGGATAAAATATCATATGAGGTGAATTATAAATGGAGTTTATTACAAATAATGCTGACAGTACGATGAAACTTGGACGAAAGTTAGGTCATTTCTTAAAATCTGGTGACATAGTATGTATCACAGGTGACCTTGGTGCAGGCAAGACTCATTTTACTAAAGGTGTAGCTGAAGGATTAGACATAAAAGATCCTATTACTAGTCCAACATTCACAATTGTAAATGAGTATGAAGGCCGTTTGAAACTAAATCATTTCGATGTTTATAGAGTTTCTGATCCAGATGAAATAGAAGCAATTGGATTTGATGAATATATATTTAGTGATGCTGTGACCATTATTGAATGGGCAAATTTTATAGAAGAACTAATTCCTAAGGAACACATATGGATAAATATTAAAAGATCACCTGAATTCGGTAATGATTACAGAAAAATTTTTATAGAATATTATGGTGATAGATATAACTATATAAAGGAGCTAAAATAAAATTATGAAAGTTTTAAGTTTAGATACCGCTACAGAATGCGCAAGCTGTGCTGTTCTTGATGATGATAAGTTACTTGGTGAAATAAGTTTCAATTATAAGAAACAACATTCAGTTATACTCATGTCTATGATAGATAACCTACTTAGTAATTTAGGTTTAAATATTAACTCATTAGATGGTTTCGTTGTTTCAAAAGGACCTGGATCCTTTACTGGTCTTAGAATTGGAGTCTCTGCTATAAAAGGTTTAAGCCAAGGTACTTCTAAACCTTTTATTGGTGTTTCCTCCTTAGATGCTCTAGCTTACAATTTGGCTTATACTAATGGAATAATATGTCCAATATTAGATGCTCTCAGAGATAATGTATATACAGCTTTATATAAGTTTGAAGGTAACAATCTAAAGGTTATAAGTAAACCTATGATAATCCCAATTGATGATTTAATTTCCGAACTAAACAAAAGGCATGAGCAAGTTTGCTTTATTGGAGATGCAGTTCCTAAATTTAGAGAAAAATTAATATCCAATATAGAAAACACATCCTTTGCTCCTACTCATCTTAATTTAACTAAGGCTTCCTCCTTAGGTGAACTAGGACTAAAACTTTTAAAGGCTAAGACATATGATGATTTATATACCTTTGCTCCACTTTATTTAAGAAAGTCTCAGGCTGAAAGAGAATATGAAAAAAAGATGCGAGGCGCAGAAAATGAATGATATTGATATAATATGTTTAAAATCAGAACATATAGATAGTGTAATAACAATAGATACTTTGTGTTTTGCAATTCCATGGAGTAGAGAATCATTTCAGAAGGAAGTAGACAGTAATAAATTTGCAAGATATATTGTAGCTAAAAAAAATAATATAATAATAGGCTATGCAGGCATGTGGCTTATTCTTGATGAAGGCCATATAACAAACATTGCAGTTCATCCAGAATATAGAGGTATTGGCGCAGGAAATCTTTTATTAGAAGGGCTTATCGAAATTTGTAAATCCGAGTCAATAAATAGCCTTACTTTAGAGGTTAGAAAGTCTAATATAGTAGCACAAAATCTTTATAAAAAATATGGATTTGTAGAAGAAGGATTGCGTAAAGAATATTATGGTGACAATAAAGAAGATGCAATCATAATGTGGAAGCATAATATATAAATTTTGCAGCGCAAAATTTATATGAGAGGACAATTGACAGAGGACAGAGGACAATGAAGGTGAATTTTCTTCCTTACGTCAGAAAACTAATTTATTTATTATGGATTCGTTTCACTAAAGCGAAACATCATCGGTTTAATTAAGCATATCTTAATTAAACCTTATTTACCGAAGGTAAAACTAAATTAAAGATTTTTCGTAGTGTAACGGAGAAAAATCCTCCTTCACTGTCCTCTGTCCATTGTCCTCTGTCCTCTAAAAAAAATAATACGTTGTATTATTTATTCTATTACTATTCTGTTATAGTTTTTCTTACCTCTTCTCATAAGCATGCTGTTGTCGTTGAAAAGCCCTTCAGTTACTAACATATTCATGTCTGTTATCTTTTCATCGTTTACTGTAAGTCCACCTTGTTGAATTAATCTCTTTGCTTCGCTTTTTGATGGAAGTATTTTTGTATTTACAAGAAGTTCTGATATAGTACATCCTAATTCATCTTTTTTTATATAAGATGTAGGTACAGCACTCATATCTTGACCGCCTGAGAATAAAGCTTCTGCTGCTGCTTTTGATTTTTGAGCTTCTTCTTCTCCATGTATGAGTTTAGTGACTTCATAAGCAAGAACCTTTTTAGCTTCATTTATTTCAGCATCTTTAAGTGATCCAAGTCTTCTTACTTCATCCATAGGAATGAAGGTTAAAAGTGCTAAACATTTTTCAACATCTGCATCATCAATGTTTCTCCAATATTGGTAGAAATCATATGGAGATGTCTTCTCAGGATCTAGCCATAATGCTCCATTTTCTGTTTTACCCATTTTTTTACCTTCACTATTAGTTAATAGTGCAAAGGTCATACCAAAAGCTGGCTTGCTTTCTTTTCTTCTTATTAAATCTACTCCTGCTAATATGTTGGACCACTGATCATCTCCACCCATTTGAAGTACACAGCCATATCTTCTATTAAGTTCAAGAAAATCATATCCTTGCATCAACATATAGTTAAACTCTAAAAAAGTTAATCCCTTTTCAAGTCTTTGTTTATAACATTCAGCAGTAAGCATTCTATTTACAGAAAAGTGTACCCCTACTTCTCTTAAGAATTCTATATAGTTGAGATTTAATAACCAATTTGCATTATTCTCCATTATAGCTTTTCCATCAGTAAAATCTATAACTTTAGAAAACTGTCCTTTAAAACATTCGGCATTGTGTTCTATCTGCTCTTTAGTAAGCATCTTTCTCATATCAGTTTTGCCACTTGGGTCTCCAACCATGGTAGTACCACCACCCAATAAGGCAATTGGTCTATGTCCTGCTCTTTGCATATGAGCCATAACCATCATCTGTATGAAATGTCCTACATGAAGACTGTCTGCAGTTGGATCAAAGCCTATGTAAAATGTTATTTTTTCCTTTTCAAAAAGTTCCTTTATTTCTTCTTCGTGAGTAACCTGCTTTATGTATCCACGTTCTAATAAGGTATCATAAACGCTAGCCATTTCGCACACTTCCTTTCTAACTATTTAAAAATTGTCATTCTTTGTTATAATTTATAGTATATATTTAAAGTATTTTTTTATCAACATTTAAATACATAGAATCATGTTTTTGTGTTAATATTTATTATATATGTATAATTCTTAACTGAAAGGATGTAATTTATGCAAAGTTGGCATTTTAGGTCTCTCGTTTTATGTAATGAAATCAATTTAAATGCTATTGCTTCTCATTTTGGTATTAATCGCAAGTTTAAATGGGAAGATCCTCTCATTCTATCTAATAGACAACTAAGTGGTATAGTTAGAGAAACAGAAAATAAATGGGTTTACATATACTATTTTGGAGCCTTAGTTTTTATAAATATGGAGTTTCACGAAATACAAGACTTAACAAAGTATATTAAAAATGTAGACCCTAATCTTAAAAACAATGTTCCCAATGAATATATTGACGAGTATAGACTTGAGGTAGATAGCCAGTATGATTACTCCCTATATAATGACTTAATGACTTCAAATGAGTTTATTCCATACTACCTTGATATAATATCATTGATATTAGCCAAATCTACTTCTTTAAAAAAAATTGAAACAGATATAGACAGACTTTTAGATGGCATAGAGAATATAATAAACTACCTTGATAAAGGAAAGTTTAATATGTCTGATCACGAAATATCTAAAACTTCTGCTAAAGTATTGAGATTTAAATACAATACTATATCCTACCTTATGCTTTTAGATAAACCTAAAGCTGCATGGGATAATGAGGATATAGAGAATTTCTATATTCAGATAAACTCACTTTTTGATTTGGAAGAAAGATATAAGAAAATAAGTCATAAAACTGGAATACTTCAGGATATTACAGATGTTTTTGCTTCATTATCTCATGAGAAGAGAGGCACGAAGCTCGAAATAATGGTTATTATACTTATTTTATTCGAGCTCATAATATCTATAGTAGAGTTTGTATTAAAACATTAAAAAATACTTAAGACTGGAGTTTTACTCCAGCCTTTATATAAATTAATATTTATTTTCTATATAATTAAGCTACGTATTTCTTGATAAATTCAGGCATTTCACTATCGCCATTTATGTTTATATAAAAACTAACGTTATTCTTCTCTGATAGTTTTTCTATCAAATAAAATAATTGTGCCGCATTCTGAAGATCCTCTTCTATAATATTAAACAATCCATCAATTAAAATTGTGTCAATATCATAATCTTCTGAAATTATACCGCACAAAAAACCGTAGAAACCTTGTAGTTTTTCTAAATTAAAGCCTTCTGTAGAAATAAACCTTACATTCTTGTTCAATTGCAACATCGGTCTGTTATCATCATTAATAAAAACAACATGCCCTTTTCCTTCAGCTACCTTATCATTTGCTAAATTAATCAATGCTTTTGTTTTTCCTGAACCTCTTTGGTTACAAAATACATGAACCATGTTTACCACCCCTTACTTTAATATTTAGGTGCCATACTTATAAGTAAATTATATAATATTCAGAATATTTTTTCAACACATTCATGAATAATGTTAGAAAAACATTCCTACATATTATTACACAATTATTGAATAAAAACTCTTTATTAACCAACAATTGATACTTTTAACATTTTACAATTCTTAATTCTACAGTTTTATTTAAAATTTTTGATTCCAGGATATATAACTTTAAATTCATTATCCTTAAAAGAATCTATAAAACTCACTTTTCCCTTATACTTAAAAGCTTTCTGCATTCTATTAAATCCTCTTCCGGGTTTAATAAACCTCCCCTTAACATCCAAGGCTATTATTCTTTCGTATATCCACATATTTCTTTTTATATAATTTATCGAATTGTTATTCTTATTTTTTATTAAAATACCTGGACTAATTACAGCAATACTATTATAGTCAATTACAATTTCTATATCTTTATAAAATATCGTATAGTCTCTATATAGAACAGCATTGCTAATGCCTTCATTTAAGGCCTCTATTGGATAAGTTGCAGGTAATATACTTTTAAGTACCTCTTCACTTTTATCTAGCATTGATAACAAATCGCCCTGTATGATGACTGTTTCATTTAAGCTTTTATTAATTCTATTAGTTATTCTTATCATGTTATGGGGAATATATACACTGTTTATTTTTGAAAAAACTAATAATCCACCTAATGTAACCATATATTTACCTGAATCTTTATCCATATATATAATCGAAGCATTCTCCATGAGCTCTATTCTATTTTCATCAGTTACTTGAATTCCTTGAGCCATAAAATATCTATCAACAATACTGGTTTCAATACTCTTTATATCGCTATTCGGTACAGGACATAACTCAACATTTAAGGTAAGGCTTTCCTGAAGTGCTGATACTATTTCCTGCTTTCTCATAGTATCATTGGTTGACCCTCTTCTTATATAAAATGCTCCATTTTCACGTATTTGGTATGGCTTCTGATGCCCATCATAAATATTTATAATAGCAATATTTTTTTTATCTATCTCTAAAAATTCTAATGAAATCGGTACGGGAGGCTCTATTCTTGAGCTTATGATTTGTTGTATTTTTTCTTCATTTAGTGCCAACTCTACTATCCCCAATATTCTTTTAGTTTTATCTTCTATTCCTATTATAAGGTATCCCCTTCCTCCTTTAGAATTAGCTATAGCGCATATATCCTTTGCTAACTCCTTCCTTCCACTTTCAGTATCAATCTCTATAATTTGTTTAAAGTCCAATTTAGGTCCTTCCGGCTTTTTTAGTAGATTTAAAAACTTCTTCTTTTCCATATTAATAACCTCAAATTCGTTATATAAATATTTATATTCAGATTTCTTACAAATATATTAATAAATTAATTATAATCTATTTATAACTATAATTTAATGCTTATTTAATAATTTAATACCTATATAGCATTATTAATCTATTTTTGCCTTATTTTCGAGAAACTAAAATATTGTTTTTTTAAAAGAATATGATATAATATTTTTTGTAATAGTGTTATGTAGGTCAATTTTTTCAAGGTACTTATCTCTCCTGAATCATAGGAGGAAGTTATCAAGAACAAATTAGTCCTATGATCTTAAGGAGGTTTTTTAAAATGGCAGATAAAACTATAGTATGTAAAGATTGTGGAAAAGAATTTGTATTCACTGAAGGTGAGCAAGCTTTTTACAAAGAAAAAGGATTCGAAAATGACCCAGTGAGATGTCCTGATTGCAGAAGAGCAAGAAAAGCTGAAAAAAACAGAATGAGAGATAGATAATTTAAAGAGAGGTTTGAGCCTCTCTTTTATTATTTTCTTATTAAATTTGCTTTCTTAAATATTTTTCCTAGAGGTATTGCTATTACCATTCCAACTAACACTTGAGCTATATTTCCGGGAATTTCCGCTGATGCCAATATAAAAGCTTGGTTAAAAGCCACATTAGTAGTAAAATGCATTAAAATTACTCCCGCTGCATAATACCCCGCTATCATCCATATTCCCCCTAATGCGCATGCTAGTACATTATTTAATGTACTATTACCTGTATAGCTGCTTCTGTATGCTACAACTGCTGCAATATATCCCATAAATCCTTTTATTACAAATGTAAAAGGTGCCCATATAGCATAAGGAGATAATAAGTCAAACAAGCACATACCAATTGCAGATGACAAGAATGCCTTTCTTCCTCCAAGTAATATTGCTGCTAAAAATACCATACTGTCTCCAAGATGAACCACTCCTTTAACAATAACTCCGCTTGGAATGTTTATTACCGCTGTAGCAATGTATGTCATGGCTGCCATAAGTGCTATCTGAACCATATCTTGAACCTTTACACTACTCAAGGTTGTTTTCTTACTTTCCATAGCCTCAATTCACTCCTTTTCATCATTAATTAATTTTTTCTAATCCAATTATATTATTGTTCTATAAAACTTCAAAGTGTAACGGTACAATATTGACGAGTTTAAATAAAAATTTTGGTAATAATTTTAATAAATAATGTTAATACTAATATTAAGATTACATGAAAAACTTGTAAGAACTTATTTAGGAGGTAATTTTTATGACTTTTTTACGTTGGCTAGGTGGTATTGTTCTATTCTTTTGGATTATAGGATTAATATTTAAAATTGGTGGCGGATTTATAAATCTCCTTCTACTTGTAGCTGCCTTAGTATTTATAGTAGATGCTTTATTTGGAAGAAAAAAAACTATGTAGATTATGTCAAAATAAAGAGCTATTTAAAAAGAGACTGCTTATAATGTAAATCTATACATTATAAGCAGTCTTTTTCATTATTTCCATTGTAATTCTTGTCGTAATATCTGTATTTACTTGTGTACTTGTCCTAATACTCGTGATATAATTTATTTTGTGTATGGAAGGAGGATTAATTAATGTCTCGAATAAATCATAAAGAAATTTTGAGAACAATTAAAGTTATACTTGCTAAAGGTTTAAGCTTATTAAATAAATACTACTTTATTATTATAGGTTTATATCTCTTAAAAAGCGCCGTAAATACTGCATTGCACTCTGATGCTGGAGTTGGCTATAAAGCGTACTTATTTTTATTAGCTTTTGCTAGTTTTACAGCTTACTCTGAACTTCGTAAAGATGTTAGATGGATACCCTATTTAGCCTTAGCAATTCCATTTCTCATGTTTATATCCTATATAAATAATAACGGATATCACTTTTGGGGAAAAATGCTAAGCTGGCAAATGAGTAAAAGTGTTGTAATTGATTTAAATCCTATATTTAGAAAAATTCCTTTTAATGATGCTGCTTTTTTAAGAATCTACAAACCTGAAACTCTTACCTGGTTCTTAAGAATAGTTTATAATAATGGATTCGTACTCCCTATACTGTTACCAATTTATAGGGCGGCTGTATCTAAAGACTTTAAAAAGATGCTTAGATATGGATTATCTGGACATATAGTTCAAGTTTTTCTTATAACACCCTTTTATCTTATGTTCCATTTACAAGAAGTATGGTATGTACTTGGCCATCCAGATGGTCTAGCAAGAAATTTAAGTCCTCAAGCCGCCGCTGGAGTAGCTTTAAATTGCTTTCCATCTATGCAT
The DNA here is from genome assembly GCF_019207025.1 of Clostridium thailandense. Lineage (GTDB taxonomy): Bacteria > Bacillota > Clostridia > Clostridiales > Clostridiaceae > Clostridium_AM > Clostridium_AM thailandense. Next base: position 171,459 of record NZ_JAEEGC010000007.1, on the reverse strand, counting down.
ACTTCCATAGCCTTTGCAGCATTTTTATTGGTTATCAGGGAGAAGAACAGATTATTTAAATATGTATGGGGATTTTTCTGTTTAAGCGTAATATTTTCCACAATGTACCTAGAAATACATTGGGTTATAGATGTACTAGCAGGATTAGTACTTGCTTATTGCACTGTTAAACTGGTTGATTTCGTATTAGATAAAGGCAAAGGATTACTACAGAGAATTCTTAGATCTTACTACTATAAAAACATTCCTTCTACCTATATAGGAAATTATTATACAAATTATTTACAATAATACGAAACGGGGTGAACTTCTCTAAATGTTCATCCCGTTTTATATTTAATTATTCAGCTTTACCAATATCAGATAACAAAAGTCCTTTATTGTGATCTAAGGCCCAATTTATTGCCCATTCGCTTTGGAATATTAGAATATCCCTTTCTTTTAGGTCCTTAACCACCTTAGTATCACTTGTTAAAGTAAGCTTATTTACAGGAATATCGGAACTCTCTATCCATCTTATATTTCTATATGCAAGCCTATCCATTTTTATATCTACATTATATTCATGCTTTAATCTGTATTCTAGTACTTCAAATTGCAGTACTCCTACAACTCCTACTATAATTTCTTCAATTCCTATATTTAACTCTTTAAATACTTGTATTGCTCCCTCTTGTGAAATTTCAGTTACACCCTTTACAAATTGCTTTCTCTTCATTGTATCTATAGTTTTAACCCTTGCAAAATGTTCAGGAGCAAATATAGGTATACCCTCAAATCTAAACTTTTTAGGACTTGCACACAGGGTATCTCCAATACTAAAAATTCCCGGGTCAAAAACTCCAATTATATCTCCCGCATAAGCCTCTTCAACAATCTCTCTATCCTGCGCTAAAAATTGTTGTGGCTGAGCAAGCTTAATTTTGTTTCCACCTTGAATATGAAAGACTTCCATGCCCTTTTTAAATCTTCCTGAACAAATTCTCATAAATGCGATTCTATCTCTATGAGCTGGGTTCATATTAGCTTGAATTTTAAATACAAAAGCAGAAAAATCATCTTTAAACACATCTATTTCACCTTGATCCGATTCTCTTGGTAAAGGTGCTGTAGTTTGATTTAAAAACTCTCTTAAAAATGGTTCTACTCCAAAGTTAGTTAAGGCACTACCAAAAAATACAGGAGTAAGTGAACCATCCCTTACTTTTTTTATATCAAACTCATCTCCGGCTATATCAAGCAATTCTATATCTTCTTTTAATTTTTCATGCAATGCTTCTCCAAGCAAGTCTTTAAATACATTATCATCTATATGCCCCTCTGTAGACTCTACTGCAGTTTGACCATGGTTTCCTCCATTAAAGGCTTCAATTAATTTTCTTTCTCTATCATAAACGCCCTTAAAATCCGCTCCTGAACCTATAGGCCAATTAACAGGATATGACTTTATTCCTAGAACATTCTCTATATCCTCCATTAATTCAAAAGGATCTTTACTTTCTCTATCCATTTTGTTTACAAATGTAAATATAGGTATTCCTCTTAGGCTGCAAACATGAAAAAGCTTTTTAGTTTGCTCTTCGACACCTTTTGCAGCATCGATAACCATAACAGCGCTGTCTGCCGCCATTAACGTTCTATATGTATCTTCACTAAAGTCTTGGTGTCCAGGTGTATCCAATATATTTATACAAAATCCATCATAGTTAAATTGCATAACTGAAGAGGTAACAGAAATACCCCTTTGTTTTTCTATTTCCATCCAATCGGATACTGCATGTTTTGAAGCTTTTCTAGCTTTAACAGAACCAGCAAGTCTTATTGCTCCTCCATATAATAATAATTTTTCTGTTAACGTTGTCTTACCTGCATCCGGGTGGGATATTATAGCAAATGTTCTTCTTCTTTCAATCTCTTTAAATAAGTCCGCCACAGTTCTCTCTCCTCTTCTTTTTTTGCTTTCAACAATGATTTTAACTTTATTATTAAGCAATGTCAACTTAGGTTGTATATACTCATTCCCACATAGTAAGAAGATATCCCAAAGCTGTGATTTTGATATGGCCGCTTACTTAGTAAGTTATAATCTGACGTAAAGAAGAGAAATAATATGTCGAAAATTTATTTACTTAAGTTAAACGTTTAATTTTTCACCTATTTAATTTAGATAGGGTAATATAGATTATTCATAAAGTTTATTTTAACAGACTAGATGATATAATAATTCATATATTTATATTTTTAAAAATGTAACTTCGGAGGTTTAATATGTATAAATTAGTCGCCCTTGATATGGATGGAACCTTGTTAAAAGAAGATAAAACTATATCTAAAGAAAACCTTACTGCTATTGAGAAGGCTAAAGAAAATGGTGTGAAATTTGTTTTAGCTACTGGTAGACCTATTAAAGGTATTGAGAAATATTTAAAACAGTTAGATTTAATAGGCGAAAATGACTATGCTGTTTCTTTTAATGGCGCAGTAATTCAAAATACTAAAACAGGTGAAATTATAGCTAAAAGTTATATGAATTTAAATGATCTTAAATATTTATATGAATTAAGTAAAAAACTAAATGTAAATATTCACTTTCTGACTCCTTCTTCATGTGTCACTCCTAAAATTAATAAATATAGCCAATTGGAATCTGACCTAAATAATATACCACTTGAAATAGTTGACTTTGATAACATTGATAAGAACACTACTATAGTAAAAATAATGTTCATAGACCACGAAAGCATTTTAGATAAAGTTATAAAAAAACTTCCTGAAGACATTAATAATAGATATACAGTGCTTAGAAGTGCTCCTTACTTTTTAGAATTCATAAACAAAGAAGTCAACAAAGGCTTTGGAGTTAAAACTTTAGCCAAGAACCTTGGTATAAATCAGGAAGAAATCATTTGTATGGGTGATGCAGAAAACGACATACACATGATAAAATACGCTGGTCTTGGAGTTGCCATGGGTAATGCATTTCCTATAGTAAAAGAAGTTGCAAACTATGTTACCAAAACCAACGAAGGTCATGGAGTTGCTCATGTAATAAATAAATTTATATTAGGCGCTGAAAAAGTATGTTAAAATAGGGTTCCAAACGGAACCCTTATTTCTTATCTTGGTATGAATCCTATTTTCTTCTGCATTTTTCTTATCGTTTTACTTGCAACATAATTTGCTTTTTCTGCACCTTTCTTATATATATTCTCAAGGTACTCTTTATCATCTAAAATTTCTTTTATTCTTTTTTGTATAGGCTCTAATTCCGTAACTATAGCATCAGCAACATCTAGCTTAAATTGTGCATAACCTTGACCTTCATACTTTTTCTCTATTTGCTCCATAGTCATACCTGTTAGGGCATTTAATATTGTCATTAGATTTTTAACACCTGGTTGTTCATCACTATATTTAACTGTGCCTAAACTATCAGTAACAGCCCTGCTAATCTTTTTTCTTATTACATCTGGAGGATCAAGTATTAGTATATAGCTATTCGGATTATCTGCTGATTTTGACATTTTCTTTGTTGGCTCTTGCAAATCCATAATTTTTGTACCTGTCTCAGGAATATAAGGCTCTGGAATATTAAATGTTGGGCTAAATAATTTATTAAATCTTTCAGCAATATCTCTTGTAAGCTCTAAATGCTGCTTTTGATCTATTCCAACTGGTACTAGGTCTGCATTGTAAAGTAATATATCTGCTGCCATTAAAACAGGATAATTTAACAATCCTGCACTTATAGAGTCTCCATATCTCTGAGATTTATCTTTATATTGAGTCATTCGTCCGAGCTCTCCAAGATAAGTAAAGCAATTTAACAACCATGCTCCCTCAGAGTGTGCTGGAACATGTGATTGAATAAATAAAGTATTTTTCTCTGGATCAAGTCCAGCTGCTAGATATATTGCAAGTACTTCAAGAGTCCTACGTCTTAACTCTTTAGGCTCTTGTCTTACAGTTATAGCATGTAGATCTACTACACAATAATAGCAATCATACTCATCCTGCAACTTTACCCAATTCTTTAAAGCTCCTAGATAATTTCCTATTGTTAAGTTTCCTGATGGTTGAATTCCACTAAATATTACTTTTTTCTTTTCATCCATAATAATCACCTATCCTATCTTAAATTAATCATAAAAAAGCCCTATGGTTCTAAAAACCATAGGGCGTGTAATGTCGCTGTGCCACCTAATTTCAAAAAGACAAATAATAAGTCTTTTTCTTATTAAAGATACCTAAAAATATCCTGTCTTTATAACGTAAGACTTACGTCTTGGAACTACTTTTTATTCATCCCGATCCTCAAGAACCCATTCAACTTAATCATAATTGTTGTAATCCCACCATTTACAACTCTCTTCAAATCTGTTTTTAAGTCTACTTACTTTCCTTCATTGGATTTTACATTTTTAATTCTTGTAAATTATATTATTCTTTAAAATGCTTCTTGTCAATACCCTAATGTAATTTTTTTTAATTTGTACTATTTTTTCCATAATCCGTGTATGTTACAATATTCTCTTGCAAACAAAATTTCTGCATCTACTTTGAATATTGCCTCTGGCTTTTCCCCTACTTTAAGACATTTTCTATATACCTTATTAGCAGTGTGCACTTCTATCCATTCAATATGGTGTTCTTCAAGCATAGGATGCTCAACTTCTCCGACTTTAACTATTACTCCACCTTGTATTTTTTCTATAATTGGAACATGCTTTTCAACAGCTGCATCAACCGTATTTTCAACCAGCAAAGTCATTGGTTTATTACAACAAACCAAACTTCCTCCTGCCTTATGAATAACTTCTACCATATTTCCACAAATTTCACACTTATAAACCTGTCTAACCTCTGTCATAATAATTCCTCCCTTTACAAACTTCTATAACCTTATATTATAACCCTAACTTCATGCTCCCCTTCCTTCAGGAAAGGAACTATTCCATTCTCTATGAATTTTCCATCAAGCCAAATGCCCTTCTTCTTATCTCTCTGAATCTGGATATTATACCTACAATCTTTTCTGTTATAATACACTTTATAACCTTGCCATTCATCAGGCACACATGGCTTTATTGTAAACCCTTGATTCCCTATCAGTTTCAAGCCAACTATAGCTTCAATTCCAGTTCTATACATCCATCCTGCTGCACCAGTATACCAACTCCATCCGCCTCTTCCAGTGTGAGGTTCTACAGCGTAAACATCAGCTGTCATAACATAAGGCTCTACCTTATATACTTGACAATCCAAATATGACTTTGCATGATTTATAGGATTTATCATATTGAATATTCTCCAAGCCTTATTATTAGATCCCATATTAGCTAAAGCTAGTATTACCCATATAGATGCATGGGTATACTGTCCTCCATTCTCTCTTACTCCAGGAACATACCCTTTTATATATCCTGGTTCTAATGAAGATTTATCAAAGGCTGGTGTAAGTAAAAGCACTATTCCTTTATCCTCTTTAATCAGATTTCTTTCTAATGCTTCCATAGCTTCTTTTACTCTTGATTCCTTTCCAGCTCCAGAAATAACAGCCCAGGATTGAGATAACGAATCTATTTGACATTCATCATTTTGTAATGACCCTAAAGGTACTCCGTTATCAAAATAAGCTCTTCTGTACCATCCGCCATCCCATGCATTCTTTTCTAGGTTTTCTCTAATAAATTCCTTCAATTCGCTATATTTCTTAACTTTTTCCTCATCATTTTTTAATCTGCATATATCAATAAACTTATCGAGGATACTATATAAGAACCATCCAAGCCATACACTCTCTCCTTTACCTTCATTTCCAACTGTGCTCATTCCATCATTCCAATCACCAGAGCCCATAAGCGGAATGTTATGACTTCCAAAGTTCAGCGACCTCTCTATTGATTTTATGCAATGTTCATAAATTGTACCTTGTTTATCTGATTTTCTTGATATATTGTATCTTTCATCCTCTCCTTCTTTTAATTCGGAATCTTCTAAATAGCCTGCTTTCTCATCTAATATACTGTAATCTCCTGTATTTTGTATATAGTCAGCAGTAACATAAGGAAGCCATAGCAAATCATCTGAAAATCTTGTTCTAATTCCGCTTTCCACTACTGGATGCCACCAGTGTTGAACGTCTCCTTCCAAGTACTGTTTAGATGCACTGTAAATTATATGTTTTTTCGATATCTCTGGGTCTAAATAAGCTATAGGCATTACATCCTGGAGTTGATCCCTGAATCCATATGCTCCTCCTGATTGATAAAATGCAGTTCTTGCCCAGAATCTGCAGGATATAATTTGATACATAAGCCATCCATTTATCATTATATCCATGGATTTATCAGGTGTTTCTATTTGTATAGTATCAAATAAACCTTTCCAAAAGTCCTTTGTATTAATTAATTCTCTCTCAGCGGCGCCTTCTGTACTATATTTATTTATTACCTCTGATATTTTTTCGGCACTTTCCTCCTGGCCAAGAAGTATTAGTATTTCTTTTTCTTCATCATTATCAAGAGTGACTTTAACATTTTCTGCAAGACAAGGATCAAAGCCAGCTCCAACGGTATTAGATAATTTTTTAAACTTGAGTGCTTCCGGAGCATTTACACTCTTTCCTCTCCCTATAAACTCCTTTCTATCTCCAGTAAAAGATACATCTTCTCCTCCAACAATTTTTAGATAACAAATTAATCCTCCAAAATGTTCACTGTAAGGATTTCGTGAATAAATATAATTATCTTTATCATTAAATCCTGTAAATACATATTGTGCTGTCTGTTCATGCGTTACACCTAGGACAACCTTTGCATAATAACTTACAGACAACCTTCTTTTGATATTTGTAATATTCCTTAGCTTTATCCTACACAATTTAACATTTTCATTCATATCAATAAACATAGTCATTTCACCAAAAACACCATATGCTTCATGGGTAAACTTAGAATATCCAAAACCATGTTCTATTAAGTAATCCCCTTTATCTCTTATAGGCTTAGGTGCTATACTCCAAATATCTCCTGTTATTTCATCTCTTACATATATTTCTTCCGCTTCGCTATCTATTACAGGATCATTAGACCAAGTAGTTAGCTTATTCTCTCTACTGTTTTTATTCCAGGTGTATGAAACTCCACTTTCGGATACATGAAAACCAAACTTACCATTTGAGATTACGTTTATCCATGGTGCAGGCGTATTTTCATAGTTTTTTAATACTATACAATAAGAATCATCTTTATCAAACCCACCTAACCCATTAAAATATAGTAATTCTGGAATATCAAATCCATGAGAATGTACGCTGTATTCCTGTTGTTCTGCTATTAATGGTTCCTGTTCACTCTCTAATTTACTACTACTTTCTATTTGAGTTATCAGTGAACCTTTATCAGCTTCTATGACAATTCTTGCTATAGCCATCAATAAATCTATATCTTCATCAGATATAGTGGCTTTGTTATGAAGAAATACTCCACCAGTCTTATTTTGTTTATCTCTAGCATGACTCGAACTTATCAAATCTCTTACAGTATCTTGCATTGATTGAATATAAGAATTACCTTGTAAATTTAATATAACCAAATCTACCTTTAATCCTTTTAAACTCCAATACTCATGAGCATTCAAAAGTTGTCTAACTAAGTTTATATTTTCTTCTTCTTTAACTATAAGCAATACTATAGGTACATCACCTGAAATACCATAGGACCATAGAGAAGATTGACCTTTCCTTATATTCATAATGTAATCTGCCCTATTTTTAAATAGTGTATTTAAAAATATAATTCTTGATGCCATTAGTTGATATAAGTTTGCTTGAGCTGACTTTATGCCTAGATACTTCATTTCTACTTGTATTCCGCTCCAAGAAAGTTCAAAAACTCTATCTATATTTCTCATTTCTGAGTATTTTTCAGCAAGTTGTATTACTTCTTCCTTCGAGTCTGCTACTGCTGTAGCAAAAGCAATTTGACAGGTTTCTCCATTTTCTATCTTCACCCTGACTCTCATACTTATTATAGGATCAAGTACAGCACCTACGGTCATTTTTAATTGAGCATCATTATCCATTGCCTGAGGATTAGATAAATCTCTTCCTCTCCCTATGAAGTTAGCTCTACTCGTTTCATACTGAATTGAACCTATCGAACTTCCATCTAGCGCGATAGTTTGCATAACCCACGGTTGCTTATCCTTTCTCGATCTAGGCCTTCTATTTGCAACAACACAACCTAAGTTCTCCATGTACTCAGTTTTAATAAATAAATTGCCAAATGCAGGATGAACTAAGTCTGCATTATAGTGAGCTAAAGTCACTTCACAGTAGCTTGTAATCTCTACTATTCGTGAGTTATCACTATGGTTAGTTATAGAGATCTTCCTTATCTCTGCATTATCTTCATTAGAAACTGCAATTTCTGTATGCGTTAACAAATTTCCGTCTTTTCTTTTAAATTCTGCTTTGTCTAATGAAAATACCGCCTCATATCTTTCTCCTTCATACTTACATGGCTCATAAGCTGCACTCCAATATTCATTTGAATTAATATTTTTTATATAAAAAAACATACCAGTATCATCTAAGCTTACATCTTCTCTCCATCTGTAAACTGTCATATCATCCCTTTTACTATACCCGCTTCCGCTATTAGTAATCATTAGAGAGTAACTACCATTTGACATTAAATGACTCTCTGGCATTTCTGTATTGGCTGTATGGTATCTTCTTACCGATAAATTCTGCCTTTCTGATGAAATATCCAAAGTATCATATTGCTCTTCTCTATCATATACAATAGACTTAGGTACTTTTTCCTGAAGAAGCAGTTCTGTAGCTTTTACTTTAGGAATTCTATGAAACCTTTCTTGGAGAATTCTGCTATTCAAAACATTGTCTAAAGACATTAAGCTCATACCTTCATGATGTACCATAAAACATTTTACTATGGCACTTTTTTTTCCTTTAGGTACTCTTTCTTTAGTATAGTCTATAGATTCATAAAATCCATATCGTCCTTCCATTCCCATTTCTATCAACCGTTTAATATTATCAAAGGAATTTTTCAAATCAATCATTAGCGCCATAACAGTAGAGTAAGGAGAAATTACCAATTCATTTATAAGACCTCGCTTTAATCCTATACCTGGAACCCCAAAAGCCTTATATTGATAATTTAAACTAACATCAAAATAATAAAACGCAGATTCTGATATTCCCCAAGGTACCCCTCTTTTATCTCCATATCTTTTTTGTCCGGTAACTACAGTTTTATAAGTTTCATCCAACAAGGTATTAGGATAATTTTTCATAATTATGAAAGGCATAAAATACTCAAACATTGTTCCACTCCAAGAAACTAAGCCTTTTCCTTTTCCCATTGATGTCATTGACCTGCCTAATTTAAACCAATGAGTTTGATCTATATCGCCTTTTGCTATAGCTACGAAACTTGCCTGTCTTGCTTCAGATGCAAGTAAGTCATAAAAACAGTTATCTAGCCTATCCTTTTCTACATCATATCCTATAGAGAATAGTTGCCTTTTTTTGTTGTATAACATTTTAAAATCTGTGTTATCTGCTAAAAAATTCAATTTTTCTTTTAAACTTCTAACAGTATCCAAGAGAGTTCTTATTTCACCTTTACCACTTTCTAACAACCGATTTAAATTATCATTCACGGAGTCCTTCTTTTGAGAATAGCTTTCACTAAAATCATGTTGTAAATTTTCTATTTCTTCAGGCATATTGATTAATGCTATTTTTTCTAACAAATTCTTAAGTCTGTTTTTCGTTTTCTCACTTAGATTATCTACAGTTATATCTATCCATGGAAATAACAACTGAATTTCTTTTAAAATATTATTTAAATCATTCTTTAATTTATCATTCCAATATAGCTCCTTATTTTCTTGTTTCTTTTCTATTTCTAAGGATTTGTCTTTAATACTTATAACTATGCTTTTCCAAGCAGACATGTTAAATTCTGTGTTCTTTAGCTTTTCGATTTCATCAGAGTAAAACTCCCTTAATTCAAGTTCACTCTCTATTTCCGTATTTGCAAGCCGTAATGTATCAATTAATCCTTTGCATATGCTCTTATTTGTAGCAGGTCTGCTGAGACATTCATCTAAAGACTCATTAATTAACCACATATAACCTATAAGATTTCCACTATCTACAGTAGAAATATATCTAGGATTGAGGGGTTTTTTACTCTTCGTATCATACCAATTATAGAAATGTCCCCTATATTTTTCTAATGAGTCCATATTTTCCACTATATTTTTCATTCTATTAATTAATTCCAACATTCCAATATACCCCATATCAAATGCGACTATACTAGAAGTTATTCCCATACCCATATTAGTTGGTGATGTTCTAGGGGCTACACCATTATTAGGATCTTCTTGATAGTTATCGGGTGCTAACCAATTATTATCCTCATTTACAAAGTCCTCAAAATAAGCCCAAGTTTTTCTACTTAATCTTCCTAATGTTTCTTTTTGATCTTCATTTAAATTTTCTTTTTCTTGTTCTATATCTTTACTTATCCTATACGCTATATATGGACTTAGAAACCAAATCACACAGGAAGGAAACATTAAAACTGCACTTTCCAATGAACTTTTTAAGGAAATACTAAAAATCAAAACACCTATTATACTTCCTATCCACATAAATTTTATAAAATCCTCTAGGTTTCTGTTTGAACTTTTCTCTACATCCTCTGCTGTCTGCCACTGCAACAAGTTTTTCTTACTTATAGATAACCTATACAAGGTCCGTATGATAGCATCTAACATTAAATAAGCTTGATGAGGTAGAAAACAAAATATAAGAAAAAATTGTTCAATAAGGTTTTTGCCATTCACAACCTTACCACCTAGACTTATTCCTTTAGATGAAGAAATCACAACCTCAGAAACTCCAAAAAATACTGGACAAAGCAATGATATAAAAGCTATCACTAGCCATGTATCAGGATTATAAAACAAAACTAAAGATAGTATAATTAGAATCATAATAAATATTGATAATAAACTTCTTCTTAAATTATCAAATATCTTCCACTTAGATAATTTATTTAACACGGTATCTTTAAATAACCAAGGAATCAGCTGCCAGTCTCCTCGTACCCATCTATGAAGCCTCTTAGCGCTAGAATTATAGTAGGCTGGATATCCATCAATTAATTCTACATCTGTAACTAACGCAGCCCTAGTATAAGACCCTTCAAGTAAATCATGACTTAATACTGAATTTTCAGGTATTTCATTTTTCAAAACAGTATTAAAAACTTCTATATCATATATTCCCTTTCCTGTGAAAATACCCTCATTGAATAAATCTTCATATACGTCAGACACAGCATTAGTGTACATATCTATTCCAGATTCCCCTGAGAAAATCTTTGAAAATAGGGTTTTATTGGAACTTAAAGTGCTTACCCCAACTCTTGGCTGCATTAATCCATGCCCTCTTAATATCTTCTTTTTCTCATTATCCAAATAAGGCTTATTTAATACATGAGCCATAGCCCCTATTAGCTTTCTCGCACTTCCTCTAGGGAGCTGAGTATCTGCATCCAAAGTTATTATATATTTTAACTTATTTAGTTTTTCTATACTGCCACTCGATACATTATAACTTGTGTCTTTTTTGCCCTTTACTAAATTGTTAAATTCTGTTAATTTCCCACGTTTTCTTTCCCAACCAATATATATTTCTTCTTTGGGATTGTATTGCCTATATCTATTAAAGAAATAAAATATATCTTCATCATTTTCACTGTACTTTTCATTTAATTCTTTAATTGATTTTAATGCAGCTTCAATTATATTAGTATCATTTTCTTCCTGCTCATTTTTGCTATCTTTAAAATCTCCTAATAATGCAAAGTATAAGTTTTTATCCCTATTAGCTAAATAATATACTTCCATATCATTTACCAGACTTTTTACTCTAGATTCATTGTTTAGTAATGTTGGAATTACTACCATAGAACTAAATTCTTCTGGTATTGTATCTTTAAATTCAATTTTCGGTATAAAACTTGGCTCTATTAGTTTGCTTATACTCCAATTAAAAATTGAAATAACTATTTCACTACTAGGAATTAGAGCTGCTAAAATTATTACAACATATCTCCACGTACTTACCACAGGGTTGCTATAGTATCCTATGTATGTTACTAAAGCCGATAATACAAGTGTTCCAAAAACTATTATTCCAATATAATTATTTACATTTTCTTTTATAAATCTATACTCTGGACCTTTGCCTTTAAAATTAATCTTTCTTTGTAAACACTCTACTCCTTTATCAACTATATAATAACCAACGTGCTTTTCATATTCATTACTGGTTTCACTATCTGCAGCCTCATGTGAGCATTCTATAGCTTTTTTAGCTATAAAGGATTCCGGAACTCTCATATACTTAGAAAGCTTTTCTATCTTATGTCTATAATAATCCCTTGATTCAAAGTCCATATTTTCATATATATGTAATGGATCCTCTTTTAAAATACTTTCAACATAACTTAATTTTTCGAAGCTTTCTTTCCAATTCAACGCTACTACTTCTCTTATTCCAGTTATTGAATTTCCTATAGAAACTTGATATGATATCTGTTTGTGATGTTCTATGTTTATCATTTTCTCAGAGTTTGTTTCTTGACTATCTAACTTGTTATCTATCCATTCATACACATTATGATTTTCTACTCCATTGTCCCTTAGTACTTTTAAAAGTCTTTCCACCAAGTGTGAAGTAAACGTCGTATTATCTTCTGAGAGTCTTTTAAGTTCCTGCGCAACACTTTCATTGTTAAGTGCATTTATAATTTTATCAGCGATTATATCTCCTTTTTTTCTTTCTTCTTGTGCAAATACTATTCTGTCAACTATCTTACCTATATTCTGAATTAATGCAATTCTTATCATTATAGGTAATGCCCACAATTCTCCACTGGTAATAATTGTATTTTTTTGATATGAGTTTATAAAGTTTTCTATAGCTTCTTCATCAACTCTTCCATCTGTATGTGATACTAATTCAACTGCTATATAGTAAATTCTAGGATAACCTTTCATTATGCCTTTATTCATTATAGGAAGATCCTTATAATACCTTTCAGGCATGTTAACTTTTATATCTTTGTATTCTTTTTGAATTAAATAAAGGTTATCTAACAACCATTCTGCAGCTTGAATAACTTCATTTCTATTTCTAACTTCTTTATCTATGTAATCATAATTCTTCAATATTTGTTTATAACTATTATCCAAACTTCTTATTAGCTTTTTTCTACAGTTTCCCTTTTTAGCTTCAGCAGAATAAGTAGCAATCTCTCCAGCATGCTTCTTTAACTCTTCTTTATTTACATTCAAAGTGGGAACATCATCCATAATATTTTCTTTATCATCATCGTTTCTTTCAGACATAATACTAAGTATATAGGCACTGAATATTAAGATAGTTATAACTAGAAATATGAAATATAGCATATCGATCCATCCTTTCACGTTAAAAGAATTAGTGCTTTGATTATTGTTCCCAACAAATCACAAAATATGAATTTTAATAAAACAAAATGCGTTGAAAAACTCAAAAGTTTTCCAACGCATTTATATATTAATTATAAAAATTCTATTTAAGTGACAACTCATTTTCTATAATTTCTTCAAAAGTCTGTCTTTTGCAAATCAATTTATCTTCACCATTTTTAACTAAAACAACAGCTGGCTTTGGTATTTTATTATAATTGCTTGACATAGAATATCCATATGCACCCGTAGTAAGAACTGCTAAAATATCACCGCTTTCAGCCTCAGGTATTTCTACATTATTTAACAATATGTCTCCTGATTCACAGCACTTCCCAGATATCGTAACAATTTCTTTAGAACTACTTTCTACCTTGTTGGCTATAACGCACTCGTACCGAGCATTGTAAAGTGCAGGTCTTATATTATCCGTCATACCGCCATCTACAGCTACATACTTTCTTATATCAGGTATTTCCTTGATTGAACCTACTGTATAAAGAGTGGTTCCTGCATTACCAACGATTGATCTTCCAGGCTCAATTACTAATATAGGAAGACTCATACCGAGTTCTTTTGCAACATTCTCTGCTTTATTTAATACAACTTCACAGAAATCTTCTATTTTTTTAGGTGTATCTTCAGGTGTATAATATATACCAAAGCCCCCACCTAAGTCTAATTCTTCAACTTGGTATCCAGTTTCATCTTTTATACTTTTTACTAAGGCTAACATAATCTCCACTTCATCTTCATACGGCTTTGTATCAAATATCTGAGAGCCTATGTGGCAATGTAACCCAACCAATTCAATATTAGTAAGTTCTATAGCTTTTTGTACCGCATCAATAGTCTTATTATTTAATACTGTAAATCCAAATTTTGAATCTATTTGTCCTGTTTTTATATATTCATGAGTATGAGCTTCTATTCCTGGAGTTATTCTTAAAAGAACCTTTTGAACCTTATTCTTCTCTTTAGCAATAGCATTTATTTTTTCTATTTCGTAAAAATTATCTACAACAAATCTACCTACATTTAAATTTATTCCCATATCTATTTCTTCTAAGGTTTTATTGTTTCCATGAAAATAAACCTTTTCCATAGGAAACCCACTTTTCCATGCAGTATAAAGTTCTCCCCCCGACACTACATCCAGACATAACCCTTGACTATCTATAATTTGACACATAGCTAATGTCAAAAATGCCTTTCCTGCATATGCTACCTTATTTCCCTTTTCCTTAACCTTAAAGCTATCATAATATCTTCTACACTGGTTTCTTACGAGGTCTTCATCGACAACATATAGAGGAGTACCGAATTTTTTTACCAATTCTATTGTACTAACTTCACCAATATAAAGGTTATTATCTTTTATTTCCATAGTACCAACTAATCTCATAATGGTCATTTCCTCCTAAAAGACTATATTTATAGATTAAAATCTTTCGCAACAGCATTAATTGCTTTTATTTTGTCTTCCTGTCTAATTGCACAAGTAATTCTTATTTCTGAGGTCGTTATCATTTTAACTCCTATGTTGTTCTCACTTAATAATTTAAACATTTTAGAAGCAACACCTGAAGTAGTTTTCATCCCTATTCCTACTACGGAAAATTTAGTTATGTCTTCATCTATAGCAATTTGACCTTTGTTTGAGTAGAATGGTTTAATTATATCTAAACACTCATTTAGGTCAACCTTTGGTATTGTAAAGGATAAATTAACTTTACCATTTACTGGAGCTGTTTGGCTTATCATATCTATATTAATTCTTTTACTTGCAACACTTTCAAACAAACTCGATACGGTATTTATATCATTCTCTATATCCTTTATTGTTATAGCTACGTCCTCATCACTTGTTGCGAGTCCTGTCACTGGCTTGCTCTCCATATTCATACTATTTACCCCCTTAATTACTGTTCCTCTTATATCACTATTACTTAATCCAACATATATTGGAATGTTATATTTTTGTCCAAGTTCTATAGATCTTGAATGCATAACTTGAGCTCCAAGACTTGAAAGTTCAAGCATTTCCTCATAATCTATTTCATCCAGTTTATGTGCATCTTTATATTTTCTAGGATCTACACCGTATATTCCATCTACATCAGTATATATTTCACACATTCCATCCAGCTTCACTGCTATTGCAACAGCTGAAGTATCTGATCCACCTCTTCCAAGGGTAGTTATATGCCCTTCTTCATTTATGCCTTGAAATCCAGCTACTATTACGATTTTGCCCTCTGATACACTCTTTTTTATATTTTCTCCATCTATATCGTCAATAAGTGATTTTCCGTGTTGTCCAGTTGTCTTTATTCCTATTTGATATGCTGTATAACTTATAGCATCATAACCTAATGCTTTAATTGCCATAGCTAATAAAGCACTTGACATCATTTCTCCTGTTGATAAAAGGGCATCTAATTCTCTTTTATCAGGATTATTAGTAATTTCATTTGCAATTCCTATTAAATCATCTGTAGTATCCCCCATAGCTGATACTACAACTACAACATCATCACCAGATTTTTTTCTCTTTACTACTGTTTCTGCAACTTTTTTTATTTTGTCTGTAGTCCCCACTGAACTTCCACCATACTTTTGCACAACAATTGCCATATCATCACTCCCTAAGATCTTATGTTTAATGAAAAATACCCTAAAATATAAAAAATAAAAGCAGCAAAGGAACACCTCTGCTGCAAAAATATCTATGCAACTCCGTGTACCTTTGTAGCTCTCCACCTCCATAAATGGAACTATACAAAATTCGTATAGTCAAGTTTCTATATCTAACTACAGAAACTTAGGTGACAACCTTACACATATTATATGCAAAGCCAGAAAATAATTTCGCCAAAATATTTTCTTCGGCCATAATCCCTTTCTTTATTCCTCACTGTCCGCCAACTAAGAATAAATACTATTAATTAAAGCACCTCTACCCTAAGGTAAGTCTCGTTATTAAATTATATTTAGTTTAACATAAGTAATTATACATTTCAAGCTTTTTTATGCACAAGTTCAATTTATTTTTATCTCATATGTTCCTATGTTTTTACATTAAAATTATGCATACTATTGCATATTTATAAGAAAACGTTTTTATTTATTATATTCATAAAATTCTTTAAAGGATTTTATAGAATATATATAGTCCTTAATTCCACCTAGCTCTCTTATAGAATGCATCGAAAGAATAGGGAGTCCCATATCTACTGAATTTATATTTACATGACTTGAAGATATAGGTCCAATAGTAGATCCACCTTTTTCATCTGATCGGTTAACAAATACCTGAACAGGTACCCCTGCTTTATCGCATATACTTCTATAAATAGCACTAGATACACTATCCGAGGTATAGCTTTGATTCGCACTTACTTTTATTATAGGACCTTTATTAATTATCGGCCTATTTACAGGATCGCTTTTTTCACCATAGTTTGGATGAAGTGCGTGACCTAAATCACAGGATATTATAAATGATTTCGAAAGAGTTCTAAAGTAATCTTCTCTATTTTTATTCATCGAAATTATAATTCTCTCCAGCGTAAAAGCTAGCATTGGAGAATCTGCTCCCTGCTTTGTGTTGCTTCCAACTTCCTCGTTATCAAAACAAACCATCACATTAGTAGCATTTCCTATGTTAACTTCCGTTAATGCTTTGATTCCTGAATGTACCATTATCAAATCATCTAATCTTCCACAGGATATGAATTCATTATTTAATCCCATTACACTTCCTTTTTCATATTCATAAAGATATAAATCAAAATCTAATATTTCTTCCTCTTTTACTTTTAATTCTTCTGCAATAGTTTTTATAAGATATTTTCCTTTTTCAAACTTCTCATTTACTAACGAAAGTAAAGGCAATATGTCTTTCTGTTTATTTAATTCTACACCTGAATTTACATTTCTGTTCATGTGTATAGCTAAATTCGGTATTATTAAAATTGGTCTATTTATATTTAATAGCCTTACTTGTGGTGAGAAAGGATTATCGCTTTTTATTGTTACCCTTCCAGCTATAGACAAAGGCCTATCAAGCCAAGTATTTATTATTGGAGCACCATAAACTTCTGTATTTAGTTTTACATATTGTCCTTCCACTTCCATGTCTGGATTAGGCTTTATTCTAAAACCTGGTGAATCTGTATGTGCACCTATTATTCTAAAACCCTCTTGCTCCAATTCTCCTTTTCCTACAACAAATGCGATTATCGCTGAATCATATTTACGTAGAAAATACTTTCCTTCCTTTTTTAAGTTCCACTTATCCTCTTCCATAATTTCTTGGAATCCACTATTTAATAGAATTTTTCTTACGCTATCTACTGCGTGAAATGCCGTAGGGCTTTCATAAATAAAGTCTATTAATTCCTGGGTTTTTTTTAATTCTTCTGTCATTATTATTCCTCCCGATACAAAATGAAAATAAAAGTTATTACTCTATAATTATACCAAAGTATCTTTTTTTTAGTTATAGACTGCCATCTTTTAATTAAATCATTATAAATCTATATAGTTTCAATTCTTTGATTGTATAAAAATATTACAAATAATATATCAAAATTAATCATTTATGCATAGTATATAATGATTGTAATACAGTAGGAGAGTGTGTTTATGAAAGGTAAAATTAAAAATGTATTTCCAGGAGGAAATACCAGTCAGGGATTTTATTCGTTCTATCAATACATTATTAACCAAGATACAGCTAGAAGGAAAATTTGTATTAAAGGCGGTCCTGGTACTGGAAAATCAACTCTTATGAAGAAAGTAGGAGAATTCTTCAATTCAAAGGGCTATGATATCGAATATCATCATTGTTCATCAGACAATAATTCTTTAGATGGTATAGTTATAAAAGGATTAAATATAGCCATAGTTGATGGAACTGCACCTCATGTAGCGTTTTCCTAAAGGCATATTTGAATTCATAACATTAAAAATTCCAGTGAACTCTTACTTCTTGCTCCATAGTAAATTTATCTTTTTCTCCAATCTCTATACAATCAATCAACTCATTGACTATATAGTGAGTAAGTTTTGAAAGCTTTTTATATTTGTCTATTTTTCTTATTAAGCTTTCTGCAGATGTGAGCTTATTTTCTATTTCACAGATTTTCTTATTTATGTCCTCTTTTTTTAATTTTAAAAATTCTTTTTCCTTTAAAAACAACTCAGCATATTCCTTGAACTGAATCTCTGATATAATACCTCTTACTTTATCGAAGTAAATATTCTTCGAAGCATCCATTATTAGGTTTATTTCTTTATTCACATTTCTTAATTGCCTATTTAAATTTTGAACATTAGTTTCTGTACACTGCTCCTTTAGCAGCTTTGCTGCAATTTTACTATTATTGTCAATCAACTTCATATGAGCATTTATTCTCTCTAATATAACATATTCAAGTTCTTCTAATCTTATAGAATGACTTGTGCAAAGTTTTTTCTTTGTATTACTTAAGTAACATCTGCATCTTAAATAACTGTAACCATTACCATTATTATTCTTGGCCATAGTGTTTTTGCAATCCAAACACTTAACCTTCCCAGCAAATATATGGGCCTCTCCTTTCTTTGTGCTCTTTATCTTAGATTTAATTCTTTTTTGTACTAGATAAAATGTATTTTTATCCACTATCGCTTCATGAGTATTTTCTACAATAATCCATTGATCCTGATCTAAATTTTTCATTTTTTTAGTTTTATAATTAATCTTTTTACATTTATGCTGTACCATATTTCCTATATAGAGTTGATTTTTTAATATACGCTTAATAGTTGTTTTGTTCCAAAATCCATAATCATTTTTTAAAAAAGAATTTTTATATTTAAATCCTTTTAGTTGCTTATACTTTGTAGGATTAGGTATATTTTTCCCATTTAATATATTTGCTATATGATGAGTACCATTTCCTTCAGTATATAACTTAAATATTATATTAACTATTTCTGCTGCTTCTCTATCTACAATTAACTTATTTCTATTCTTAGGATCTTTCATATATCCATAAGGAGGAAATGAGCCTATAAATTCCCCCCTCTTCTGTTTCATACGAAATATCGTTTTAATGGATTCTGATAAATCTTCACAGTACCATTCATTAACTAGTCCATTTATCTGACGTGACTTTTTATTATTTTTGTCTAAAGTATCTACACCATCAACGACCGTTACGAACCTAATTCCCCATTCTAAAAATTTATTATGAAGGTATTTTTCCACTACCTCCATATCTCTAGTAAATCTTGATTGGGTTTTACAGAGTATAATGTTAAATTTTCCTTCCTCTCCATCCTTTAACATCCTATTGAATTCCGGTCTTTCTACATTAAGTCCAGAATAATCATCATCACTATATATCTTATATATGCTCCACCCTTTGTCTACTGCATAGTTCATTAATAAATTTTTTTGATTCTGTATACTCTCACTGTCATCCATAGAACTCTTTTTATTCCTATCTTCATCACTTAATCTACAATAAATTGCCACTCTAAACACTGTAGATACCTCTCTTAAATTACTATACAAAACTCATAAATTATTAAATCTAATATATTTTACTTATTTAAAATTTCTTCTCTATTTTTTATTATCCTGTAAATTAGTTTTTCTAAGACTTCCTTCCTCTTGCTTATATCATTGTTTTTAAAACTCTCAATTACTTTAATTTTACTTTCTTTTTTACACATAAAAATACCCCCATACTAAATTATATGAGGGTATAATAATTATTTATTCAGTTCTTATTATAATAAAAATTAATTATGTCATCTCTCTTTGCTATGCCGCATTTTTTTCAGCAGAAATAGATTGAAAATACTCTTGTCCTTTTTTAGCGTCATATCTTCCTTCCCATTTTGATATAATTACAACAGCTAGTGAGTTACCACAAACATTTACAGCTGTTCTTGCCATATCAAGAATACGGTCAATTCCTGCAATGAATGCCAATCCTTCTACTGGAATACCTACAGATCCTAATGTTGCTAATAATACAACAAAGGATACTCCTGGTACTCCTGCTATACCTTTAGATGTAAGCATTAATACAATAACTAAATTGATTTGTTGTATAATTGATAAGTGTATTCCATACATTTGTGCGATAAATATCGCTGCAATTGCCTGATAAAGTGTAGATCCGTCAAGATTAAACGAATAACCAGTTGGAACAACAAATGTTGCAATAGATTTCGGACATCCGAATTTTTCCATTTTTTCCATTATTTTAGGTAAAACTGTTTCTGAACTTGCAGTACTATATGCAAGTATAAGCTCGCCCTTTAAAATTTTTATAATGCTTATGATACTTGTCCCAGCAATTTTTGCTACTAAACCTAGTACAACAAGAACAAAGAAGATCATAGCACCATAAGTAGTAATAGCAAGTTTTCCAAGTGGTATTAAAGACTTAACTCCGAACTTAGAAACAGTTATTCCAATTAATGCGAAAACTCCAAATGGAGCAACCTTCATAATTTGGTTAGTTACCCAAAACATTGCATCTGCAGTTCCTTGACAGAATTGAAGCACTGGCTTTCCCTTCTCTCCAATTGCTGAAACACCTAATCCAAACATAACAGAGAAGAATATAATTGCAAGCATGTCCCCTTTGGCTAAAGAATCAACAATGTTAGTCGGAACTATATTTACAAATGTATCTGCAAAGCTGTGATGAGCTACTGTCTGAGTAGTTTGCATATAGCTAGAAATATTAGTTTTTGCAAGTGAACTCATATTTATTCCAGTTCCTGGATGGAATACGTTTGCAATAATTAGCCCAAGAACTATAGCTACTGTAGTAACCATCTCAAAATAAAGTATCGTTTTTCCTCCTAATTTTCCAACCTGTTTTATATCTCCAGCTCCTGCAATTCCAACAACAAGTGCTGAGAATACTATTGGCACAACTATCATTTTGATTAAACGTAAGAAGATATCTCCAATTGGTTGTAGATAAACCGAAACTGCTGGGTTACCATAAAATACCGCACCAACAATAATACCAAGAATAAGACCAATAAGAATTTGCGTTGCTAATCCAAGTTTTGCTTTTTTCATTATATCGCACCTTTCCCCTTTATTATAATTTTTCTTTTATGCATATATCCAATTGCATGATTTAGATTTCCTATATTTGAATTTTATAGTCTAAACTATAAAATTCAACTAAAATCTATAAACTTATTTTTGAAATTTTTAAAAATAATTAGTATTAAATTATTTCTGCCAAATGATTTAACATATAAGGTTTTATTTAAAATATAAAGCATTCTGATAAATAGGGGAAAATTTTTTTTAAAATTCATTTATTCTTTCTATTCTGATGTGCGAAGAATAAAACTTTATTAAGCTACTAGAATATTGGCGAATTTTCTGTTATTCTTTTTAAGTATGTAGTATTTAATATACAGATTCAGAGGAGCGTAGATTCTATTGAAAGAAACATTATTTAAAAAAAATCTATATATTATTATTTTAATGGTTGTGATAGTACCTCTAGCTGGAGAATTAAAGTTTTATCCCTTTCCTAACACTTTTCGTGTTACCTTTGGAGTTCCGATTTTTTTTCTACTCCTATTAGCGATACGAAAGGTACCTTTAGTGTTGTGTGGAGCTATTGTTGGAGCCTCTGTTGTATGTTTCCGCTTAGCTTTATCTATTAGCACAGAAGGTTTTTTTCAACTTCAGAACTCTTTTATACTTCATTTTCCTACTTTTTTTTATTATCTTACTTATTCATATGTATTTTATTTAGCAAAATTAAATAGATTCCATCATCATCCACTTATAGTTGGTTTCTTATCTGCTATAATAGAAATAACATCTAGTATTGTTGAACTCTCTATAAGACATTATGTCTTAAAGGATATCATTACTTTTTCAATCTTAAACGAGGTCGTCATTATCGCTGTTATTAGAAGTTTTTTTGCCCTTGGATTTTTCTACGCTATAAAACTTCATGAAGCTGAAATATATTCAATACAACAGCAAAAACAAAATCAACATATGCTCTTACTTATATCTAATTTATATGAAGAATCGATTCAACTAAAAAAGTCATTAAAAGATTCAGAAGAAATTACGAGGAATTGCTACGACTTATATCAAAATTTATTAAACGATCAAAATTCATTTACCTCCGAAGAATTAGCAAAAAAAATCTTAGGAATTGCTGGTCAGGTACATGAGATAAAAAAAGATAATCAAAGAATTTATTCTGGTCTTTCTGAAATGATTTCTGCTGAAAATTCAACAGACTATATGAATGTAGAAGAGATTGGTAACATAATTATTCAAACTAACCAAAAATATGCTCAATCTTTAGGAAAAAATATTGAATTTGTCTTGAGTATTAATGGTGTATTCCCTCCTCTACATGTTTATACAACTTTATCTCTTGTTAACAACTTAGTTTCTAATTCTGTAGAATCTATTAAAATTTCTGGCTTAATTAACATATGCATTAATAAAAATAGTACTGAAATTGAATTTAATATTTTTGATACTGGCTCAGGAATTCCTAAAAAGAAGGCGGAATTAATTTTCAAACCAGGATATACTACTAAATACGATTTATCTGGCAATCCTTCAACAGGTATTGGACTTACTTATGTTAAGGAGGTTGTAAATAACCTTAAAGGCCAAGTTTATATAGAAAGTTTTCCAGAGAAGAATGAAACTATTTTTACTATAAAACTACCAATTAGAAGTTTATCAGAGAAAGGATGATAAAATGAATTTTTTTATTGTAGATGATGATGAAGCTATTCGATCTATGTTAGAAGAAATAATAGAGGATTATGATCTTGGAAATGTTGTCGGCGAGGCTGATAACGGTTCCATTGTAGATAGTCAGCTGCTTAGGCTAAAAAAAGTCGACATTCTCATTATTGATTTATTGATGCCTATCAGAGATGGAATTCAAACCATAAATGATTTAGATGGGGATTTTTCCGGAAAAATTATAATGATTTCTCAAGTAGAAGACAAGCAGATGGTTGGTAAATCTTATTCTCTAGGAGTTGAATACTATATTACTAAGCCAATTAATCGTTTAGAAGTAGTGAGTGTTATCCAAAAGGTAATAGAACATGTTATATTAGAAAAATCTGTATCCGAAATACGTAAAACTCTAAATATTTTGGAGTTTGGCATAGAAAAAAATAAAACTGAAGACAATTACTCAAACAAGAATATAACCCTATCCGGACAATTCCTTTTAACAGAGTTAGGCATGATCGGTGAAAGTGGTAGCTCAGATCTATTAGATATGCTTGAATATTTATCTCAATACGAAAAACAAAATCCATTTGATCATGAGTTTCCTCCACTTAAAGATATATTTACCACTATAGCTACTAAAAAGCTTGGAGGATTGGCAAATCAATTGGACTTACAAAAGGAAATAAAAGCTTCTGAACAGCGAGTTAGAAGAGCTATATTCCAAGCACTAATTCATCTTGCCTCACTGGGCCTTACTGATTATTCTAATCCTAGATTTGAGGAGTATGCTACGAAATTCTTTGATTTTACAGAGGTTAGAAAAGTAATGCTGGAATTGAAAAACGATGTTAAACCATCTATATCAAGAATTCGCATCAATACTAAAAAGTTCGTAAAAGTTCTTTTTTTAGAAGCTAAAAAGGAACTATAAGTTTTAAAATAGGATTTGTAGTCAACTCTTGTTCCTAGACCTTGTGTCTTTATGATACCTTATCCCATGTAGTAGACCCTCAAAATCCAGGTGCCGTAGACGAAGTACTAAACCTGGGGGAATATTGGGATGAAAATGGATTAAAAAAATATAGAGAGAATATAATAGAGACAAACAAACAAATTCAAAATGTCTTTAATAGGGCATATAATTTTATAAATGCAGCAAAACTTATACATGATGATTGGAGCAATTACAATAAAAAGGCTTTAGATTATTCTAGATTGTCATTATTGGAAGAAGATTTAAAGGTTAAAATTCTATCCAATTATGACTTTGCTAAAATAGCAGACGAAAGACATCTATTTGCTACTGCCTTTACACCTAATGGTATTGTAACCTTTATAGATAATCTATGTGAAGATTGTGAAAAAGTATATGTACTGAATGGTGGTCCTGGTACTGGAAAAACTCAAGTTTTAAATTTTATGTTAAAAGAAACAACAAAGCGAGGACTTTTTACTGAAGTTTATCATGACCCTCTTATTCCTGAAAGAATTGAACACATTATAATACCAGAACTAAAAATTGCAATAATAACTTCTAATGAAATAAATAATAAAAAATTTAATGGAATACAGATTTACCTTGAAAATCTAGTTAACTATTCTCTTATTGATAAAGCTGAATTACAAAATGATAAGGATACATTTTATACTTTATTAAATAAAGCTTTATCTGTTATATCCTCTGCTAAAGAACTTCACGATGAACTTGAAGTCTATTATATAGAAAACATGATTTTTACAAATATGGATAAAGCCTACTATAATTTAATAGATAAAATTTTAAAGTACGAAGAAGATTATAAAGAAGAGCAGGGTTAAATATTACCCCTGCTTCCTTACAGCTGTTATGTAGTAATTTTTTTCCTCACTCTAAATCCTTTTGTACTAGAAACACTTCTTCCTATAGAAGTAATCTTTCCAGTAATACATCCTACACAATGAGCAGGCGTATCTCCTGCACACGCTTTTCCCGGATATAAAGCGTACATTTTTCTATACTCTCCTTCTGTTACATTCGGCATAACTACATTGGCTCCGCTTTGAAGCGCCACTATTCTTCCATTCCTACTTATCGTTTCCATAGCAGTAGTAGCTGGAATATTTGTATCAGGCATTAAAAGTCTAGTTATTGCCATAACCTTTAAGCTCATTGTAAATTCCCCACCTTTTTCATTCTTTAAAGGTGTATCCTCATTAGGAATGAATGGTCCAAGTCCTATCATATCTGCTCCTATTTCCTTAAAGAACAAAATATCATCAGCTAAAGATTCTAACGTTTGATTAGGCAATCCTATTAGACTTCCACTACCAACTTCATAACCTAACTCTTTTAAATCTTCTAAACATCTTTTTCTTTCGTTATGACTCATACCTGGATCCAAATCTTCATACAACTTTTTATCTGTAGTTTCTATTCTTATTAGATACCTATCTGCACCAGCTTCTTTATAGGCCTTATATTCCTCAAAGCTTTTTTCCCCTATACTTAATGTAATAGCTACATCTAGCTTTTTAATGTTAGATATTATATATTTCATTTTATCCAAAGTGTAAAATTCATCTTCTCCAGACTGCATAACTATAGTTTTATAACCATATTCGACTGCTTTTTTTGCTAATTCTATTATTTCATCTGGTTCTAATCTATATCTATCTAGATTTTTATTCGATGCCCTCAACCCACAATATAGACAATTTCTCTTGCATATATTGGAAAACTCTATCAAACCTCTCAAATGGACTTCATCGCCTACGTATTTCTTTCTCACTCTATCTGCAGCTTGAAAAAGCTCTTCATTACAACTATCGTCTTTCAATATTGTAACTATTTCTTCCCTATTCAAATTATGACTAAATTCGGCTTCTTTTATTAATTCAACGCTTGTACTCATCCTATGGATAACCCCTTTCTTAATTGCTTTTTAGTGCCCTTATAACTATTTTAATGAAATAATTCAATTTTAACTAGAGATTTATAAAATAATTTATTAAATATATCAAGTTTTTAAAATGAAGTTGGAAACTTGAAACACATATCCCAAATTCTCCAATTTGTTGATAGTCGCTTTAACAGAGTGCGAGGGACTATTAGATCAGATAGTCATCGGATGAATTATTATATAAATAAAAAGGCTTTTATAAAAGCCTTTTTATTTAATCGAGGAAATTGTATAAATATATAATTCATGTAATGCCCTTGTGGACATCACATATTTTAACTTATATTCTTCATCATAGATACTTGTGTTAGTATCTATAAGTATAACAGCATCAAATTCCAATCCTTTAGCAAAATAGCTTGGTAATATAACTTCTCCACTAGAATAAATTATATCTTCTCTATCTAGTATCTTTATTTTTATACTCTTCTTGAGGAGTTTTCCTAAAGCTTCAGTTTCTTTTAAGTCTCTACAAACTACTGCAATACTTTCATACCCTTTCTTCTTTAATCTTGCTACATCCTGAATTATTTTATTCAAAGCATTATCTAAGCTATCTATATGCTTCTCTACAACTTTTTCTCCACTTCTCACTAATGGAACAGTTTTATTGCCTTCAATATACTTGTTTGCATATTCTATTATTTCTTTTGTAGATCTATAGCTTCTTGAAAGGATAAAATTATAAATTTCAGAACCACTCAGAATATTTTTCAATTCTAGCATTGCAGGAGAACCATCTATAGGCATTATTCTCTGATTACTATCTCCCACTATGGTAAACGAATTACATGCTGTGAGTTCTTTTATTACGCTAAACTGTAATGGTGAATAATCCTGAGCCTCGTCTATAACAACATGTTTTACCTCTTCATTATATTTTAATCCTTCTAATCTTATTTTAAGGTAAATAATTGGAGCCAAATCATCATAAGTCAATTCTTTTCTGTCGTTAAATTCATTGTATATTTCGTTAATATTAGGATTGTCTAACCAAAACAACTTTTTCTTTATCCTAATAACTTCTTGCACTATCTCTCTTATTCTGTTTTTTCTAATAAACTCAATATTATTGTATTGAGCTTTAAGCTCACTTTCTGACAGCTTACTAATTGTTTCTTCATGTTCCTTATTTATCTGTCTAACTAAATTGTCTCTTTCATCTTTTATTTTAGAATATATTATTCTCTTTATCTTTTTACTTCTTCTAAATAAAGGCATATCTTTGAAATAAGAATCAAACATTTTCTGTATTTCTTCTTTATTAACAATAACTTTGTCATAAAACTTTATATTTTCTATCTT
This sequence comes from Clostridium thailandense, assembly GCF_019207025.1. Classification (GTDB taxonomy): domain Bacteria; phylum Bacillota; class Clostridia; order Clostridiales; family Clostridiaceae; genus Clostridium_AM; species Clostridium_AM thailandense. The sequence continues at coordinate 143,883 of NZ_JAEEGC010000007.1, read as the reverse complement.
AAAATATTCATTATCTAGCTCTTGTATTATTTTATCCAATTCATTAATATATTCTAAGGAACCCTTATATGCTACATTTTTATTAAATTCTCTATCTCCACTTAATATTCTTTCCATGTAGTCTTTAAAATTCATTACCTTTTCTAGTCCTAAAATATCCATAGCTAGATCTCTAAATGTATACTGCTTTACTCCTATCTCTCCTAAACTAGGTAAAACTGTTGATATATAATCTATGAATATATTATTGGGCCCTAAAATTAGAACCTTATCCTGTAATACATCCCTATAATTATATAACAAGTAAGCTACTCTATGTAAAGCTATAGTTGTTTTGCCACTACCAGCTACTCCATCTACCACAGTAATCTGATTTCTAGGCTGTCTTATTATTTCATCCTGCTCAGCCTGTATTGTCATTATTATATCTTTTAATTTTTCACCAGCATTTTTACTTAATATCATTTGAAGTATTTCATCTTTTACATCCATACTTGTATCAAACATTCCAAGTAACTCTGCTTTTTTTATTATGAATTGTCTTTTTGATAGTACTTCAGCCGTCATTTCCCCTAAAGGACCATTATATTTTATATTTCCAAGCTTACCTGCATAAAACAAAGCAGCTACTGGTGATCTCCAATCAATAACAATTGGTTCATACTCAAGCTCCTTAGTTAACCCAAATCTTCCTATGTATATGGTTTCATCGCCAAACTCATCTTCAAAACTGAACTTACCAAAGTAAGGTGAACTACTTAATATAGTTAGTTCTTTTAGTTTTTTATCAATAATCCTAAAAGCTTCTTCTCTAACAAACCTTTCATGATCAAAATATTCAATTATTTTATCCTCATCATCTTTGTATTCTTCAAGATTCTTCTTTCTTAGATTTATGATTCCTTCTGTAATTGCTTTTCTCTTATCTGTATACTTGAGAATTTGACCTTTTATTTCTTCAACAACTTCTTTAAGCTTATCTTGTTCAAAAACAAATTCTATTTCCTTTTTCAATTCCCGTTCTAGTTCATTGTTTTCCATAGTGAAAATCTCCATTCTATTCTTGTTCTTTTGATAAATACTCTTTAGAAGCCCCATTCCCTTTTACCATAGCTATAAATTCATCACCCATTAATGTCTCTTTTTCTAACAATTTTTCTGATATCTCTCTCAGCAAATTCATGTTATCTCTAAGTAAATTCTTAACTTTTTCATGAGATGTCTTTATTATTTTTAGAGTCTCTTCATCTATAATTGCTGCAGTTTCAGCGCTGCAATTTAAAACAGGCCTTCCATCTAAATATCTATTTTGAATAGATTCAAGTCCCATCATATCAAATCTTTCAGTCATTCCGTATACGGTAACCATACTTCTTGCTGTTTGAGTTGCTCTTTCTATATCATTGGATGCTCCCGTGGATATTGTGTTAAACTCTGTTTCCTCAGCAGCTCTTCCACCTAACATTACACATATTTGGTCCATCATCTCTTCCTTGGTTATTAAATACTTTTCTTCAGCAGGGAGCTGCATAGTGTATCCTAATGCTCCCATAGTTCTAGGAACTATAGTGATTTTATGAACTGGATCTGTATGTTTTAATAAAGCTGCCACTAATGCGTGACCAACCTCGTGAAAAGCTACCGACCTCTTTTCCGCATCTGATAATATTCTATCTTTCTTTTCCTTTCCAGCTATTATTACCTCAACTGCTTCCTCTAAGTCTTCCTGCACTACTTCTTTTCTATTATTCTTTACAGCCCTTAATGCTGCTTCATTTATTATATTAGCTAAATCTGCTCCAACTGCTCCTGGAGTTCCTTTAGCTATAGCACTTAAGTCTGCCGTAGAAGATATCTTTACTCCTTTTGAATGAACCTTTAGTATATCTTCTCTCCCTTTTAAATCTGGTCTATCTACAATTACTCTCCTATCAAATCTTCCTGGTCTTAATAGAGCCTTATCTAATACTTCTGGTCTATTAGTTGCGGCTAAAATTACAACTCCTTTAGATGAATCAAATCCATCCATTTCAGCAAGCAACTGATTTAAAGTTTGTTCTCTTTCATCATTTCCTGCTATATTACCTTCTCTACTTTTACCTATAGCATCTATTTCGTCTATAAATATTATACATGGTGCTTTTTGTTGGGCTTGTTCAAAGAGATCTCTAACTCTTGATGCTCCCATTCCTACAAACATTTCTACAAAAGCTGATCCTGATATAGAGAAAAATGGTACATTGGCTTCCCCAGCTACTGCCTTCGCTATCAAAGTTTTACCCGTACCCGGAGGACCAACAAGCAACGCTCCTTTTGGGAGTCTAGCTCCTATATCTGTATACTTTTGCGGATTATGAAGAAAATCTACAATCTCAACCAGAGATTCCTTGGCTTCTTCTTGTCCTGCTACGTCATTAAAAGTTATACCTGTTTCATTTTCTGCGTATATCTTTGCAGTATTTTTACCAAAAGACATAACTCCACTACCCATTTTTTTGTCAAGTCTCCCAAATAGTATCCTTCCAATAAACATGAATATTATTATTGGAAGTATCCAATTTAAAATAAAGTTTTTTATTGGATTATTCTCTAAAGGTGATCCACTATACTTGATACCATTTTTAACTTTAGCCTCTTCAAGTTTCTTTATTAAATCTGGGTCATCTATTCTTTCTGTATATAATATCTTACTCTTTTCTCCCTCTTTTAATTTGGGAGTAATAATTATCCTATCTTTAGATATCTGTACTTCCTCAACCTTATTCTGAGAAACATATGTCATAAAATCACTATATTTTATATGCTCAGTTTTCAAATTCATTACATAACTATTAACGACGAAAAGAATAACAGCAACTGCTATTGCATAATAAATGCCGTATTTAAGCTTATTGCCATCAAATTTCTTATTGTTAAACATGTTAAGCCTCCATATCAATATACTTATAAATTACATAATTATATTATATCAACAAAAACCATTTTACCTATAGTTTTTATAAATTGTTTTAAAGTAATTTTCAAATTATACATATTTTTATTTTTCGTTTAGATAAACTAAAGCACACTCTGCAAATACAGCGGCTGCTTTATATATTATATCCTCATCTATATTAAACTTTGGATTATGTAATGGTTTAACAATTCCTTTTTCAAAATTATATGTACCTACCCAAAAAAATGTGCCAGGAACCTTTTCTTCAAAACTTGAGAAATCTTCGCCTATCATAGTAGGCTTATCAATTATAACTAAATTCTTATGACCTATAATATTACTAGCTGCTCTTCCAACAACAGCTGTAATTTCAGAATCATTAATTACAGGTGCATGATAAGGAAAAAAATCAAAATCACATTTAGCCCCATTTGCTAAACATATTCCTTCTATAATAGATCTCATTATATCAGGGATTTTATCTCTAACTTCATAAGTTAATGTCCTTATAGTTCCTTCCATTTCAGCTTTGTCTGGTATTACATTATGCGCTAAACCAGCATTAAGTTTTCCTATGGTTATAACAGCTGGCTCTAAAGGATCTACCTTTCTACTTACTATAGTTTGTAAAGCCATATATATTTCACATGCAACAGCTATAGGATCTATACACTTATGTGGTTGTCCGCCGTGCCCACCTTTTCCGTATATAGTTATCTTAAAATTGTCAGATGCCGCCATTAATGGTCCTGCCTTAATGCCTATTTTTCCTGCTTCAATATTAGGCCAAACATGCGCACCCACTACAGCATCTACTCTAGGATTTTCTAGTACTCCACTGCCTATGGTTTTCTCTGCTCCACCTTCTTTCTCCTCTGCAGGTTGAAATAAGAATTTCACATTACCACACAATTCTTCTTTGATTTCTGATAAAATTATGGCAGCTCCAATAAGCCATGAGACATGGGCATCATGTCCACAGGCATGCATTAAGTTAGGATATTCAGATTTGTAATTTACGTTATTCTCTTCTGCAATTCTTAAACAGTCCATGTCTGCTCTTAAAAGTATAGTTTTTCCTGGATGTTTTCCTCTAAGCACTCCAACAACACCAGTTCCTCCAATATGCTCTTGAACCTCTATTCCATGCTGTTCTAAGGTTTCGGCTATTAATTTTGCTGTTCTATTCTCATGCATGCCTATTTCTGGATGTGCATGTATATCTCGTCGTATATCTATAAGTTTATTTTTTATAGCTTTAGCTTTTTCTAAAATTACTTGTTTATCCACTTAATTCACCTCTTTTTTTATTTGCGAATCTATATTAAAGTATACTATATTATTCATTTGAAAATAAACCCTTAATAACTCACTTTTCAATAATTAAATCTTAAAACCATCTATTTATTTTAGACCAAATTATATATAATTATTAGTAAAAAATAAGTCATAGTTCTCTATGACTTATTTAATATATTACTTTATATTAATATGCTCTACCCCAGTAAACCATATGTTTAGCTTTTTTACCACAACATACACATGTATCAGAAAGATTTTCTTGTGCAAATGGCATACACCTTGAAGTTGCTCCAGTTTCTTCTTTAATTTTATCTTCGCAATCTCTGTCCCCACACCACATTGCTTTAACAAAACCAGTTTTATTTTCAACTATATCTTTGAATTCATCCATAGTTTTTGCAACACTAGTTTTTAGTTCTCTAACAGCTTTTGCAGCTTCAAGCATTGAATTATGTATATCATCTAATAATGCTGGTATTTTAGTTTCTAATTCATCCATAGAAACTACGATTTTTTCTCTTGTATCTCTTCTTACAAGTACAACTTGATTCTTTTCTATATCTTTAGGACCAATTTCTAAACGAACTGGAACTCCTTTCATTTCGTATTCCGCAAACTTCCAGCCTGGCATTTTGTCACTGTCATCTAGCTTAACCCTAGCAATTTTAGATATTCTTTCTTTTAATTCTCTTGCCTTATCTAAAACACCTTCTTTATGTTGTGCTACTGGTGTAATAACAACTTGAATTGGCGCTATTCTTGGTGGCATTTTAAGTCCATTGTCATCTCCATGAACCATAATTATTGCACCAATTGAACGGGTTGTGAATCCCCAAGAAGTCTGATGAACATGCTTAAGCTTACCATCCTTATCACTAAATTGAATTCCAAAAGCTTCTGCAAAGTTTGTTCCAAAGTAGTGTGAAGTTCCAGCTTGAAGAGCTTTACCATCATGCATTAAAGCTTCTATTGTATAAGTGGCCTCTGCTCCTGCAAATTTTTCTTTTTCAGTCTTCTGTCCTCTTACAACTGGCATAGCTAGCATTTGCTCAGCATGATCAGCATAAACATTTAACATTTGTATTGTCTCTGCTTCTGCCTCTTCCTTTGTAGCATGAATTGTATGACCTTCTTGCCATAGGAATTCTGTTGTTCTAAGAAATGGACGAGTTGTTTTTTCCCATCTTACAACTGAACACCACTGATTATATAGTTTTGGTAAATCTTTATAAGATTGAACTACCTTAGCATAATGTTCACAAAATAATGTTTCTGATGTTGGACGTACACATAGTCTTTCTGTTAATTCTTCATTACCACCTTGCGTTACCCAAGCAACTTCAGGTGCAAAGCCTTCAACGTGATCCTTTTCTTTTTGAAGCAAGCTTTCTGGTATAAACATTGGCATATACACATTTTCATGACCTAATTCTTTAAATCTCTTATCCAAATCCTTTTGTATATTTTCCCACATTGCATAAGCATAAGGACGTATTATCATACACCCTCTAACACTTGAATAGTCAATTAATTCAGCCTTTTTAACTATATCCGTATACCATTGTGCAAAATCTACATCCATAGGTGTTATTTGTTCCACTAGCTTCTTTTCATTATCCATTTTAATACTCCTCCTAAATAGACTTATACATTTAATATTGCTCTTTTTAAAGGTAAAATCTAATAAATATTATTGACATAAAGTATGTACTTTAATAGTAAGTCAACTAATTTTGGGCAATATAAAAAGCCTTAAATCCCTAATAGGGACCAAGACTATATCGGCGGTACCACCCTTATTAATATACTATAAATATATTCACTCTTAATTTTTAACGGAATTGACCGCTGTAGCCTACTATTATTTCAGTACAGAACTCTGAGGCAGGTTCAAAACGACTTTTTAGGAATCTTACACCTTACATTCCCTCTCTTAAAAAAGCTTTAGTTTTTACTAACCCTCTTCTTAGTTTTTTAAATACTTTAAATTTATTTTATATAATAAAACATAAACTCAAAGTTGTCAATAGGTTGACAGAATTTATTCATAGAATAAAGTTTATATTTTATTTATAATTAGTTTATGTAAAGTAGATATATAGATTTTAAAATATAATTATGAAAGTCTTTCATAAGCAGACATCTCAAATCTCTGATTTGGTGGTGCTGCTTACCCAGAGGTATTGATCTAGTAATAACTACTTTTACTCATCTGACGTACGGAAGAGAAGTTTCATAACAAAAAATAGAACTAAAATTTAAGAAGGAGTTGTTAAAATATGAAATTCAAGAAAAAAACAGCAATGATTTTAAGCTTTGCTGTAGGTACTTTAATGTTTGCAAGTACCGCCATGGCTGAAGTAGCTTCTAAAAATGGCTATGACCAAGTTAAAGATTCTCTAAAATATACAGCGGAAAGCTGTACTACTAAACTTTCAAATTATACTATGGATGTATCCCTTGTCATGAAAGATAATGGTAATACTATTGCTTCTAATAGTTCTGTTATCAAGTGTAGTGTATCAGATCAGGCTACTGAACGTACAGAAACAACTATAGAAGGCTCAACCAAAAGAGAATATTATAATTACTCTGATAAAAACTCTTTTATAAATAAAGATAATTCTCAAAATGTTTATTATGTTAATGAATATGAAAAACCTCATGAAAATAACTCTTTTAAAAATCCTTTCAAAGAGAAACAAGCTAGTGACGTAGAAAAAATAGCAGATGCCCTTATAGGTAATTTAAAAGATTCTGTTGCAGTTACTCAAAATGCTGATGGAAGTAAAGAGTTATCTGGTTCTTTAAACGAATCACAAATTCCGGCACTAGTTAACGCAGTAGTATCTTTTCAATCAAAAAATGTATTTGGAAGAAACAGGGGCGATAACGAGGACTATATGCCTAAAATTTCAAAAGATATATTTGTAAAAGATGTTACAGGAAAAATGTTAATTGATAAAAATGGTTTAATTCAAAGTGTTCTTGGAACTGGAACAATATCTGGTAAAGATGAAAGTGGTAAAGAACATATTTTAACTTTCGAACTATTAGGAAAATTGTCTAATATTAATTCAACTATCGTTAAGAAGCCCGATCTAAGTGGACAAAAGGTAGAGAAGGTTATAGAAAAAGACTACAATAGGCTATCTAATCCAGAAAAATATACTGGAAAATACAAAAGCGATATCATATTAGAAAAGGATGGAAAATTTGAAAAAATAGGTGAAAGATCGATAAATATTGAACAAATAAATGAAAAGAGCATAAGCGGAACTTATCATGAAGAGTATACAAAAGGTTATGAAGATTATGCATATAACAAAACAGATTTTAAATTTAGTGCAAGCTTTAATAAAGACCACTTTGATGCACCTTTTACTTCTTCTGACTCTAGTATTAAGGGGAACATATCTGTCAATCCGCATTCTGCCAGAATATATTTTAATATAGACTCAAGAAGAAATCAAAATCTTGTATCTGATGACGAGTTCAATAAAGTATTCAATTAATAATAAAACTTGCCAGTATTATAACTGGCAAGTTATTCTTAGCGATATTATTTATATTTGTCTTTGGGGGTATATAAATGGAAAAAGTAATCGAAATTAAAAACCTCTCCAAAATATATAAAAATGGACGAGGAATAATGGACATTAATCTTGATATAAATAGGGGTGATATTTTTGGATTTTTAGGACCTAATGGTGCCGGTAAAACTACTGCCATGAAAATTATGACTGGACTAGTAAGACCGGACAGTGGTGATGTCAAAATTTTAGGGCATAGTGTTCTAGAAGAATTTGAACAATCTATGAAAAAAGTAGGTTGTATTATAGAAACTGCTGAATCTTATTCCTACTTAACGGCCTTTGAAAACCTAAAACAATTTTCAAGGTTTTATGACAATGTTGATAATACAAGAATTGAAGAAGTTTTAGAACTTATAGGACTTTTAAAATATAAAGATGAGAAACCTAGAAAGTTTTCTCTTGGTATGAAACAAAGACTTGGAATTGCTGCTGCAATTTTATCTAAACCTGAAGTAGTTATTTTAGATGAACCTTTAAATGGTCTTGATGTTGAAGGAATGATTGCTGTAAGAAATATTATAAAAGACCTTGCGGAAATAGAAAAAACCACATTTTTCATTTCAAGCCATCTTATACATGATGTTGAGCTCACTTGTACCAGCGTTGGAATCTTATATAATGGTAAAATGCTTAGTGTAGAAACCACCAAAAATATACTAAATGATTATGCTTCCTTAGAAAATTATTTTATTAGCGAGGTGGAGAGAAATGGTAGAATTTAAAGCAGTTATAATTAATGAAATTGAAAAACTCTATAAGAAGAAAAAAGTTTTAGTTGCAGCAGCAATATCACTTATTTTTATCATACTGGGACAAGTATCCATTATCGGTTTAAGAAGTGGCTTTGGAATACGCGGAACTTCTAGTACAGCATTCCCATTACTTGTGCTTTCTGTAGTAGCTAACTCAATTCTTCCTCTATTTACTGCACTTGTCACTATAGATAGTTTTTCTGGTGAATTTGCTCAAAACACTATGAAGATTGCACTTACAAGACCAGTTACAAGATTGAAATTTTTTACTGCAAAAGTTATTTCCATAATGCTATTTGTTTCTGTTAACCTTGTATTCATAATGATTTTTTCCACTATAGCTGGTTTTATTTTTAATTCAAATTCCTTTACAATAACAAGCATTATTAAGATATTTATTGCTTATTTAGTAACATTAATGCCTATGCTAGTTTTGGCACTTCTTATTACACTTCTTACAAACATATTACGGAGTGGTATAGGTGTGTTTTTTGTATCTATCCTTATTTTTATTGTTTTTAAAGCTTTAGGGATTGTTTTTTCAAGCTATTCTGGCATATTTTTTACAAGTATGATGGATTGGTATACATTATGGATTATGAACAATGTTTCTTTTTTAAAAATATTTCGTCAGTTTATGATGCTATCAAGTTATGCTATACTATTATTTACAGGAAGCTATTATTTATTTGATAAAAAAGAGTTCTAAGGTGAAAAAATGGATATAAAAAAACGCTTGATTATTTCCAATACTATAACGGTTTTAATACCAATTATTATTGCATGCTTTACAATATTTATATTTATATTGGTATCCTCAGATATTTTTCATACAGATATGAATTATCAAAATTTCAAAAAAACAGCAGCTATTAAATCAGAGTTATTAAATTCAATAAAAAATATATCTCAATTAAATCCTGAGAATATAGAAGACCCTGAATTTCAAAAATATATGCATCATAAACTTTCAAGTATAAATGGAGAACTTATAATAACTAAAGATAATAAAGTCATATTTTCTTCAAAAGATGTTAATAAAATTGACATAGAAAGATGCCTAGAAGAAAGTAAATCTAAACTCTTTAGTAAGCCAATACAAATTGATAATACATTCTATATGACTGAAGTATCTCCAGTTGTTTTTAAAGATAAGTCTGTAGGAAACGTATTATTGCTAGCCCCTACAGGAAAGGAAGCAGATACTTTTAAAACATTTATTATAACAGTTCTAATTGTATTTTTCGCTTCCTTTGCAGCCGTAAATATATTCATGTCTTATCTTTATTCAAAAAGAATATTGGAACCTATCTCTATTCTAAAAAAAGCTACAGCGGAGATCAGTAAAGGTGACTTAGACTTTGAAATTGTAGAAAATGGAGATTGTGAAATTAGAGAACTATGTGCTGACTTTGAACGAATGAGAATACAACTAAAAGATTCTGTGCGTATGAAAATGAAATATGATGACAATAGAAAAATGTTAGTTTCCAGCATATCTCATGATCTAAAGACTCCTATAACTTCTATAAAGGGATATGTTGAAGGAATCTTAGATGGCATAGCAAATACCCCTGAAAAAACCGAACTCTATCTAAAAACTATTTATTCAAAGGCTGAACAAATGGATGCTATGATTGATGATTTGCTTTTATATTCTAGACTAGATTTAAATAAACTTCCTTTTAATTTTGAAAAAACAGATATTATTAACTATTTTGATTACTGTATTCTTGAATGTGCACCTGAGCTTCAAAAATCAAACATAGAAATTAGTTTAGAAAATAATTTAAAAGAATCAAAATACGTTAAGATTGATAGAGAAAGAATGCGAAGAGTTATAGTAAATATAATTGATAACTCTCGAAAATATATGGACAAAAAACAAGGAAAAATAGCTATCATACTTAGAGAAACTGCTTCTAGCATTATTATTGAAATAAGAGATAACGGGGTAGGCATTAATAAGAATGATATAAACAAAGTATTTGATAGGTTTTACAGAGCAGATCTGGCTAGAAGTGAGACAAAAGGCAGCGGCCTTGGGCTTGCCATTGCAAAACAAATTGTTGAGGGTCATAAAGGTAAGATATGGGCTGTAGGCCATGAAGATAAAGGCACAAGCATAATTGTATCACTGGCAAAAATATCTTAGAACTGGGGATGATATGTATGAAAAGAATTTTAATAGTCGAAGATGATTTAAGTATCGCACAGCTTCAAAAAGACTACTTGGAAGTATCAGGCTTTGAAGTTACTATATGTACTGATGGTGTAAAAGGTTTAAATACACTAAAAGAAAATGAATTTGATTTACTAATTCTTGATGTCATGCTTCCACAGATTGATGGATTTAGTATTCTACGAAGTATACAGGAGACTAAGGATATTCCTGTATTAATGGTTTCTGCTAAAAAAGATGAGATTGATAAAATTAAAGGCTTAAGCCTTGGCGCTGACGACTATATTACAAAACCTTTTAGTCCTGGCGAACTAGTTGCTAGAGTTAAATCACATATTCAAAATTACGAAAGACTAAAAAGTAAATTTACATCCAAACCGAAAAATAATGTTATTGTAATAAGAGGACTAGAAATAATAAAGGATTGTAGACAAGTGTTCATAAATGGTAACGAAATAACATTAGCTCAAAAGGAATTTGATTTATTACTTTATATGGCTGAAAATCCTAATAGAGTATTTAGTCGAGAGGAATTATTCGAGAAAGTTTGGGGACTTGATGCTATTGGTGATATTGCCACAGTTACAGTACATATCGGAAGAGTGCGAGAAAAAATCGAATCTTCTCCCTCTAATCCTCAGTATATTGAGACTATCTGGGGAGCTGGTTATAGGCTTAGGGTATAGTATTACATCCTAAGCCTATTCTTAATCATTCAATTTAACTTTTCTTTATTAATGATACTTCTCATAGATTTATATAAATTTAAATCTATTTAACTCCTGATTTTACACTATTTTTTGCCTCTATCTTTTCTATAATGACATTAATACTTTTTTTAACAAAATCAACTGCTTGAGTCTTAGTCTGTCCCTTATGCTTGACTTGCTGATCTCCTTTTGTAGCAATTGCCTTATATGGGTAATCCTTTTCATTATTCTCTATAACCGTTATTTCATATCCTCTATATTGTTCCATAAGACCTACCCCCTTTATATAAAACTATTATATCATATTCTTAATTATTTGAATATTCTATTATGTGAATTATCTAAATTTATTATACTACTCTTCTCTAAAGTTTTATACAAATATAATGCTTTATAAAAATATAATAAAACTTTTCATATTAAATGAATGAATTTAGATACAATAGGTAAATAGATTTCATTCATAAAAAGAAAAACAAATAATCCAAATAGTGCTCCGATGATACATCCATTTATACGAATCCAATGTAGATCATTACCTGCCTTTTCTTGTATAAAATCATTAAGAGAATCATCCGTCAAATTACTTAGCGTTTTGCTAACTACAATGCCTATAAGATGATGCTCTGATTTTATTATTTTATAAAGAAACCCTTTGATGTAGACTTCCATAGTACGTTTTGCTTTACTATCATTTTTGAAATTTTCCCAGTAACCATGTACTTGTTTTTTAAGCCAATATATAACCGGTTCTATGCTCTTTAGATATAATCGAAAATTTTCTACATCCCCATTTTTATACAATGACTCATCCACTTGAACATTTCCCTTTTTAATACTATACTTTAAAGCAATAATGGTATTCTCTATGACACTATTAAGTTCATTGGTAATTGTAATTTTTTCAATAGTATCTAACTTCCACTTCTCCACATTAAATATTACTTCTTCATCAGTATGTAATTTTTCTATAACTTGTTCAATTTTATTAATCATTTCAATGTGAATAGGATCATTTATGTCTTTTAGTTTTAAAAGCACTTCTAGTATCTGCTCTTGTATAGAATATGCTGCATCTAAAGTATTAACACTATTTGTTTCTTCTGCTAATGTCACTGCAACTTGCATTAGCATTCTTTGAATTCCTTTTTTACTATCTATATTTTCCTTTATAATTTCATTTATCATATTATGAATTTCACTTCTTGTATTCTCTTGTTTTGCTTTTGTTATTATTTCATCTAAAACATTGATAAACAATTTTTCACAATCACTACTTTTTACGGTAAACATTAATATTTTACTTAAATATGTTGTTAAGTCTATTTCTTTTAAATTGTTTTTTAAATCGCCTTCAATATACTTAGCAATTTTATCTACATCTATGTCGTCTAAAAACTTTATACTATACTTCTCAATAAATTCAAATATATATCCTCCCTGCTTTACACTCTTGTCAATATATTCAATTAATATATCAATAATCTTAATTTCTTTTATCTTGCCTTGTAATGTTTTTTCATTTAGCAATTCATTTTCTACCATATATGCTATGGAATTTATAACTTTATCCCTATTTCTAGGAATTATAGCTGTATGCCATGGAAAGCCTAAGGGCTTTTCATATAAAGCTGTTATAGCAAACCAGTCTGCAATTCCTCCTACCAGTGCTGCTTCAATAACAAAACCTAGCATTTCAGTTAAAAAACTTTTATGAAAATAAACTTTTATACAAATAACAGCAATAAATGCTATAAGTAATATAAATAATAGTCTATCCGCTATCTTCTTATTTTCCATATTCCTACTCCTACTAAATTTTATATGTCAGAATAAACACTATAATACCAACTAAACCACCAATGATTGAACCATTTATTCTGACTAATTGCAAGTCATTTCCTGCCTTTGACTCAATCAGTTCTATTAGCATATCATTTGAATACTTGTTTAAATTTTCTCTAACAATCTTACCTATATTTTTATGGCCACTATCAATAAGCTGTGCTGCAACATTCTTTACATAATTATCTACATTTTTCTGAAACTCAATATTATTATTAAACTTATTTCTAATATCTTGAATTTTAAGTTCCGTTTCATAAATAAATTTCTTTATAATGCCTTCTTCCTCCATACCTTTATCTTTTAAATTCTGAAAAAATATTTTTATATATTCTTCAATTCTAAGATTATTTATTTGTTGTACTTTCCATTCTTCAAGTTTTCCCCTGATATGATTATTTTGTTTCAATTCCATAAACTTGATATCAATCCATTCTTTAAGCTTTAATCTATCGCTATTATCTACATCCTTGAAATTATAAAAATAATTCTCTATCTTTTCCTGAATAACCTTTGCGATATTCCCTGACGATAATTTTAGCAGCATATCTAATACAACGACATTAAGAATAATTCTCTTCCTCATACCATTTTCATAGGAATTTTTCGTCTCTTCCACTATTTCAGTAAGTATACGGTGAAAATTATCGGTCTTTATGTAAGAAATACTTTCATCAATTATAAAATTTATTATTTTTTCATCGTATCCATTTTTTATTGATATTTCAATAGCCGAAATCAATGCCTTCCATAAATTAAATTGCGATATATTTTGCGCTATTAAGTTAGCTGCAATCTTACTTACTTCATCATTATGTATTCCAGCAAAGCTTTCTTGAATAATAGAACTGATGATCTTTTTTATATTTTCATACTCCTTATTGTTTGCAGCATACTTTAGAATTAATTTTGAAGTATCGTATTCATTCAATAGTTTTTTTAAATGTTCCTTTGTTAATAGCTCATCACTTACCATGTTACTCAATCCATCAAATATTTTTTCTCTGTTTTTAGGTATTATTTCAGTCTTAAATGATACTCCAAATGGTTTTCTAAATAAGGCGGTTATCCCATACCAGTCAGCAAATCCCCCTATCATTGAAGCACAAAATCCACTACTTACAAGACCTCCAATGAAGGTTTCATGAAATGGATAACTAATCAAAAAACCGATTGTAGCCATAACTAAAATTATAGTTGCTTTATAACGATTCATAATAATTTAATTTACCTCCCATTTAATCTGCTTAGGTTAACTATATTATAGAATCCTTAATCATTAGTTTCAATTAATTTTAAAGTTTTAAATTTCATACTTTCACCAAATTATTCTAAGGTTCTATAATAGAAAAGGAGCTATCGCACTTATTAATTTTCCTTAGCTAACAACATCATACATCCACATTCCTTGAACGACAAAAAAAGATGCCGCTTTAACCTAATTAGGCTTAGCGGCAAAATGGCTATTAATGCAGAATCTACAATTCTTCCTCACTTATTCTTTTGAATGTAATCTCAAGTACAGGAATTGACTTATGACAATATGGACATTCTCCAATTGGACTCTTAACATTCATGCTCTCTTCTTTTAATTCGCCATTCTTTTTCGTCTTTACCGCATCCATACCCGAATAGGTTTCCACGCCGTTTTCATTTTCTTTTTTAAATACAACAGAATTCAAAGGAATGCATTTGTGACAATTTGGACAAAACCCCGGTCTCTGATCACGAAGCCATGAAATCTCAACATCTCCTTGTTTTGTATTTATAACAAATACCTGTGTCTCGTTTTTATTAATATCATAATCTTTCATAATATTTCTCCTTCTCTTTCATGTTATTTCAATTTTAATACATTACACCGCGTAATATGCAAGAGATTTTTAAACAGAATATCCTTGTTTCTATAGTTTATGATGTTGAGTAAAACCAATGGTATTCGTTACACAAAAATAGTACCAGGAAACAGACCCACACAGTGACGTTCCCTGATACGGTGGCTTTTATTTGGAAGTTTGGATCCTGCTGAGAAGAAGTTAGTGGCGTAGGTAGCAGTGACAGTCTATTGTACAAATTTATCGCGCTAATCTCCAGCTTTTCTGTGAAAAGTACATATAATTCTTATCACCCATATCTACTACATATTCTTAAACATATTTTTATCCATACGGTCTAAGAGCAATGCCTTTAGTGTAATTTTCCTTTTGAATTCTAATTTTCAATAACACTTTAATCTTGAAACTAATTTTAATTTTCTACAATATTGCTGCTTAATCCTTTATAACTATTGAAATATACTTTTAGTAATTTCATTATTTTTTTCACTTATAATTCCATTATTATAAATACCAATAATTTTTCCATTATAGTATGTTTCCTTTCCTATTGAGAGCTCCTTAATTATTGATTTAGAAGTATCTTTGATAAAAATTTGTCCTTTAATATTTATATATATATCGTTAATATCTATCAAAGTTTTTATATTAATCTTTTTCCAATCCTTATTAGTTATGCTCCCATAATATATTGTTTGAGTTTTATCATTATTTATTGGTGCTAAGTATATATTATCCTTATTATCTATTCCTAATAAGCACAAATTACTATTTCCATCAACCTCCAAAGGAGAACTATTACCATATTCAAAAACCTTCCTATCTTTTGAGTTTTCATACAGTAAAACATCATCTCGCTTTGTAGAGATAATTTTTCCAATATCATGAGTTACAGTATTAATACTCTTTTCTTGAGCCATTATATTTATTCTGTATATCCTGCTATAATCATTTGAACTTGACAGTTTAACATATATAGCATTAGTGAGAGTAGACATATCAATTGCATCTATCCTTTCATTACCACTATATATAGGTATTTTTATGCTTCTATTGTTTACTTCATTAAATATTTCAACTTTATTATTACTGTCCACATCGTAATAATACAATTTAAAGAACATGTCATTTTTTGTATCAGTTGATCTTTCGGCTAATATTAATCTGTTTCTGTCATAAATCCATTTATAATATACTATTTCCATTCCAACATCTGCTGATACTTTAGTTTTACTAGCATTATCTAAATTTAAAACAAGTAAATCATTGTTCTTTAGATAAGCAAGATATTTCCCATCGTATGATGCCGATGTATTTATACTTCCTTCTTCTAAAACTAATTTTGGCTTTGATACATCTTTAGTTGAGTCGTTTTCTACTTTTTTTGATGAATATGAAGAATTATCAGCAAAATACACAGTTTCTAAAAATACTAATATTCCAAATTGAATTATTAATATTGGCAAAAAACCAATTATAAAAATCTTAAAATATCTCAATCTAATCTCTCCTAACTATTGCTGAACATATAAAGCTGTTGCTACAGTTCTTTCCCCAAGCGGATTACATGGATTGTTTATAACATTGCCTTTATAATACATTGTACTTGATGAACCACCATCTAAATTAATAGCGTTATAAGCATTGTAATCTAACATAATTTTTTGTATATCATGCAATGTTGCCCCTGGCATATTTATTCTTCTACCATCAACTACCAATAATAGTATAGCCCCATCTTTTCTTTGGCCTGCGGCGGTTCTTGCAGTAATACCTTGACCTCCATCTCCACTAAAGGTTGCTTTTCCATTTATTATTAGAGATGGTCCAAAAGATATCGCCTCAGATACTTTAAGTCTTTTCAAATCATTGATACTATGACTCCCTATTATCATTTTCCCTTGATAATCTAATGCCATGACATCTAATTGGTCTGTATCAGATACATCTTGATAAACAATTTTCCCTTGGGAAAAAACAAATCCTGTAGGATATGCTCCTGTCCCAGACCATAAACTCCCACTATTTGATTTATCCATAAATCCTCCCCCATTAATGGCCGCAATAGCATTATGGTCTTTTGCAATATCGCTGGTTCTTTCTCCTTCTTTTGTTAATTTATTTGTATAACCTACCTTAACCATAAGAGGATTTTTAATAACAAGCATATATCCTTTGAACTTTGAGCTATTTATATCATATCTTTCTATGCTATTATCCTGATAATTATTAATTTTAATATTAGAAATTTTTTGTTCTCCACTACCTGTACTCTCTGTATCACTGCTTAATATTTTAGAAATCTCCGAATCACTCAAAAATAACTTTGCAATATACTGATGCTTATAACTTGACATTGAGGTACCAACAATCATCTTTCTAACAACTGGAAATGGTCCATAAAATACTAATAAGCAACTTATTAAAGATGCTGCAAATACTTGAAAAATAAATATTAATATAATAACCACTACTGATATCTTCTTTTTCTTTAGTTTATATACTTTGTTTTTCATCTCTGAACCTCTTTGTTTATTAATAATATTTGTTATTTTATAGAATACTTAAAAATATACTTTCATTTTCACCTTGTTAGATTAAAATTACATTAAAGTCAAATTAAGAATTCCTCAGACTTTTTATTAATACAATACTAAGATAAAAAGCAGCAAAAATTGCTGCTTTTTATTTAAATCTTAAATTTGCTTACTTTTTCTAACATTTCCTTTGAAGACAAATCTAATATTTCCGCAGATTGTGCTATTTTATCTGTAAAATCACTTATTTCTTGAGATGTAGCTGATATTTCTTCTGTTGAAGCTGATATTTCCTCTGCAACTGAGGAAACTTCATTAATTCTTTCTACAATTAAATCTTTATCTTTATTTATATCAATGGACATATCATTTATCTTCTTAACCTTTGGAGTAACTTGTTCTATAGAACTTATTATATCATCAAATGAAGTTATTGAGTTATCTATTACATTTCCTTGATTGCTCAATTCATTATCCATTGATTCTGTTGTATTTATTACTACATTCGATTCCTTAGTAATATTTTGAATCAATTGACCTATCCTATCAGAAGATACTTTGGACTGCTCGGCTAATTTTCTTATTTCATCTGCAACAACTGCAAATCCCTTCCCTGATTCTCCTGCCCTAGCCGCTTCAATAGCTGCATTTAAAGCTAATAAATTAGTCTGTCCAGCTATATTATTTATAAGATTAGTAATTTCATTTATTTCATTAATATTCTTTCCAAGTTCTAATATTCTTTTCTTTACATCTATAAAAGATTGCTTCACTTCATTAACGGAGGTTATTAGCATTTTAAAGCTACTGTTTCCATTTGTAGCCTTTTCATTTACAATCTCTGTATTCTTGTTAACATCCTCAATTAAAGCTACTATTTTTGATACTTTAACTCCAAAATCACCTACATAATTGTTTATGTCATTTAAAGTATCAGCTTGCATTTCAACCCCACTTGAAACCTCTTGTATTACATTTGCCACATCTTTAGAAGAGTTTGCAATTTCACTTGATAACTCTAACAATAAACTTGATTGATTATCAACGGTATTTGATGTAGAACTTATAGACTGAATCATATATTTTATTTTTTCAATAGATATGCCCAATTCCTTCTTCATTATTCCAAACTCGTTAGTACCATTTGCATCTATTTCCACTGAAAAATCCCCTTCTGATATAGTATCTAAATTTTTAGTAAATTCTTTTATAGAATGCTTAATAATATTAATAATTATAATTGTTATAGCTCCCATTATAATAGTTAACAATATAAAAAGGTACACAAATACCTTAACACCAATCATTGCTTTTGCATTTGTATCTGACTTTAATGTATCAGCATCCTTTTTACCATAGGCTATCATATCATCTATAGCACTATCTGCATTATTACATATGGTATCAAAAGTATTAAAATCTTCTACATTCAGTTTTTCACCTGATGATAATTTTGATTTTATAGATTTCCAACCATTATTATATAGTTCATAAGCAGATTTTACCTTTTGTATATATTCATTTTCCTTAGTATCCAGACTTCTATTTTCATAATTCTTAAGTAAATCTCTAATTTCAGTATCTATTTTATCAATTTTTTGTACATACTCTTGTTTATATTCTACTGAAGTAACCTTTGTTATGTAAAATTTTGATTCCATTAAATTCGCTTTTACCTCTGAAGCCTGAGATATTGGAATCAAAGCATTTGCATACATATCCTCTTGCAACACTTTTATATTGTTAATTGTGTAATAGGCAACTCCCCCTAAAAGTAAAAAAGAGCATATAGATATTATTAATATACTGTATAAACCATTTTTGATTTTTAAATTACTACCTAAAATATTTTTTTTATTTTTCACCATAACATCCCCTCCCCATATACCTAATTTTATATTTTTATTATTAAATAGTAAATACCTTTCTAATTCCCCCATTATACACAGTAACTGCTATATCCTTATCCATTCTATTTAGGTACATTTTACCCGATAAATATCCCTAGTAAAATTCTATTTATTTACTTATTTTATATATTTGCGGAATAGTATCTGTTTTTTTAGCATAATACACATATGTTCCAGCTACAGCAAAAAAATTTATAAAATTGTCATTACCTAACTTTATATTGCCGCTTCCATCAACTTTTATCTTGTATATGGAATCATAATCCGAATTATTAATATAATATATATATCCGCTGTCTAATACCATACTACTTGAGCTGACATCATTTAGCTGAGACCTTCCAGTGCCATCACTTACAATTTTATATATTTTATTATGATCCCATCCGTTAACGTAGTAGATTGTTCCTGTTTGACTAACTATATCCATAGGCGCATCATCAGAAAGCTTACTACTATTAGAACCATCTACATTCATGATGTTTAATACATGCTTATTAGAATAATTCTCATAATAGATACTGTTGCCATCAGTATCATAGCTTCTTGTAATTATCTTTAAAGATGTTTTTGAATTATTACTTGTATTAAAAGTAGATAGATTATTATCAGAACCTATATAGTATATAAAATTATTTAGGAGTTCTAAATTTAAAGCTTTTTCATCTAATAGTTTCTTTCTATTTGTACCGTCTGTGTTCATAGCGTATAATTTGTCCGAATCCAACTCATTGTTATAATATATTGTATTATTTGATAATAGCAATTCATAAGCAGAATCATCAGAGATTTTTTTCTTTCCTGTACCGCCGACACTGATTGAATATATTTTATTGTCATCAGACCAGTTTACATAGTATATAGTATTACCATTTTGAATAACTTTAGATGATTTAACTGGAGTTCCAGGAGTATTTTGAATGACAATGCTAACGCTAGATGAAAGGTTTGCATTACCTGCTGTAGCAACTGAGTTTGTTTTTTTAGGAGCTGGACTTTGCTTTGTGTTTGAAGAAGTTGAACTGCTTTTTAATGCTGATAATGGATTTTGACAGCCTGTAAAAAAACTAATTACAGCCATAGTAGTTATTACAGCCTTTAATCTACTCATTATTTTCTCCTTATTAATTCTAATTATATTTTTTATAAAAACACTGAACTTTTTTAAAAATTCAGTATTTTTACTCTATTGATTTAATTTTATTATATTTAATAAGAAATGCAATAGATTACATTAAATTTCGCTATATAATGATTTAAATCCTAATCTTGTTGCTATTTTCTTTTCAACTACTTCATATAGGGTTCCCACTTTACTTTCTAACTTCAATTTATATAAGTAACTTGTTCCAAAAACAATAATATAGGCGCCTATAACATCCATAGGATAGTGATGTCCAACATATACTCGTGAAAAGCCTACAATTATTGATATTACAGTTAACATTCTACTAAGTAACTTACTGTATTTTGTAAGACCTAACGCTATACTCATTGTTCCTGTAGCATGGTCACTTGGGAAGGATGCATCCGTTGCATGAGGTAATAATAAATTCACTTTATTGTGCACAAAAGGCCTGTCCACATAATATATACCTCCAATGATAAAACTTAAAATTAGATTAATTACTGTAATAACAAAAGTATTAAAAGCAATTTTTCTATAGACACAGTTCTTTTTCATAATCCCTAAGATAAATATTATTGCAATAACTGCCATAAATATATAAGGTACATCCTTAGAAAAGAAAATCATTATCTTATCTAAAACATTATTTTTATTTGCTAAATTATTTATTAACCTAAAAATCTCCATATTCATTTTTTAATACCCCTTCTATAATATATTTTGATAAAGAATAGCAACCTTTGCTAAATATCCTTCTCGTAAAATTATAAAGATTAACTTAGAGCAGAATATTCCAATTATGATTCCTGCTATGACATCTGTTGGATAATGAACATATAGATATAACCTTGATAAAGCTATTAGAAATGCTATACCTATAAATATCAGCTTATATTGGCTAAAATACATGGATAGAACTTCAGCAACAGCAAAAGATGATAGAGTATGTCCAGAAGGAAAAGAATAAGATATTGGCTTTGAGATCAGGAGACTAACATTATTTTCACAACCGCACGGTCTAACACGCCTCACTATATGTTTTACTATTCCTTCTCCAATAATGGTACTTATTATTAGTGTCAATATTACTATATTACCAATTAATCTATATGGTTTATCTAAGATTAAAACCATAGCTATGACAATCCAAATGAATCCTAGATTCCCTATACTTGTTACTATAGGCATTAATCTATCTAAATATTTATTTTGCATATATTTTTTAATAGCAAATAGAATATAATTATCAAGATTATGTATTAATGACATCATTAACCTTATTACCCCCATTTCTCTTTTCTTTAATAAATGTAACTATTCCTGGAATAATAGATATTATTATAATAGCTATTAAAACATAGGAAAAATGTTGTTTTATGAATGGTAGGTCTCCAAAGAAGTACCCTCCCCATAAAAATAATACCACCCACATAAATCCACCTAATATGTTATAGGTAATAAACTTTGAATAACTCATTTCTCCTATTCCAGCAACAAATGGCACAAAAGTTCTAATTATAGGTATAAATCTTCCTACTACTATCGTCATGGACCCATGTTTTTCATAAAAACTATGCGCTTTCTTAAGATATTCTTTATTTATATATTTCACATCTTCTTTATCTAGAATCTTATTTCCTATTTTCTGTCCTATGTGATAATTAACAGTATCTCCAATTACAGCTGCTAAATAAAATATCATAAATAAAGGAATTATCTTAAGTACTCCGATAGATGCAAGTGCTCCTGTTGCAAATAAAATAGAATCTCCTGGTAAAAACGGAGTAACAACTAGACCAGTTTCACAAAATATAATTATAAATATAAGTACATATGTCCATATTCCATAATCCTGCACTACTATATTTAAATATTTATCAAGATGTAATATTACATTAATAAAAGCTCCTACAATACTCATATTTTTATCCCTTCTTTACAAAATTTATTATAGATATTAACCAAACACTTATCTTATGCTATACATTATGTTGTCTCAAGATTAAAATCACATTAAAAAACTCTTAGATTTACCTTAAGAAATAATTCTATATTTTTCAACTTAAATCATTAAAATAAAAATAAGGTGAGAGAAATATTTTCTCTCACCTTATGACCTCCAAAATGTTATTCAATTATTCACCTAAATTTAATGTTACAGTCACTTTTGTCCACTTACCTTCTTCACTTTCTACTGCTATATCTCCTTGGTGCATATTAACTATCCATTTTGCAATAGATAACCCAAGTCCTGTACCTCCATTTTCTTTGGATCTGGATTTATCTACAATATAGAATCTATCAAATATATTTTCAATCTCTTCTTTTGGTATACCAACCCCAGTATCACTAATAGTTATTTTTACACTTTTATCTTGTGCTTCCGCACTTACATCTATAATTCCATCATTGGGAGTAAACTTAATACTATTATCTATAAATATTCTTAGCATTTGTTTTATCATCTTATAGTCAGCTAAAATTTTTACTGCATCAGTTCTATTACTGGAGATTTTATGATTTTTTTCTATGAGTTTACTTTCTCTTACTACTTCATCTATTAATTCATTGAGCCAAAATTCTTTTTTTTCTACAAGTTGAGTACCACTGTCACCTTTTGCAAGAAAAAGTAATTTTTCAATCAAGCTGGCCATATTACTGGCTTCTAATTTAATACCATAAATTGATTTTTCCAAGGCATTTCTATCGTCTTTTCCCCATCTGTCCAGTAAATTAGCATATCCCTGAATAACAGCTATAGGAGTTCTAAGTTCGTGAGAAGCATCTGACACAAATTGTGCTTGCTTACTAAAAGCTCCCTGAAGTCCATCTATCATTTTGTTAAATGTGTTAGCTAGCCTCTTCAATTCATCATCTGGACCTTTTACATTTATTCTTTCCTTTAGATTATTAATGCTTATTTTTTCAGCGGTTTTAGTTATATAATCAATAGGTTTTAACATTCTCTTACTTATCATATAACCTACTATTATTGATGCGATAATACCTATAAAATCAGCTATAGCCATAACTCCAAATAATATTTTCATAAAATCGTACTCATTATGCATATCCTTTACTATTTGAACATTTACAGTTCCATTTTTTCCACTTTGTAAATCAACACTTTTATATACTAAATGTCTTTCTTTATCTTCAAGATGTTTTTCTTTGCTCTTTGATTTTTTTTCATTATCATGAGATTCTTTAATTTTATAATCAAATCCTTCAGATGAATTTAATACTTTCCCATCTTTTGTAGTTATTTTTATTGATACATTCTCCTTTGAAGGAATATCTAATAAAAGTTCTTTATCAGATAAATTGATTTTTGAAATAAGCTTATTTGTTATTATGGTTTGTATATCCTCTATTTGCTTATTTGCCTGATTATAGAAGTAATATTTTACTCCAAATAGGATTGCTGCATTTAAAAGCAATAATACTAATGAAAACATGAATGCATATACTATAGTTAACTTAATAGAAATTTTTGCACTTCTAATAATATTAAAGATATATTTAATTTTCTTTAATAACATATCCTACACCTCTTACGGTAGTTATAAGTTTATCTTCAAAATCATCATCAATCTTACTTCTTAAGTATCTTATAAATACATCGACTACATTTGTATCTCCCACATAATCATACCCCCATACTTCTTCAATCAATTGTTCTCTTGTAAGTACAATATTTTTATTAATGAGCATCATTTCAAGTATACTGTATTCTTTCTTGGTTAACTCGATTTCTCTATTGGATCTCCATACCTGATGTGTTTTATTATCCAAAACAACATCTTTAACTTTAAGTATTTCATTATTATCTTTTAATATTACATTTCTTTCATATACCCGTATTCTGGCTAACAATTCTTCTATTGCAAATGGTTTAGTTAAATAGTCATTTGCTCCTACATCTAAGCCTAATACCTTATCAGGTATATCACTTTTCGCTGTTAACATTATAATAGGAACGCTAGAAAATTGCCTTATTCTTCTACAAACTTCTATCCCATTTAAATTGGGAATCATAATATCAAGAAGTATCAAATTATAATCTGTAGTCTCTACTTTCTTTAAAGCTTCTCTGCCATCGAATGCAGCATCCACTTGATAGCCTTCATGAGTAAGTTCCATCTCTATAAATATTGACATTTGCTTTTCATCTTCCACTAAAAGAATCTTAAAATTTTTCAAGTTCTTCACCCCCATTTAAAAAATAGTGGGCTAAGCCCACTATTAAATTTTACTATACACCATTTTTTTAATGGTTTCCACACCTGCTATCTTGATTCCATGTTTGTTTTTTTATTTCATTTTTAACATCATTGACATTTTTTAGTTTTTCAAGATATTTGTGAAAAATATTTTCATTTCCATCTTTGTCCAAATTTAATTTATCATCTGATCCTATAGGTTTTCTGTTTTGATGTTCAATATTCATAATGAAATTCACAATATTCTCTGCAACATAAGGATTATTGTAGTTTCTTTGAGCTTCCTTAATTCTATTTAGTTTTTCTGCACTATTTTCAAGTAAATCACTTATAGTTATTTTTATATTTTTAATATCTTCACACACTACACCAATATTATGTTTTTCAGCAAATCGCGGATTTCCTTCTTCCTGACCAGGTAAAGCATCTATTATAACCAGAGGAACATTGCACGCTACAGCTTCCAGCATAACATTAGGACTTCCTCGTGTAAAAGCAATATCAGAATTGAGCATTAGATCTTGTATGTTCTCTATAAAGCCATATATCTCAATTCTATTACCATATTTATCCATCAATGCTTCTTCTAATTTTTTTCTCAATTTTATATTACGGCCTGCAATAATCTTTACATTACAATTGAAATTATCAAGAAGGTTTTCTGCTATCTTCTTCATATTTCCTGAGCCTTCGCCTCCACTCATTATTAAACAATTTAACGGCTTATCAGCATCATAATAATTTTCCTCTAAGGTTTTTACTATATGATTGTTAAATTTTGACCTAACCGGAAACCCTAATACTTGTACTTTTTCTTTTGAAACTCCAAATTCAACACATTTTTCTTTTGCTTCTTGAGTGGGACTTATAATATAATAAGCTCTTGGATCTGCCCATAATGGACATATACTTACCAGATCCGCAATCAAAGTAATTACTGGTATTTCTATTTTGTGCTTTTCTAATATGTTTATAATAGATCCATTAAAATTAGGATGAACAGATAAAATTAAATCTGGATTTATGTTTCTTAATGCCTGTATAAAATTGTATTCTATTTTTAATTCAACTAATTTGTTAACTAATGATGGATTTGCACATGATAAATTCCATACTATTCTCCATAATTCTTCAGCATTTCTAGTAATTGGTCCATAAGATTTCCCTATGGTTTCCAGAACCTTTTCCCCTAAAGAAAATCCATCTATAACATGAATTTTGACTCCATCATATCCTTGAAATTTTTCATATAAAGAATCTGTTATACTTTTATGCCCATGTCCTGTAAACTCGGCAGAAATAATAAGTATATTTTTAATCATAGTATTCATCCTTTCTATTAAGTCAATTTTGATCTTTTAATAAGAGTCGATTTAACTTTCTTAATGTCCTTTTCATTACTTTTAGCCATTTTTATATAGCAAAAAGCTGAAGGAATAAGGAATAACTGGAATATTATTAGTGCAATTACATAATTATGTGGCTCTGTTTTATATATAGAAACTATTAAAAGTAGAAAACCAAAGCCTACATTCCCTAAAGTCCTCCCTAAACTCCCAGAAAGATTAGCTACACTAAAAGTCGTACCTCTATGCTCTGGAAGATTCACCTCCGCTATAAGTGCAAGCCAATTTGGTGTATTGGCCGATTGTGCAGCTGAAGCAAAGAAAGACAATATAAACATTGCAAGCATCCATGGATTTATAACAATCTGCTTTAATAAACTTAGAAAAATTAAAGTTGAACTGCTATATCTAGGCAACAATAAATCATTCATTGGCACTACAAACATTGCTGAATAAAAAACTGCTGTAAGAAAAACAAAAAATGAAGTCATTATCGCTCTTCCTTTATAACTTTTTTGTTGAATTACATCCCCAAAATATCCAAAAATTGACGATGTCAATCCTCCTATTTGAAATAAAGCAAAAAGATATCCTGCTGCAATGGTGGCTATTTCCATACTATAACCATGATGTTGAATCTTTGAAATATATAATGTGGGAAGCCATATTAAACTTCCAGTTGTAATATTCATAAAAAACCCCTGGAAAAACAATAAAACATTGCTATTCTTTGAGACTATTTCGTATAAATGATCAAATTCAATATTATAATTATATTCGTACCCTTCTTTAATAAGTGCTTTTAATTCAGGCTCAGCTCCTCCTAAAGTGGGTTCTTTTATAAAAAAATATAAGATTACTAATAAGAATCCTATTATGCTGACAATCTCAAATGGTTTTCTCCAATTTGTAGCTGTAGCAACAAGGGAAGCCATCAGTGATCCTACAATTCCACCAAAGCCCTGAGACATTCCCCATAGACTAAGAAGCATTCCTCGAAATTGATGAGGGATATAGTCCGTCAAAACACTAAATCCAATTGATGCTATACAGCCTAATCCTATACCGGTAAAAATCTGAAAAATAATAAGTTGAATATAAGTACTACTGCGAGATGTTAAAAATACTGATACAGACCAAAAAATAGTTCCTATAATAATGAGCTTTTTACGATTAAATTTACCCGATAAATAACCCCAATAAATTGACGAAAGTGAAGTTATTAATATATTGATAGCTGAAACAATTCCCATAGCAGATAAAGGTACATTTAAAGTTTTGGCTATAGAAGTAAAAAGCGGTGGAAACAGCCCTATAATAATGTTATCAAAAGCAGCTAATGCCACAAAAACAAATATTGTATAAATCATCTTTGTATTGCCGATATTCATAATGTTCATATCTCCATAGTTTTCTATAATATATATAAATTCTGATATAGCATCACTGTTTTTCATATTAATAAATCACAAAATACTCAAATTTTTGAATACTGTTTCACTAGAACTATAGATATTTTATTACAAAACAATTAAATTTTAATTAAAATTTAATTAAAATTTTATAAAATCTGTATATTTTAAATCTTACTGTAATTTATATTTACCTTAAACTTTATACATCATAGTTAGTCATATACTCATCTTTAACATTCTCTATTTTAGGTGAAATTCCCTTTTTATAAATTCATACAAAAAAAATTACCAGATATCATTCCGGTAATTTTAAAAATATACTACTTAAACATAAAAATTCTTTACCTTGCCTTGAGATAGTGATAAGAAATATTTCCACATCTCCCAATCATGGAACCACACGTAAAGACAATAAGTCCTGCACCAATAAAGCTCAATCCGACTCCACCCAATAAATTTAGGGTTCACTTCACAACTATTACTATAATGTAGATTACAAGACTCAGATATGATTCCTGATAAATTTTTTGCTTTTTTCTAAAAAGCAAAGTCACTGCCTTTGCGAGAAAAAATCCAGTAAAAATATATAGAGCAGAAATACCAATATAATCTGGGATGTTTAAATTTATTTTACTAGGTACAATTATTTCAAGCCATGGAAGGACAAATAATCTTATAGGAATAAAGACAAGCCAGAGCACCATTCCAATAACAGTCTCTTCTGTAAAGACTTCCTTACCGTCAAATGTTAATTTTGCCAACATACCTTGAAGTATTCCAATCAGAATTCCGACAACTATACGGAGAGAAAGTCCAATTATGATGGCATGAAGAGATTTGAATTGAATGAAACAAATATCTTTTGTCTATACTTTGCTTTTTAAAATGATTCCTAACAAAAAATGCCACACTTTCCACATGGGTAGTTTGTCTTACAATATTATTTTAATATAACTTTTTATATTAAAATAGATTATTCTATAAGGCTTAAATTAATAAAATTATTAAAATTGTAGAGATTAAAAAAAACCGCCGTGTTTTTATATATTTAAATAGACTATAGTATAATTTCATGGCTTGGTGGAAGGTTTTAATCCTTCCACCATTTATATTTTCATAACTTCGTTGATTACGTAATTACATTCCATGAATTTTTTAATTTTAACTTTCTACATCTATATTGGTCAAATATGCCTGCTTAGGATGATTTATTTGTCCTGGATACAGTAGTTTTAATCTATTTTCTTTTACCAGTCTATTTAAATAATTGTTTCTTAATCCTACATCGTTTCTATTCAATAGCTTAGCTAATTCTTTTAATTCTATTGATTTTACTTTACACATCTCCACTATAATATTATCCATAGTGTTAACATCCAGTCTTTTTTTATTTATTGATAACTTTGCAATATCGCTTAATTTATCATATAAACTTTCATCATTATTTATAGAGTCTTCATTATTAATTATGGAGTTAGCAGTACTATTTATGGAGTTCTGTATATTATTTATGGAGTTATCATCTATGTATGGAGTTAAATTAAATTTATCTGATAATAAATATCTTGTACCTCTTCCTTGCCCTTCTGCTTCTAATAAATTTTTATCTATAAGCATACTTAATGTTTTGTTAGCTTCAATAGAATTTTTGTTTATTAATATTTGTAATCTTGCATTAGTTATTTGTAACTGTGAAGTCAGCTATAAGATGGCTTTTGCTATCTACTGCAGTTTGAACATTATAACAAACATCAAGCTTTCCATTGTTTTTCATAAGTCTTGATTCTGGATCTGTTATAGATTTTTGAGTAACATCATTTTCTTTCATCTCTTCGAGATAAGAATTGTATAGATCCTTTTTTCTATTTAATTCTTCAATTTTATTTTGGAGCTGCTCCTTTGTATATTCGGTTCCATGCCTGTCTTCCTTATCACATTTATCCATTTCTTTCATAAATTCCGTTATATTTTCATCTATCCATTTTAGACGGTCGTTCACTTTGACGCAGTAAAATTCCTATCTTTTGTGTTAACAGCCTTAAACTTACTTCCATCTATGGCGATAAGCTCTTTTACGTATAAATTCATTTCTAAACATAGTTTAACAAAGGCTCTGAATACATTTTTTAGAGCCTTTGCATTATCTTTTCTAAAATCAGCTATTGTTCTGAAATGTGGATTTAAACTTAAGGACCACATTGAACACCACTTCAATATGATCCTATAAAAAACTTTATTTAATCTCCTGAGCACTTCCACTTATAACATCTACTTTGAATTCCTTAAATATATCTGAACTACTGGTATTTTCTTTAAATATACGAACTCTATATTTATTTGTTTTATCTGGACCTGAGCAATCAAAGGAAATTTCACCTATATCTGATTTGTACAACATATTTCCATTTTCAGCTTTATAGTCTGCAACCGCATTATATTTTTTACCTACAATATCAATTGCCTTTTGAATTAAATCTGTTGTTCCATTAGACTTTGTTAAAGTTACAACCAGCGCACCCTTTATATAGTTATTTTCTTTATCTAATGTTGTTTTATATATAGCAAGTTTATTACCAACAATCTCATAAAGATATCTCATAGTCTCTTTTCCATTATTATCATTTACTATTATATAATTATATACTGCTTTCCCAGGTGATGAATTTGGAGAAAGCTTTTCTATGAATGAAACTGAGAACTTAAATGTTTTATTTGGCCATGCAGCAATACCTCCATCTTTAAAAACATATTCTTTATCTTGACCATCCTTATAAGTTCCTACTAATTGAAGCATTTGTACATATTGTTTAATCTCATCAGTGGCCTTAACATACTTAACATTTTTATCATAATCAGAAGTAATATTTATACTTTTAAAATCATCGCTTATATTAAATGTAAAGCTAATATTTTTCTTATCGTCTCCATTATGAGTTATAATTAAATATGAATTATTATTTCCAAGATATTGTATACTACTTACTTTGTATGAGAGAGCTGTATCTGGAAAAATGTCTATTAGTCTATAATCATTTCCCTTTTTCTCAATCATTATCGAACGATGCATACCATTTTCTTTAATGGATTTTTCATCATTTAAATTATACCATTCACCTTGCAATTTATTTAATAATTCAGTCATTGTCAAAATAGTTGAACTCTTAGTTTGTGTACTAGCATTGTTTTCGTTAGTACTTACCTTAGCAGCAGTGTTAGATGGTGAGCTTGTGTATTTTTCATTATTTACCACATCTTTACTTTCATTACACCCTCCTAAAATAGCTGTCAAACTTAAAAGTAAAGCTATTGTTATTACTCTTCTTTTCATTATAATATTCATTATAATATTCATTCCTTTCATATTTATAAAAACAACTTGAAATCACTTTGTAATATTATTATACATAATTTTCTTAACTTATTAATTACATTTAGTATACTTTATAGTTACAATTAGGTAACAAAATGTTTATTTTCTGTTATTCACAAAAAAAATAATAAACCAGTATGCTAGCCTATTATTTTCTTTCACCTATTTAATTTATCCTCAATTTAATTATTACATTAGTTCCTTTATTTAACTCACTTTTTAGCTCTAAGCTGCCCCCATGTAATTTTATAATTTTATCACAAACAGCTAAACCTATGCCACTACCAGATTTTTTTGAATTACCTTTAAAAAACTTATCCTTAATTTTCGGAAGATCTTCTTTAGCTATTCCATAGCCATTATCTATTATTTCAATAATCAGCTCATTTTCTAAAGTAGAAACATTTATTAGTATGTTTGAATCTTTCGGTGAAAACTTCATAGCATTATCTAAAATATTAATAATTACTTGTTTAAATCTATTTCTGTCTACTGAAAGCTCTGGGATATTTTCTGTAAATTTTGACTGAAGAGAAATTCTTTCTTTTTTTGCCCTTCCATCATATAATCTTAATATTTCTTCTATCTCTTCTTTTATATCAGTTTTTTCCATATTCAAAACCAGCGTATTGCCTTCTAATTTTGAGAAGTCTAAAAGTTCATCTACCATATTTTTTAGCCTATCCGTTTCTCTTAATATTACTTTTAACCCTTTTTCAATTTCTTCTTTATCTTCAAAACTTCCAGTAAGAATTGTTTCTCCCCACCCTTTTATAGCTGTAAGCGGAGTCCTTAATTCATGGGAAACAGAAGATATAAAACCATTTTTCGTCTCCTCTGCTTTCAAAATTTCTGAAGCCATATAATTTAAAGTATCTGAAAGTTCTCCAATTTCATCATTATAATGTTTGTTTATCCTTTCATTAAATTGCCCTTTTGACATCTTACGTGCTATATCATTAACTTCTTTTACAGGTTCAACAATTGTTTTACTTAAAATAGTGCTTGATATAAAAATACAAATTAAAATTACAATTAATAAAGTCATTGATAAAAATAAATACTTTAAAATAAGGTTATTCACATCTTCTAAAGATGTAACAACTCTTATAACTGCTATTGTATTGGAATCTAAATCCTTAATTGCACTTGATGCAGACATAACTTTTTCATTAGTGTCAATGTTATTACCTGTCCAAGTTGATACTTCACCTTTAAGTGCTTTCTGAAAATCATTCGTTTGTATTTTTTCAGCCGATACTATTTCACTACTTAAAAGAACATTGCCTTTTTTATCTATAATTTGAATTTCTACATTTTGCTGTTCAGTATTATTTTCAACAAGTGGTGCTAATGAGTCACTAAGATTAGCATAATTTTTGTTTAAATATTGATTATAAAATGTAGCTGAAGATTCAGCTTTTTCATTAAGACTTTGTTCTACTGATTTATAATAATAATTTTTTATAGATATCATAAAAATTAATTCAACAGAAAAAAGTACTAAGCAAACACCGATTAAGTAATTTAAAAATAATCTCTTTTTAATTCCTTTCATCTTTACTTATCCTTTCCCCACTTATAACCAAAGCCCCTTACTGTATTGATATATTCTGGTGAAGAAGAATCATTTTCTACTTTTTGCCTTACTCTTCTCATATTTACATCTACAATTTTTATATCACCAAAATGGTCGCTGCCCCAAACACTATCTAGAATTTCATTTCTACTTAAGACTTTCCCTTCATTTTTCAAAAAAAGTTCTATCAATAAAAATTCTGTTTGTGTAAGCTCAATTTCTTTATCTTCTTTGAAAAATCTTTTAGCTTCCAGATCTAGTTTAAATATTCCCGAAGTTAATATCTTTTTATTTTCTATATTGTTTTCATTATTTATTCTTCTTAAAATAGCATCTATCCTAGCAATTAACTCCATTGGACTAAAAGGCTTAACAATATAATCATCTGCTCCATAGGTGAGTCCTGCTACTTTATCAATTTCTTGACTTTTAGCCGTAAGCATTATGATTCCGATTGAAGAATTATTTTCCCTAGTCTTTTTTAAAACTTTATAACCATCAATGCCCGGAAGCATAATATCTAAAAGCATAATGTCTAAATTTTTTTCATTTTGTATAATGGCTAGTGCCTCTTCTCCACTTTCAGCTTCAACTACTTCAAATCCTGCTCTTTTTAAATTAATTACTATGAAGTCTCTTATATCTTCTTCATCCTCTACAATTAATACACGTTTCATAATCTACTCCTTTTTTAAAATTTCCTTTAGTTTTCTATAATCTGCAGCTTATTATCTTTTACCATAATCTCTTTAGAAAAACTTTCTGATTTTACTAAAATTGCTTTAGAGCTTTTATTAACTGCCTGTACAACTATAGAACATCCTTTAAAAACAAGAAAATCAGCCTCATCTTTTTCACTTAATCCTTGCTTATCAGCCTTGTATAATGTACATTTTTCATCATTAAATACTATCAATTCCATTGTTCCATCCATATCTAAATCCTCTAAAATGAAATTGGAACAAGGTGCTGAAAATATTTTTTTGAAACCACTTTCATTCTCTTTGTAAATACCAATATTCTCAATAGAACTCCCTTCCATCTTATAGTCTAGAATAATTTCATTTTTCCTGTCCCCATCAACATCTTTAAAAGTTACCGATTCAATGAAATTACCGTATTCACTTATATATGCTTCATTAGTCCACTTATCTTTTATTTGTTTTAATATAAGGAATCCTATTTTAGAATCATATGATTGCTTTCCTTCTTCTTTTAAAAAAATAATTGCTTCGTCTTTTTTATCACCATCAATATCTATATATTCAATTGATTTTTGATTTTCACCATAAGATGGGATAATTAATCTTACGTTTTTAGGTATGAATTTACCCATAATTTCTGAAATTTGTGACTGTGAAGCTGATAACTTTGGAGGTTTCATAAGACTATTTAATTCATCTTTGTTAGAACATCCTGATGCAAATAATAAAAACATAGATATAACTATAACAACTTTAAATTTCATATAAAGTCCCCCTAAAATATCATTTATATCAAAGCTTTATCCATTTTTTATAAATACTAACTTTATACCTAGGATTTCCATTCAAAACTTTTATAGGAAGTTCGCCGTCCTACCTAAAAATTCTAGCTAGTTTTTGATTTGGATTACACCCATACTTTAATTTTAATTCTTTAATTTGATTGTACACTCCTTTTTAAACAATAAAAAGCGCACTATCTAGGCAGTAATCTAGCCTTTACTACAATTATACATTCTTTTACAAATATTTACCATATATTCCACCGATGTGTTTTAAAACAATTTCTTATTTTCCAAAAATAGTTAGACTTTTACCTACCACCTCAAGAAAAAATCCCCTCAAACCTAAGTCTGAGGGAACATAAAACATACTATGAAATTTTATAGCAAAGCCTTCAAAGCCTTTGCTATAATCCTATTTCTTAACTAACTTAACAACTGTCTCCACGTGGGCAGTTTGTCTTACATTATTATTTTAATATAACTTTTTATATTAAAATAGATTATTCTATAAGGCTTAAATTAATGAAATTATTAAAATTGTAAAGATTAAAAAAACCAGCCGTGTTTTTCTATATCTAAATAAAATATAATATAGTTTCAGGGGTTAGTGGAAAAATGGTGGAAAGTTTTAATCCTTCCACCATATTATATTTTCATAACTTCGTTGATTACGTAATTATATTTAACAACCTTTTTTAAGCCCAAATTGGTATATACTTTGCCATTCTATTGGATTTATTTTCAGGGTCATACACTTTTATCAACTCATCTTCAATTGTATCTGTAATTACTCTGGATACCATTGAATAATTCTTTTCCGAAATATTAAATCGCTCTCTTAAAGATTTGTTAGTCATGAGTTCATTAGCTACATACTTTAAACAGCAATGCTGATAACAGGCTCTTATTTTATCCTTTTTCTCCATATCTTTAAATTCCTTATGAGCATATAAAATAATTCTAAAAGCATTTTCCTGAACTATAAAATCCGGTGCTGGAAGTTGATATGCCTCCACAGAGTTAACTACCTTATCTATGCCACTGCCTCTTTCTTCACAAATTTTCATTCTTCTCATAAGTGATGCTAATTTTTCATTTCTCGATTGAGGTGAATGATCTATTAATCTTAATACACTTATAAGCGGCTGCCCTGGATTACTTATTTCTATCCTATCACAGAATATTTCTATCATAGGTCCTGATCCAACTTCCATAAAATCCTGATGAATTAAAGCATTAGCAGCTAATTCTCTTATTGCTATATTAGGATACATTTTGACTTCTTTTCTCAGTGCTTTCTCTATTACTTCATTTGAAGGAAGTCTATCTTCTATATAATTAATTATATCTTCAAAAACTACTGCATACCCTCTTATAAATTCCTACTCCTTTTGTGTTTCCAATCTATCCTTTCCTGAGTATAATATAACTCTTACAGTCTTACGGGATAATCTTCGAAAATTTTTTAAGTTTTTAGCAAATAAAATAGCACCTAAATTTGTAATATCATATTGATCTGAATTTCTAAGAATAATCTGTTCTTCTTTAAGTTTGTCAATTATGGCTTGCTTGTTATCAGGTAATGGCAGATTCATCATTTCAAAATAATTTGGATAATCAATATTTTTAATTACTTCATCAGCAGAAATATATTCCATTGCAATCCCATCTTCAAAAGATTTAGTTAACGTCTTCATCCATATCTTTCTCGCCTTCTCAGGGAACTTGTTTAAGTCATGTTTATAGCTTCCAACTCTTATGAAATGATTGTTTTTAAAAGCAACCGGCGTATTAAATGCTGCATCTATTTCAAATATTACTATGTTTTTTGATTCATATTCAACTTCATAAATTCTAAAGTCTATCCTTGGAGATAATTGAGTTGCTAACCAATTCTCCAATTCTTGATTCCCAATTTTATATTCTTTAGGTTTGAATTTAGTTCCAACTATATCATGCTTTTTATCTTCAACACCAAATACTAAATAACCAACTTCTCTATCATGAATACAAGCTGAATTTGATAATGCAGATATATATTCCCCTATCAATTCAGGTTCATAATTGTTTTCTTTAAACTCAACCCATTCCGTTTCTAATTCTAATGCTGTAAGCTGTTTAAGCAGCCTGACAAATTCATCATTATTCAAAGTTATCCCTCCACCATAGTAGTTTATAATACTCAGTCACATACCCGTCACATAAATTTTTTTATAAAACTAGTATATCATTTTGCTATTTTTTTATCCAATCACATAACCTTATTTACTTAAACCATTGAAAACACTAGATTTATCACAAATAGCAGTATGAAATCCAGCATTACAGTCACATACCCGTCACATAAAATTACAGCTGTTCTATTCTTATCCAGTCACATAACCATCACATTAAACGTCTTCCATTATACCCTTAAAAGCTATGATTAATTATCTAATTTTGCTTTAATTTATAATCTTACAGTTCCATCTCATTTAAAACATCTCTTAACTTCTTTAACTCATCATTTGTTAAAGTTACTCCCTTACCCATCTTATTATACTCTGGATCCCAATCTCTAATATCAAACTTAGGCTCTTTATCATTCCAACTTATTAGGTTTAATTCTTTCTTCCAACCTTTTGACGATTCTGAAAGAGCTCCTATAGTTTCTTTTATTTCATATTTTATATCTGCCATACTGCCGCCTCCAAATTCACTAAATATCTTATAAATAATTATATACTAAATCTACAAGCATAAAAATCTGACTACCAAAATAAATCACTTTGTACTCATTATCATAATACATATATTCTTAAAATATAAACACTTCTGAAATAACTGATGTTAGCATGATATTGTGAATACATTTGAAAGTTTAGTATCAAAAAATAATTACTAAGAATTCATTTTCATTGATAGTAAATTCATAGTAATTTGCTACTTTTTATTATTTAAATTTCCTTTAACCCTTGATTTTACTTAACCAACAGCGCCACACATTCCACATGGGCAGTTTGTCTTACAATATTATTTTAATATAACTTTCTATATTAAAATAGATTATTCTATAAGGCTTAAATTAATGAAATTATTAAAATTGTAGAGATTAAAAAAACCCGCCGTGTTTTTATATATTTAAATAGAATATAGTATAATTTCACGGCTTGGTGGAAGAATGGTGGAAGGTTTTAATCCTTCCACCATTTATATTTTCATAACTTCGTTGATTACGTAATTACATTTGATGAATTTTTTAATTTTAACTTTCTGCATCTATATTTGTCAAATATGCCTGCTTGGGGTGATTTATTTGTCCTGGATACAATAGTTTTAATCTATTTTCTTTTACCAATCTATTTAAATAATTGTTTCTTAATCCTACATCGTTTCTATTTAATAGCTTCGACAATTCTTTTAATTCCATTGGTTTTACTCTACACATCTCTACTATAATATTATCCATAGTGTTAACATCCAGTCTTTTTTTATTTATTGCTAACTTTGCAATATCACTTAATTTATCATATAAACTTTCATCATTATTTATGGAGTCTTCATTATTAATTATGGAGTTAGCATTACTATTTATGGAGTTCTGTATATTATTTATGGAGTTATCATCTATGTATGGAGTTAAATTAAATTTATCTGATAATAAATATCTTGTACCTCTTCCCTGTCCTTCTGCTTCTAATAAATTTTTATCTATAAGCATACTTAATATTTTGTTAGCTTCAATAGAATTTTTGTTTATTAATATTTGTAATCTTGCATTAGTTATTTGCTCTTCTTGATGTGCTGCTACAAGTGCCACTACTTCATCCTTTAATAAATTATTAAATTCATTTCCAATTATACTTTTTAAAAATATAAGACTCTTTTCTGGTAAAAGAGATATTGTTCTAAGAACCATTGTAATTCTATCTGGTTGAAAGGTTTCTATTATTTCTGGTTTTCTCCAGCTTTGCTCATCCCACACTTTGTAGATATTCTCTATTCCAGACCCTGCTCTCTCACCAATTCCAATTAATGAAAACATCTTAAATATATTTTTATTTCTTGGGTCACTCACACCGCCTCTAATTGCTTACTTAAGAGAAACTCTCAATTCTCCAGGATTTAAAAACTTGAAATAATCTTTATGTTTCTCAACCACTATTCCTCGTTGTCCAAAATAATCAGCATGTATTAGAGCATTAGCAAGCGCCTCACGAAGTGCCTTATGCACTGATGTATCATCCTCTCTTACAATACCTTTAAGTTTAAATGGAATATTAATATCTGAGGTTATCTTATTTATAACTTTAAAAT
Source organism: Clostridium thailandense (assembly GCF_019207025.1). Classification (GTDB taxonomy): domain Bacteria; phylum Bacillota; class Clostridia; order Clostridiales; family Clostridiaceae; genus Clostridium_AM; species Clostridium_AM thailandense. Next base: position 105,432 of record NZ_JAEEGC010000007.1, on the reverse strand, counting down.
AAAAATCAAATATATTTCCACTCCAAGTCCCATCTTGTGAAGTTACTCTATCTTCCCACCTAATTTGAGATGCGTTATCATTTTTTTCTCTATAATCAAGAAAATATTCAGGGACTTCCTTAGTTATATCCCATTCATTTCCGAACATCAATAAACCTGCAATTGTTAATCCCTCAATATTATTGTCTCTGTCCTTTCCCCATGCTCCAATCCTATTAAGAAATTCCTTATTGTCTAAAGTAGTCCAAGGATGTGATGGTTTTAGAACACTAAATCTGTTTCTATACTTTTCTAGAGACTCTTTATTTAAATCTTCTAATGTATAGTTTTTTAATATTTTCTCATCCTGTGAAAAATCTGATTGATCTGCCAGCATTCTTTTGACTTCTGAATCATTGCATCTATAATCTCCATCAAAATTACGCCTATACGTACCTACAATTGGATTCTGTCCTAGATATATAGGTTTCTGCCTTCGGTGTGCTCTTGGGATATAGATTTTTATTACATCTTTTCCGCTAATATTTATTACTTCAACATCATCGTCTCTTAATATATTTGAACTTACTTTGTTTATATTATTTATTACACTCCAAAAATCTCTTAATATTTTTGAAACTTCGTTAACCCCTTTTACAAAAAAGTTATAACCTTTCTGCTCAATACCGAGCAAAATTATGCCGCCACTTGTATTAGCAAATGCAGAATAAGTTTTCCATAAGTCATTAGGGAGTTCTTTTTCTGATTTTTTACATTCAAGTTCAGCACTCTCATCATTTTCTATAAGTTCTAATAATTCTTTCTCATTCAAATTATTCACCCGCTTTTTTCTTGTTTAATCCTTATAATTTAATTCGATTTATAAGGATTAAGTAATATTTTTTCTCAGCACATATATAGAAGCCTAATATTTTCTTGTCCAGTTTTATACATTTGTTATATGGACTTTACCTTCTTTTACATTTTAATTATATAAAACTAAATTAAATTTTAAATCTATTAATATCTATATTTTATCCTTTTTTAAATAAAGAAAGTCTTTTCTTCTAAAATTTCTTTCTAGATAAACACACTAACATACATTTTCATCAGCATTAATAATATTTATTAATCTTTTGTAGATTTCCTCCCAGTCAGCAGAAAGATTCAAGGTTTTTACTTTAATTATTTTATCATTTATTTTATATTTTATGTTTAACTCCTGTTCTGTAGTTGGATATAACAATATTCCTGATACTGTTCCTAAATAATTACTGTTATTTAGATATGCTAATATTTGGTACAAATTATCTGAAATCAATTTCTTAGATTCACTAAAATTTCTGCTTTTCAACGCAGATGCATAGTATTTTGTATCTATAATTGTTTGAATATGCTCCAACTCATTTTCAATCACCACATCTGTTCTCATTTCAGGAAGATATTCCATACCTATGTTATTAAAATTTTTGTCTAAATCCCATTTAATTTTAGGCGAATGAACTTTATATACTTCTGCTCTTAGATGCTTTTTATAAAAATTCAAAACGAATTTTTCATATAATTTCTCCATCTGCTTATCACGGATAAAATCATGGAATTTAAATTTATTTCCACTTTCATTAGTAATAAGTCCAGAGTATATAAGCTCACAAACATTCATTAACATTTTATAATGTATATTATTGCGACTGTATTTTAATAATGAAAAAACACGTACATTTATTTTAATTTCATCGATCTGAGAAAAATAATACTTAATATCAATAAGTTCTTTTCTTAATCCATCATCAAGGTCATGAGATCTTATTATCATTCCTATAGTAGTTTTTAAAATTTGATTGAAGCATACATTAGATTTAAATTCATCATAGTCACAAACTAATCTTTTTCTTGTCAGCGATTGCTGCCTTATTGAATTCATAATATCTATTTTACCTCTAACCATTGTCAACTCTTCTTTATGATCAGTGTATTCTCTATGAAAGCCACGTTTAATAATGTTGTTAACACCATTTATTATTACTTTAGCTAATAGGTTATAAATGCTATCAAATTTTTCTATACCAACCAGTGTTTTATCTTCTATCTTTAGTGTATTCCATGCATAACATATCATATAATATATGTTTTTTATTGGTATCTTCTGATCTTCACTCATATCTATCACCCTAATAATTCTTCAATATGCTTTTTTGCATTTTCTATATCATCAAACCAATATTCTTCTAACAGGGGAGCTATTTCATACTTAACTATAGTCTGGTACCAAAATACATCTGCACTACTACAATCACAAAAATAGCTGTGACCTATTCTAAAGCCGCTTCCAAGGTTTGGATCGATTTTAATCTCACTATTTAAATAAGAAAATCTTTTAACTATTTTATCTACCAAATCTTTATCTACATTATTACCAAGTAGATATTTTTTAAAAACCTCTGTCTCAAAGGCTGGTGCAAGTTCAAAAAAGCAAAACCGTCTGCGAAGTGCATAATCAATGATTGCTAAGCTCCTATCAGCTGTGTTCATAGTGCCAATAATGTATAGATTTTCTGGAACATAAAATTCCTCGTCCTTATATGTAAGCACTATCTTTTCACCACGTTTGTCAGCTTCAATTAGCATAAGGAGTTCCCCAAATATCTTACTTAAATTCCCTCTGTTTATCTCATCAATAATAAGGAAAAACTTCTTATCAGAGTTCTGCGCTTTATGGCAAAAATTATAAAATGTACCGTATTCAATAGAGAAACCTTTATCATCTGGACGATATCCCATAATAAAATCTTCATAAGAATAACTTTGATGGAATTGTATTAATTTAACACACTCATCGTCTTTTTTACCTATTATTGAATAAGCTAGACGCTTTGCAGCATATGTTTTTCCAACTCCAGGTGCTCCCTGCAGAATTATATTCTTCTTTCTTTTAAGAAGAATAGCTAAAGTGTCGTATTCTTCTTCACTTATAAACACATCCTTTAAGAAATTTTCCTTGTTATAGGTTTCAAAAAAAGTTTTACTTTCTCCCACTGCTCTCTTACCATCAAGATCAACTATTCTTTCAACACTTCTGCAGAATTCATCAAAAGAAGTAATATCTGTAAGTGTTTTAATAGCAAACTTTTCATCTAATTCCCAATGGCCTGTCTTAATCCAGTTAACTTTGCGCAAATGTTTAAATTCTTCTCTATTTTCATCATACTCATAATCTGAAACAACTTCCCCAATACCAAGTAATGTTTTACTTCCTACTTTTGCAAATATTCTATCTCCAACTTGAATTTCATTGCAAAATTGCCACAATGCAAGTCCATCATTCATATAATTGCTTTCTGTTCCATATAATTCTTTAAGTTGTTCTTTAATTTCCTCTTTTGTATCATACGCCGTTAAATCTCCAACTTTATCCCAGCCTATTGCCATAATTCCAATTTCTTTAAACTCACTCCACTTATATCCGTCTTCTCCTGGAGAATATGACCAAGTTCTTTTTTCCTTAACAATGTTTTCTAACTCATTATTTTCTTTATCCCACAACTCTCTTATTTTCTCTGAATGTAAGATAAGTGAATATACATACCCATCATTCATAGGATTTTTTGATTCTATTCCTATTTCCTTCATACATTGAAATAGTTCTCCATCCTGCCCATCAAAAATACTTTTAGATATTTGCAGCTTCCTCTCTTCCTTAAAAACTGATATTACTTTATCTGGATGCTCAATATACCTAATTGCATTTTGAATTATCTCTGTAAGTTCTTCCAATTTGCCATTCATCTTAAATTTTATAAGGTTTTTTAGCCAAACATTTTGCCTTACATAGGCTAATGCCATAGTTCGCTTATCATCATATTGATTTAGTTTATTTTTCATTGATGCTTTTTGATCTATATAACTCACTAACTCCCCAATTATTCTTAACATTCTATACTCTTCAGTATCTTTACTGTAACTACTTAACCATTTTTCATATGAAAAAGGTTTTCTTTCAGATTGTTCAATGAGTGACCTTAATACATTTTCACTAACAGTAATTTTTTTGTATTCATCATATTTATCAATTGCCTTTTGGAAATAATATTCTTCACTTTCTAATATTGTTTTTATTTTTTCACTTTCTGCTACTTCACGCAATTTATCTTCATGCTTATTAAAGAAAAAGAAAAACATATCAACACCCCATATAAATTTTATTATAATAGTTCATCAAAACCATTAATTTTCTATATTTTTTTCTAATATCAGATTTAGGAGTTTTATCATTTTAAGTTATTAGATTTGATTTTTTATTTCAATACAAAAGAAGAGCTATCTCAAATTTAACTTTGAGACAGCATCTTCTTTACCCTGTTTAATTAATTTTCTCGAACTTTATTTTTAAATCAAGTGCAACAACATATTTTAAAAAACTCTCTAATGTTGGTGAGTTACCTAGTTTTTCTAGTCTGGAAACCATTTGCTGAGTTAACCCTGTTTTATCTGCGATATTACTTTGTGTTAAACCCTCTTGCTTTCTTATACTTGCTAAATTTTTTGCTATCTCTCTCTCTAATCTTGCTACATCCATGAAGAATGCATTCCGTTCATCTTCTTTGATTTGCATGTCTTCTTCACTATGGCTAACCCTTTTTAAACTCATTCATTAACACCTCCCTTGATTGTTTTTAGAATGCCTGTATACTAACCATTGTATAAAAAATCAATCTCATCACCTTAAATGGTAAACTACAACACTAAATATTAACTTAATATCCTTCTTTTAATAAATAAATTAATACTCATTTTATTAATTTATTAGTATTCTTACATACTTGAATTTTAAAAAACAGATATACATAAATCATTTAACTAAAAATCATTTTTGATACTTTAATACCGATCTACAATTCAATTTTAATAATTGATTTATTCTAATTTCGAATTAGTTTATTAATATTTTTACATATTTGGATCAAAAATAGGTATACATCAATAATTTAATAAAAAATCAATCTCAATAATTTAACACTAATCTACAATTTAATTTTAATAATTAATTTGTTCTAACTTCAAATTAATTTATTAATATTTTTACATACTTTAAATCAAGAATAAACATACTCAATAATTTAATAAAAAATCAATCTCAATAATTTAAGTTCATTAACAACACTTCCTTTTATTTAGATTCAAAATAGATATAATACATCAGTTGTTCAATAAAAATTAGTTTCAATATCTTATTCCTTTAGTATCAATTTTCCGTTCAGATTTTAATTAAACAATTATATTCATTTTTTCACATCGTCTATCAACACCTCCACATCCTTAAATTTCATTAAATAGAATTTTAAACTTTTAAATGAGAGTTAAAACAATAGCGGTTTCTTAACCTATATAATCCTTTTTTAGGGGGATTGGGTTTGTATAAGGATTATTTTCTCCTTATACAAATCCTTTATACAAATGTTTTACCGAGTTTTTTTCCTAATTTTACTGCCCTTTTTTTTGCTGTATTAAGATCCGATTGTGATGTCTTTCCTTTTTGCTTTTTACAGGCATGAAGTATATGGATTAAATTACAATCTATAACTACGTACATAAATCTACTGTTGTCAAACTTTATCTCGTATAACTTTCCACTTAGTTGCCTTGTATTCATGTACTCTAGAGCTTCTAATCCATCTTTTTCTAGAGACTCAAGGATTATCTTTGCTCTAGCCTTCTCCATTCCTTCAAGTTGATCAATATACTCGGTTATAACATCTTTTCCTCCTTTTGTTTTATAGGTTTCTGTCGCCATCTAATCTCTCCTTATTTATTATGAATACACCATTTTTGATGTTATAACAAAACAATACACCATATTTGATGTATTGTCAATATAAAAACAAACATTTTCCAGTTTTTATTTTTATGCCAAAAGAAGCTATGGACAGGCTTTAACTCTTCGTCTCCTCAGAATAAAAGCTAGTCCATAGCCTTTAATTACAATGGGATGCTCCGCCCCAAACCCAGGTAGAAAATCTCTGCAGGTCTTATAATAGGCTCCCTTGTCGCAAGGAAACTTTGTACAAGCTATTATTTTTCTCTTCACTCGCTGCAGCTCTGCAAGCCTTGGGTATTCCTCTAGGGTCAAAAGCTTCACTCCTTACGTTCAAAAAAATAGCTAGTCCAAAGTAAAAAATAGTGGGAAGCTTCCCAAACCCTCCATCCTGCTCTTTGTTCATTTCATATTATCAATTATTTTATTATTACTTATATTCTCTAATGCTAAAAGCTCATGAATTTATTTTAACTTCAATAATTTAGCATATACTTCTAAATACATTCTTTTCTGCTTTATTATATTTGTTTTTAATTCCAATATATATACTTTCTTGATATCCATATACATTATAATATTCATACTACTTATATATACTATACTTACTTATCATATATATATTTTTATGTATATATGATAAGTTTCCTTCGTTATCTAAATCCAGCACTTTTTATTCCTCGTCAGCTTGTCATAATAATGCTATAAACTATAAAAAAGCAGCAAGCTTCCTGCGGATAAAGTGCTTCTGTAATAAATCTAGACAACTACCTATTTGCAATTGAATTATTAGGGTATTCCTCTTTGGTCCTTCTATCACGCTCAAGCTTTATACTGATTGAAACTTTTAACAAACGCCCACCGCAGCCCTTCAGGGTGGACAACCCCAGGGGAGTCCACTTTGTTCAAGCCCTTATCAGGGCATGAACAAAGCTGCTGAGGATTACTATATTTCCCTTAACCCAAAGTTTTTCACATCATAGGCCGCATCCTTTTTTAAATGTCAAAGGAGCATGCCTATGAAGAATGAACACTTTGACATTTAAAATTTTGTGCTGTGTTTCTCTCTTATGATGCGGTGATAGGAAGTATTTAAAATACTGAACTTCCCCTCATCTCTTTCAATTATACAGCACAAAACCAGTCTGCTGTTCCAGCTACTGCCATAGTTTATGAACGGCTCCAGGAAGGTGCTTGGACTTTTTTGTTCTTGCAGCTTTATTTTGAACAAAAAAATTCTTGAGCAGTAATAGAATATATCATTCTATTACTGCTCAAGAACTTCCAGCGCTTTTTTCCTAAAATACTCTGCCAGACTATATCCTTTATCATATACAGCCTTTTCTACCTTTAAATATGTTTCAAGTTCCATATCAAAATGTATCTGCTTCATTTCCTTTTTTGCCTTCTTTGGCTTATCATATCGTTTCATAAGTATTACCTCCTTTTTCCTTATTCTTGACACAGTTACAAAATTCTATACATTTTAAATTACAGCAATTGGACTATTGCTGTAATTTCTTTAATTCACTATATCTCTTATATCTTTCTAATACACTATAAAAAGTTTCTTCTCTTAATAACATTTTATATAGTCCATAAGCTGTTACTTTTATTACTTTTCTTTCTCTTATAAGCTCCTGTATAGTATCTTTTCTAAATTCATTTCCAAACATAAAGTATAATCTCTGCTTCTTATTTGGTGCCACACACTTATAATTATTTTTCCATTTCTTGCTTATAGCAAGAAAGCCATATCTTTTTACCACCCTTAAATCATAGTTGCTTAGAATTCTTTCTGCATTAGTCATTTTATCAATTCCTCCTCTATGTTTATATTTATATTATTTCCATTGTAATAAATTTTATACATAAAAATGTAATAAATTTCGTATGATTATTTGTATGAAAAATTTAGGTTATCAAGCTTTAAAATATATAAAAAGTTGTTATTTTTATCATTTACTTAAATACCGCCTTTAGTTAGCTTAACAAAATCTAATGAAAGGATTAAAATATCAAGTTTTAATCCAATTTGATTAAATGAAAAAGTAGTATTGTTAGATAATTAATATAATGGTAAAATTACTCTATAACATATATTAAAATAAATTATATTATAGAGTAAGTAGGATAATAATATGAATAATGAAAGAGCAGAAAAAGTTTTTCCAAATTTTTTTTCAAATCTAAAATTACCTGAAGGAGCCAAGCTTGAAAATATTAATGTTTATAGATTATGTATTTGGGGGAAAATAGATAGAGAAGCCTTTTATGGAACTTATGAAGTTCAAATTAAAGGATTAACATCTAATAAAAGTTTTAACAGTAATTCAGATGATCCTGGCGATTATTCAACTTCATGTTATGAAAAAGAAAAGGATATAAAAAGAAGAAAAAAAACATTTAGTAGACATCATCCTGAAGTCAAAGTTGCATATGGCATTACAGAAAGTAGTTGTGGCCCCTGCCAAAGAACAAAGGAACGAGAGCCAAATAAAAAGGATAGCCATGTAGACTGGTGGATATATGAAAATTCAAATCCCCAAGATTATTTTAAGGAGGTGGAATTATAATGGGATTACCAAAACCATATTTTGAAAATATTAAAGGTGTAGGTAGTTTGGATATTGAATATATAATTTTTGAATCAGAGTATCCAGTATTATTTACTTGTAGAGATACTTATAATAATTTATATTTATGTTTATGTTGTGATATAAGAAATGAGCAACGATGGATAATATCTAAAACTAATTCACAAGTTGTTATAGACATGCTTTCTGATAAGATAACATTATATGATTCCTTAAGAAGTCCTTATGATAAAAATTATGTTGTTACATGGTCTTATGTAGAACAAAAAGAAACTGTTTTGGAATGTCAATTTAGTGAAATGGATGAATTAGATTTACCAGTTAAAGATGAATATATTGAAGCAGAAGATGGTGAGTTTGAAGAGTATATTGGAGATTTAGAATTGAATGAAGATAGAAAGTTTAAAATAATCACCACGAGTTCTAAAAAGATGCAATTTCACTCTATGTCTAAAATTAAAATTAATGATCAATATAGAAAAGCAGTTTACATTGGAAATTCATGGGTATATTTTAATGGAAATCTCAATAAAAATTCTCGTAAATATTTTGTTTCGAAATTTAAAAATTCAATAAGTCAAAGTATCTATATAAATAACCAATCAATTTATGATCAGAATTTTATTCCTAGTGGGATTTCAAAATCCTCATGTTTTATCTATAATAATTAAAGGAGAAATAATAATGGAAGCGAAATATAAATTTATTAGTAATAGAATAACAGATTTAAGATTTCATGAAAATATCTTAGGAAAAAAGGATGTAAATATTAAATTTTCTGTAGAAGTTGATACAACAATTATGAACTCTCAAACTGAAAGCGATAAATTTTTAATAAATTTTAAATTTAACATTAAAGATGAAGATGATAATTTTAAATTTAAAATCGAAATTGCAAATATGATTCATTTCATTATAGAAAAAAGAGAGGATTTTGACGAGACTTTTTCGAAACTTTGTTTACCTGATTTATTAGGACGCTCTAGAAAGATGATTAAAGATATTACTACTATAATGAATGTTCAACCATTAGAATTACCACCATTTGAGGATGAAATGTCTTAATAAAATTATAGTGCAAAATATAGAATTTTTTTTGGAGAAGTACTATATTACAGATATTTCAAATTGGTAGTATCCGCTCATTGTGTATTTAAGTAACTTTTGAGTCTCTAGAGAATTAAAGAATACAAATTTAAGAAAAATAGGAAACTATTATAGTTATTGCTTCCTATTTTTTCTTTATTATAATTATTTCATAAACTCTTGGTATCGCTATATAAAAATATCGCGAAATTCAATTTGATATAATCCGATGTATTATATCATCATTGGGCAGCAATCAAATTCTCTAAGTATATCAAATTAATTTATATTACAATTAATAATCATATTCTTCATCATAATTTATACATAACACATTAACAGCTTCATCAAATGTTAAATCTGTTTCATTCATGTATTTTTGAACATCGTCTGAGATTTTAAATTTAGGTTGAGCATCGTAATCATCTTTATAATCTTCTTCACATAATTCGATTGTTAACTCTTCAAAATCTTGATCACAATCTTCCTCAGTATAGTTTTCATCATCTTCTACAAACATGTCCCTAAATACATTATTATCAGAATACTCTTCTAACTCATCCATTTTATTCTCTTCCACAAATATAAAAACATAACAAATTTTATATTACTCTTTTATCATATCATTTTGTTGTTTAAAAATAATTGACTGATCAGCACTGCTTGTCCTCTCAATCAATTCAAATTCGGTAATTACTTTCACTAAATTAGCAATTTGCTGGCTTTGTTGATTTTTATCTTTATAAAAAATAGTTGTTACAACATTAGGACTCAATATTAAATCTTTTAAGATATCCTTATCCGTCATATCTAATGAGTGACCAAAAATATAAACATTATGGATATCATATGGTTTAGATGGAATTGATAAGTTGCAAAAATTTGATGTTTTTTTACAATTTTCAAGGTGTTCCTCATATTCATCTTTTATAAATTTTAACCACACTCTGTATTCGTTTCCAGTTCCTTTTATTATTCGTTGATAATATTTTTTAAAAACAATATAATCTGTATCAACATTTCTTAATTCATTAGGTAAGTACTCATTAATACCAAGCACCATATTGTTTCCCTTTGTAGAAATGTTTGTTTTACCATGAATAAAATGATAATTAGTATTATTGGAAATATCATAAATTTTCTCGTATGTATTAGTATAATTAAAGCTTAATACGTTATCTATTGATATACTTTTAATGTCTGGTGATAAACAAACTGTATTAATTTGCCCAACACAATCTTCAAGATAGATCTCCAAACATCGAATTAGACAATTTAAATCATTCTCTAATTTATTTATTAAATCATTATATCGTTTTTTATCTAGATACTCGTTTAATATAGAATAATTAACAGAGTAAAAATTCTTTAGTTCATCATTTTCAAACCGTTTCTTTCCTATCATGTCATACTTTGTATTGCACTGATTATCAAAACTTTTTATAATTCTTTTAATTTCACTTTCAAAATCTATCCAGTGTATTCCTATAGATTTCACCTTTGTATATTCATTATAAAAATACTTAAGCCAAACGTTATCCTTAATATTATCATATAATTCTTGTATATATGGTTGAGAATTCATTGTATTATTATTAAGAACCACTTTTCTTGTTTCAAATGCTTTAATTACATATTCACGCACTTCATTATTAGTCTCCCACATTTTAATATGTTTGTTTATATAAGCTTCCTTGTTACCTTGCCATGAACTTGTAATTTCAATTTTTTTCGCAAATTCTAAAAAATCGCTATACTTTGTTGGCAACCCATGTGCCAAATCAAAACCATTTCCAACAACCAAAATATTCATAATTCTTATATCTCCCTTAATGTAAATTACTACTACTTCAATCTCATACCTTTTGTCATTAATGATACACGAGAGTTTTTCAGCTAAACGACTTCTACTTTTTTATCGAGCATCTTAGTTTTCAGTTATTAGTCAAATTGGTATAAATTCAACATGTCCAATTTTATAGATAATTAAGAAGTCTTCAACTATAATTTATTAACTCTATTTTCGATATATACTGACGTTCAATTACTCATCCATCAAATTGTAAACCTTACCAAAGTAATGATTACTGTTTTTCTCCTTTACTTCTTCCAATAACTCATCAGGAAGTTCCTCACACGAACTCCATAAATATTTAGTGATTGATCGTTCATGATCATACAATGTGCCTGAAACAACTTCTAAAGTTTCTTTGTCAATAAAAAGACAATCGCTAGCTTTATTAGTATCAAGTAAACTTGCTAACAATACTTTATAACAATTTTCTGCATCATAGTCATCATCTTCTTCGCAATACCCATCCGTACGAACTACATTCCAAATATTCTCTGTATATAATGTATTAGGAATGTCATATATATTATCTACATTCTGCAGATAAAAACCTAATACATCTGCTTCTGTACTATTTATTTTATGACTTATTTTACGTACTCTTTCACCATAATAAGGATTAAATTCATGCCCTCCAGCAGCACCTACCCGATCATAAACTGCTTGAATAATAAATTTATATCCTGGATCAAAACCAGCTTCTAGCAAAAATTTGTCGTTTTTTTCAACCTCTAATACTATATATTTCATATACCCAAATCTACGGTCATCCCATACCTTTACAAATCTATTCTTCATATGCCACCCCATTAAATAACTCATTATAGTATTTTTTGATGGTTGCCCTATAGGCTCCATCTATATATAACTTTGTTGATTTCTTATCATTGTATTTATATCCTAGAAATGCTTTTGTTGCACTATATAATGTTTTTCTTACATAAGATATATTATAACCAAATTCATTAGCCAGATCTGTATCTAATATTAAATTTCTATCATAAATCATTTTTAACATTAATTTGCTTTTATCGTCAAAATGATATTTTATACGATGGTAAATATATTTATGCATTTCATTGCTAACGATATTTTCTATATATTCATAATTTTTATCTTTCCACAGCTCACTAAGTACATCACACACTTTTGTAAAGAATGTCAACAAATTATTCATAACACATCTATATATTTTTTCATCAGAATTATCATTATATAATCCTAATGCACCAATAGACATATGAAAATCTTTGTCTTTATCTTCATAACCATTAATACAATTAACTGTCGGAATTATTACCTTATTATAATATTCATTTAATTCTACTGAAAAATCAGATGCAGATGTTAATACAAACTGCATTAGTGATTCAATTGGTTCATTAGAACTATTTCCGGACAGTCGATCAAACTTATCTATGTTAAAGCTTTGCAACAGTTTTTCAACCCGTAAGAATACATTTGCTAAATTATCAGCTGCTAAATAATCTGTATCAACCGACTTTCTCCATAAATCTATACTCATATTATTAAGCAGTAATGAGTTAATTGAATTACACCTGCTGATAATTGCTTGGCTATATGGTACATCTTTATATATATTTTCACATTTTAGTTTGTCATCCAATATTTCTTCAATGGTTTCAATAATATGTTCGCCCTCATCATTTATACACTTTTTTAAAAATTTAGTCTCAAACGACAAATTCTTAAACAAATATTCATTAAGTAAATCAAAATATTCATTCAATATATTAGCTGTTTTGTCTTTATCACATGCTGAATTTTTCTTAATATAATCCCCTATCGTCTCTTTTCTCTCGTCTTCTGAAAACAATATAGATAGTCCTCTATTTTTAAAATTCAATGAATGCTTTGCTACAAAATCATCTAGCTTTTCTATATCATACTCTCCTTTTATTTCTCTTAATATTTTCTCCCTAATTTTCAAATCAATATTATCTAATTTATGCATATTGACTTTAGAAGTTCTACTTTTGTACTGTTCTTTTATCCATGAATGCAATGTAGCAAAAGAGCTTAAATTTCCGATTAAATCAAGTAATAATTTCATTGCCTTTCTTCTCCTCTCGTTAGCTAACTTATTTAGTTACTTCATCATTAGTTAAATATTCTATGTTGTTATTCAAATCTGCTATTTTTACATAGTGTATATAATTTACTATGTAAAATTTATTAGCAGCTTCCTATTATTAGGCTGATAGACAGTTAACTTTCAGTGTATTAATTAATTTCTAGTCTTTGCCTCATTGTGACTTCTGAATATTGAATCAGCTAAACGAGTTCCTGTTGAAACTAATTTTGACAGTACACGTAACTGTTCTCTACAAGCAATACTTTCTGTCGGATGAGGATAATTTATAGTATGGTCTATTTCCCCCCAAATTTCCTCAAACAAAGTTCTAACTTGTATTTCGCAACAAACACTGCTAATATCATTATTAGGTTTTACTATATAGTGAACACTAGTATAGTAAGTTTCTCTCAATTCTGTTCTTATACTTAATTTTTCATAATATTGCTTGGATTCTGGATCCCAAGTATAGGCTTTAGGTTCTTCAACAAAGCACCAATCACCAACTTCGTTTACTTTTTTAATTATTTGTTCGTGAATATCTTTAAATTGGTCTTGATAAAGATATAAAACCCTGATTCCAATTAAGTCATTTATCTCTTCAAATAAGTTTTCTTTTGTTACTATCTGACCTTTTTGAGCTTTACGTCTAATCTTATCTCTTAAATGCTCAGTATCTTTAAATCTTGACTTAACTGAATGTATTATTGGAAAAGGTTTCTTATTCAAATAAGGGTTTTCATTGAAAAAAAATTGTACTTGTCCTAAAAATCCCTTTAACTCATAACTATTCCATTGGTCTGTATAAAAATCTATTATTGCCTGTTCATTTATATCATTTTTCATTTATAGTACCTCAGCTCTCTTAATAAAATCTTTAGCAAATTCTATGTATTGATTTCTGGTAGCTCTATAACCTGGAAAATGACCACTGTTTACTTCTAATTCCATTTCAGCTAAATATGTTTGATTTTGAGCTTGAAGATTATGATAAACTTCTGGGATATTCCACATAGGACACTTTAATGCTTGAGCAACTGAAGGAAATGTATTATGAGTATGCATAACTGCTTTTTCACCAATTGGATCCATTATATTACAAATATCAGCTCTATTTGCATGGTTAATATACATATCTATTACTTCTGGTATTTTCTTAACATAAGAATAGTGTGCACTTGCTAAGTCATATTTATTTTTCTTTTTAGTATATTTCTTTGCATTATATATAGTGTAACCTATAAACTGCACAAATTTGTTCGGAAAATTTCTTCTCTTATCACTGGAAATTAAACTGTAAATTGTATTAAATTCTTTTTGCCATTGCTCAAGTGAATTTCCGATATTTCTAATTCCATATAAACTAAACATATCTGGTTGTGCAGGAATAAAAAAGCCATCAACAGTAGAAATTATTACTTTATTAAGTATTCCTAAACTTGGTGAAGTATCAATTATAATATAATCATAACTATATATATCATCATATTTTTCACAAATACGTCTAATATTTGTTATGGTCCTAATACTAAGGTTATCACTTTGATATGCACCACTCCACCTCTCAGCAATTTTATTTTCATATTTGTGAATAGATAGCCTTCCTGGGATTAAATCTAAGTTTTTAGATAATCTAAATGGCTTAGGGTATTCTTCAAGTTCATTTAATCCATCTTCAGCAGGTTTAAGTAAAAAATGAATTGACCTAGGACTACTTGTAATTTTCCCCAATCCACCTGCATTTTTAATAGCGTCAGCGAAGTCATCAATAAAAGGATCTTCTTCTAACCAAATACCATGTAACATTTCTTCGCTTAATCCAGAAATAGTTAAATTACATTGTGGATCTAAATCTACAAGTAATACCCTTTTACCCATTTCGCTCAAAGCGTGTCCTAAGTGATATCCAAGAGTTGATTTTCCAACTCCACCTTTGTTATTAAATAATGATACTATTTTCATGTTATTAAAACTTCCTTTCTCTACGATTTATAAAAATCATTTTATTTTCAATAAAATTTATATTAAATTAACTCTCGATTATAGACATAATCAACTTCTCCCACGTCAGAATATTCCTTATTTAAGTATACCATATAACACCATATTAGTAGTTTAATTTACAAATAAATTTATATTTCAATAAAATTCTTCATACACCAGCAAGGGTGGACTTGTCTTGTAACCTTGACTATAAGGACAAGTCATTTTAATGCTTGTACTTAAGGCCAAGAGTTAGGAGCATGTCCACCCCTGTGGCGAAGCGGAATTAAAAGTATCTAATTATAAAAAACTTACTACATTGAGTTTCCTCAAAGGAATCCCCCAGCAGGACCCAATAATACTCCCCTGAACGCTTGTTTATTTTGCTAAACAAAAGATTTGGCGAAGTCAGGCAAGCCTTAACGGCTTGTTTTACTTACGCTAAATCTCCCTTTGTTTAGCGAAGTAGACAAGCGAAAGACCCTAGCAGAATACTTCAGGGGGCTTGGGGTGCCTCCCCATTATATTCTTGCTTTGGACTAACTTATTGTGGTTGTATAAAATTTTAATTATAGAGTTAAAATTGAAAACGGTTAAGTCTTAGAAACATCTTTAAAACCTTCTACCACTATATGCTTGTCCAAAGCTTCCTTCGACTGTAAAGGAGCTCTTATAGGACCTGCAGAGTTTTGCTTCCTAGGTTTGGGGCGGAGCATCCCATTTTAAATCAATGTCAATGGACCAGCTTTTCTTCTGAGGAGAGGAAGATGAAAAGCTAGTCCATTGCTTCATTAATACCCATTAAAGAACTTCAATTATAATCTTTTTTATTGAGCTAAAAATGCTTTACTACCAATCTTAATCAGATGATACTTGTCTTTCTCTAGTTTTTCGATTGCATCCTTAATTTCATCAGTATTTACAGTGATTCCAATTATAACTTGGCAAGCATCTCCATAACTCAAAATGCTTTTAAAAAACTTTTCCATATCTTCACTTCCAATGCTATGTTGAGCTGGTTCATCAAAAATTAAAGAACCAAAATGATTTCCTTGCTTAGCTAATGAAGTCTGCAATAAGGCCATTGTATATGCCCAAATTGCCCTTATGTTATCACTTGCAGAAGAATCAAACTTCATATCAAAATCTTCAATCGTAGGTAAATAATTCTCTTTAGATATTTCTATATTATCTACATTAGAAGTGCTAGTATATCTATATTCTTTTAAGTTATACTTAAATTTATCTTGAAGTAACTGAATTTTAGCTAAATCACTCAATGAAAATTTTTCTTTTGGCATACTTTCCTTGTCTTCCAAGTATTTTTTCCAATCTCTTGATATTTCCATAAATTTGTTCAATATAGTTTTCAATTCAATACTAAATTTCTGCAAATCTTCAATTTTTCGCGCAATACTCATTCTCCTAAATATTACAGTTTCTGATAGATCTTCATTTACAGAATATAAATCATTCCTTATGGATTTAGCTAATCTCTGTAAGGTTATTATATTGGCTTTTATCTTTTGGATTTGTATATCAATTTCTTCTTTTATAGATTCATGTGACTTTAAAGCATACTCTAACATTTTCTTCTGTGCATTAAGATGTCTTATATTTTGTTCTATACTCATGGTTTCATACTGATGCTGTCCAGGAAGTAGCGTATCCTGAATATCCTGATGACATACAGGACATTTTCCATTTGAGGATTGACAACCTAATTGACTACCTAACTTCTGTAATTTTTCTGCATCTTTATTATTAGAAATATCATTTTTTATAACTTCAATATTCTGTTTTAAACTAACTATACTCCGAATATGGTTATTGTATTCATCTTGCAATACATTCAGTGCTGATTCCTTTTCTACAATCACTTCTTCAGTTTCATACAACTCATTCTGAAGTTCTTCAAAATTATCAACTACTTTAGGTCGTATTGTCTTTAAACTTTCATATTCACCTTTTAATCTTTCAATCCATATATCAATAGGATCATGACTTCCATGAAGTTCGAATACATTTACTTTATCATTAAAATCTTCATCTAAAATCTCTGGTAATATTGGTATACCTATGACCTTGCATTCTTCTTTTCCTTGTAAAATAATCAGCTCTTGCCATTGCATTTTCCATTTATCTTTAATATTTCTTTCCTTACTCACTAATTGGTTTCTTTTTCTCTCATTTTCAAATGTATCTAAACCTAAAACAAATTCTGTAACTCGCTTTTTAGCATCCTTTATTCCTAAATATGGCATACCTGAAAAGATATCTGACCATCCATGCTTCTGTTCAATAAACATTGATGAAAAAATAAGTTGAAGATACAATTTCCTTTCGCTATCATCTGATGTTGTTACTATAGGAAGTTTTACATTTAGGAATTTTTCCAAAAAAGAATGAAATCCTTTTGTATTTGTTGCCGAATTTTTCATATGAACATAAAATTCTTCCATTCCTATATCCTCGTTTTTTATCTGCTCTAAATCACCAAAATAGACTGTTACCAATCTGCTATCTCTATTTTTCATTTTAGCAGCTCTAAATATCGTAATACTCTCATATCCATTGTAAATCTCCAAAAAAGCACCTGATTCTAAAACTGGCCATGTATCTGCATCATCTTCAATTACACTTTTATATACTGAAGTTAATACTTTTTCATTTACTCCACCAATAATTTCTTCAAACCCTAAGCAATAATATATAGCTATAAGAACAGAGCTTTTTCCTCTTGTATTATTATCGCTTGCAACAAAATTTAGGCCAGGTTTAAATATTTCATCAAATCCGTATTCTCCTTTAGGTGTTTTTATTCGAACTTTTAACCTTTTTATCATCAACATATAATCTCCTCCAGTTTTCCATTAAGGATTCAATCTTATCCTCTGTTAACTTTGTAGATAAACTATTCAAAAATTCAACTTCATTGTAAAGTATTGTTTTATCTTTTCTAATCTCATCAACTAGCTTTTTTCCTTTACTCGTCAACTTAAACAATCCATTAACTTGTTGCACTATTAATCCATCTGCAGTTGCATATAATAGTGCTCGATTTACCACCGGATCAAAACGTATTATAATACACTCATTAAAACTCGATTCACAGAACTCTTTCAATTTCATTTGCTCATTCCTATTACTTAATGCATATGATATCATGTGCATCTTAATCAATGAGCATCCTTTCCTTCCACAACTAGCAGCTATAATTAAACAAATTACACTTACTTTATAACTAATTCTATAGTTATATGGTACTGCATCTGGTTTTGCATCAAATATTATTCCATTTCTCATAAGTTTTTCTTCATTCATAACATCACCTACATTTAAACTGCATAGAACAGTCTGCCAGCCAACTACTTACCAAATCCATTTTTAATTCCATGATTGAAGTTTTAGTTAAGTAATCAAATTCCTGTTCTAACGTTTTTTGAAAATCACTAATAATTTCATTAAATAATTTACTATTCAATGAACTATCTGTGTTCATCTTAGTTTTTATAGATACCTCTTTTTTATATGCCTGTTCTATACTTAAAATTTGCTCATAAATATCATTTTGGGAAACTCGTAGTTTCTCCATCAGTTCAATACCAATAACATATGATTTCATGTAAGTATCAACAACTTCTTTGAAATCTTCATCTTCTTCATCTATGTTGTTCATCACAGCCCTAACTTTTCTTTTAACATTTGACACTTTCTCTGAATCACATTTAGACCAATCTCCCTTTTTATTACGAAGAACTGTTAAGTCCAACTTTGCATCCATGCTTGTCCTAATTAGCCTAGCCAGTTCAACCTTAAAGTCTTCTGCCACCTTAACAAGAATTTTGAATTCATCACTAATAAAATTACATTGTTCTGAATTCAATTTTTTATATTCTAATACTTCTTTGCGTTTCTTTTCCATATGCTCTATGATTCTTTTATCTTTATATTCTGGTATAACAAAATGCCATTCACACACATTATGAATGCCTAACCCCTTGAGAGTATCTGCATAATCAGGTTTCAACAACTTATTAATGTCTCTAGTCATTTTATTACGCATGTGTTCATATAATTCATTATCTGAATACTCGCGTTCTGGACAATAGCATTGATATACTATTCCGCTTGAGGTAAATCCTTCTATTCCACCATCTCCACATACAGCAGCTGGTATTTGTGTATATCCATATTCTTGATATCTAATTCTGTAACATGAATCACACAGACTTTCCCATGCATTACCATTGAGATATGGCTGTATAAACTCTAAGACCATAATTTCTTATCCTCCAATTATTCTTAAAGAAATAGCATTGGTAAAGTCCGGAGCATAACTTAGCGCACTTATATCTACAATCATACATTCATTAGTATTTTCAAATCTTATCTTTACTAAATGAGCTAATTCATATATTTTAATAATCACTACTTTTTTATGAGCAAAATAATAAGGCCGATTTCGCTTTTGTTTGAGTTCAATAATATAATTTTCCATTTAAATTCTCCTCCTCAAACATTTAATAATTAACCATTGTGCTAATTACTTTACAAAATCAATGAAAATTACTGTGACATACTATTTGTTAACTAATAAGGGATTCATAATTATATTACTACAAATATGTTACTATGCCACCAATTATTTACTTTCCTTATTCTATATTTTTATTATATGCTTTGAACAAACATTATGAATAATTATAAATTTTATTTTCTCTTAAATCTCCAAATGAAATTTATTATATTTATCTCTAATATAATTGTTCATTTTCGTTTTGCTATAACTTTACCTCTTAGCTTATAGAATAAATTATATATTTCCCCTTAAATAGTAACTTTATATAATAAATAATACCACAATTCACCATTATATTCTATATTATGAATAACTTCACAAATAAGTATAGCAAGAATTGTCACCAAAATCTTATCATGTAAATGTATATACTAGAATCAAACTTATATTCAAAAAATAAAAGACACACAAAAACTTTGTATGCCTCTTTTATAAGCATAGAATATTTTTCTAAACATTAACCAAAACTCTTTAGATACAATCCTGTGTTATAATTCTATTTTTTCATTAATGAAGAAAATTTTTTCTCAATATATAAGTTTAACTGAAATTACTATTATAATTAGCAACATTTCTATTTTATTATGTTATTCCAAGTACTAGGTCCTACAACACCATCATCACAGATTCCAATGTCTAGCTGAAACTTTTTTATAGCCTTTAGTGTATCTTCTCCAAAATATCCATCAGCTCCGCATCTCCCAACATCATACCCCTGCTCTATAAGCTTGTTTTGTATAATCTTCACATTATCATCTTCTAAACCAGAATTCATCTTAATTAAATATCCAGGATAACTTGCACAATTCTCCCCTTCTACTGCTTCTTTTTTTATTCTATCTAAAGGAAAATTGCTCCCTGGACAATCTGTTGAGTACAATTCAAAATGTCCATATATCTTACTTATTCCATATTTATTTAATATGGATTTTGTTAACTGCAGCAGTGAACTATACTGAGATTCTACCATAGCTTCAACATTAAAGTTTCCATCTACACATATTCCTATAGATACAGCATTATAATTCAAACAATGTGCTCCTATAGCTTTTTCATCCCTTCCAATATAAACAGTTCCGTCTTTCCTTACAAAATAATGATAGCCACAGCCAGACCACCCATTCTGCAAATGCCATCTATGAATATCCTCTATACTGCAGATTACTGCATCTGCATGATGAAGTATTACCATCTTAGGATTATTACCATAGCTTAATCCATCCCTAAAACTTAAATCAGCATTTATTATATTCAAATTAAACACCTCCAAATATTAAAGCCCTGCTAAAACAGCAGGGCCGTAAAATCTATTTAACTGCAAATTCTTGTGATGTTGTGCTGACAACCTTAGCATCTTTTTTGCCAACTAATGCTCCATTTTTACTTACGAATATCTTCTTAGTAATTATAAGATCCATAGCAGCATTAATATCTGCTTGAGTAACAGCAGGCTTTCCATTTTCATCTTCTTTTATATTATCTACACTTAATGAAAAGTACTTGCCTTCCTGCTCTGTTGTAAATTTCATAGTAAGTTTATGTGCCATCTAAAATCCCTCCTTCTTATTTAATGATCAGTTTAAAGCTTAAACACTAAGCGTTAACTATTACGCTGTGATCAGCTTTTTGAATTTCATTTACTGGATAGTTTAGTAGCTTTTCTACTGCTTTTACTACATCGAAAACATCCTGATCAGCTGCCTTTAAATCCAAGTTACCCAATGTTGCCTTTTTAAGTACTTCCTTGCCCTTTTTATCTACCCCAGTCTTTATTACAATAACTAGGTCAGAAGAAAGTTTAGTTGCTGCTGCTGCCATAATATCCTCTCCTTTCTTTGTCTTTAACTATATATATGCTTTTTTTTAAATTAGTGCAGAAAAAAAGAAACAAGACCTAATCCTGTTTCTTTTCCTGGTTTTTTATAACGGCTGCCATATCTACTCTAAGACCTTCAATAGATTTGATTAATAAATCAATCTTGCTTTCAAATCTTGTAAGGAGATATACGC
The DNA here is from genome assembly GCF_019207025.1 of Clostridium thailandense. Lineage (GTDB taxonomy): Bacteria > Bacillota > Clostridia > Clostridiales > Clostridiaceae > Clostridium_AM > Clostridium_AM thailandense. The sequence continues at coordinate 83,436 of NZ_JAEEGC010000007.1, read as the reverse complement.
TAACTGCTATAGGGAACCCCACGGAACTGATTAAATTAACCAGCTGGTCATACATAATATCAACCTCCCCTGCCGCTATGATTATATATATGCTATTTCAAATATTTTCTCAGTTCATTTAATGCTTCTTTTTTTATTTCTATAGCTATTCTATACTTTATATTAAAGTCAGCTGCTGCTTCTTTTAGTGTTTTTCCTTTAATATATACAGCTTCAATTATATCTTTTTCTATCCCCTGGAGTTTGTCCAAAGCTTTCCTAACCTTTTGTGCTTCATCATAGGCTATAACTTCATCTTCCAGAGTAAAATCATGTTCCTTTAAATCAATTATGCTGTCATCCTGAATTTCTCTTAAGTGCTTTATCTCTCCCTTTAAAAGAGCTTTAAAATTATTTATAACTGCACTGTTACAATATGTAGTAAAAGAGCAGTTTCCCATTTTATATAGATGAATTGCTCTTATTATTGAAAGATATCCATGTTGAACTAAATCATCAAATTCATAAGAAGGTATTCTGTATTTAGCTGCCTGCTTAATAACAAAACAGCTGAATTTCTGAATAATTTCATCAACTGCAGAACTGTCTCCGCCTTTAGCTCTCTTAATAAGTTCTTCTATGATAAACACCACCTTTAATTGTATTTACCATCATTATACAATTAATAAGGTGGTGGTATAGCTATAATTGACAAATTGGAAATATCTTTATTTTTTATAAAGTACACTTAATAGGTATCATATTTTTAACTTATAATAATCTTATTAAATTATCACTATGTTATGTGTATTACTATACGAAACAAGCTGTAAATATAATTCTGTATATGTAAAATCTCTTTTCCTATAAGCACATCTTAAACTTGCTGCAATGTTTTTGGAGCTTGCACTGCTTCCTCTAGGTTTTCTACAAAATGCTGCAAACAATTCTATAAAGTCATGTCCTTGATTTATTTCTAATAACTCTTCTGTATTGAGAACTATTGCATTTTGAGAATTGATTTGCGATAACTTGTCCACATTTATTGCAAAATATTGCTGATTCATTTGATTTAATTTTAAAATTATTTTTTCATTTTGAATGTTTTGTGTTTCTTCATCAAATGCATTAGTAATAGAAACACCATCAATTTTAATGCCTAATCCCATAGTTTCATTATTTTTTCGGATTAAACTAAGATATTTTAACTGCTTTAGCAAAACATCCCTCAGCTCATTTGAAGAAAGTCTTCCAGAATAATATTCACTGTAAATGTTGTTAAATACTTCGTCATTTTTAACAAGCATCATTTCCATACAACAACAGTCATAGTAGAATATCTTATTGTAAATGTGCCCGCACTCATAGTCTCTATCTCTTATACCAATTACTCTTGGGTTAGATGTAAAATACTCTTCAACAATCTCAGTTATACCAGTTTTTCCGGTGAAAGATTCAAAAAGAATGACTTTCTCATTAGCAATGTTTTTCCAAAATTTCAAGTCATCCTCTCCTTCAACTACCAAAAAAGTATGCTCCTGTTTTATATCTGCTCCTAAACTCAATCTTATTTCTGATATAATGTCATCTTTAGATAAGTTAGCTCTAATAGAGTTTGTTCCCATATAACTCCCCCAAATCTACTTGTATATCCCAGTGATTATTGATTATCTGTGGGGAGTGTGTTGCTACTATTACCTTTAGCCCCTTATATTCAACAATCTTAAGTAAATCGTCCATAAACATTCTTTGCCAAACTATATGGAGGGATATTTCTGGTTCATCAATTAGCAGTGATGTATTGTTTCTTGTCTCAAATATCAATTCATAGAATAAAACAATTTCTTGTTTCTCCCCAGAAGATAACTGGTTAAGTTTCATAACACTATCTTTGCAATTTTCATCAACAATAACTATTCCATTTTCTCTAGAAATCTTAATTTTCTTAAATGATAGTCTGCTATTAATAATATCAGTGAACAAGTCTAATTTTTTAATAAAATCTTCATATACCTCATACTTTCTGTTAAAATCGTCAAAGTATACTTTAAGTGCTTTTGCATGTTCTTGCTTAAAAAAAACATTAGCCGAATTTTGCATTTCAAAAATGTCATATTTTCTTAATTTTTCAAACTTATTTGTCATTTCAAGCATTTTCTTTTTATATTCATCTTCGCTTATGCCAACTTCTGTATCAAATAACCTATTAGGGTAAGTACTATCTAGCTTATTTGCTATAGATAAATAATCACTTGAAATATCGATAATTAAACGTTTAAACTTGCTAGGCAAATCTTCTATTACATTTACCACTTGTTTTTCATCTCTTAAATTCTTCTTTTGACTTATTAATCTTTGCTCTTTTATAAAATATATAGATCCTATCAATAATCTTATTCGCTTTAGCATACGTTTATATTGTTTGCGCCATAGAATTTTACAATCACTCTGGTTAACATTATTGCAGTTATCTACTATTGAATAATCAATAATTTTTTCTTTTTCGTTATAAAATGGCGTAATTGCTACTTCATCTACTGATAACTTTGAGGTAGGTATTTTGTCCCAAAACTTACTAGTAGTACTATGAAAAATGCCGTTCCTAGTTTTATAATCCTCATCTTTTAAAAACATGCTAACTGGTATTTTTAATCCATTTAATATTATTCCATTTCCACTTTTTGATATACTAATTATTTCTTTTGATGTATCAAAAAAAATATTAAGTTTTTGAAATCTCAATTTCCAAAAGAACGCAATATCGCCTTCATATAAGGCCTCAATTGACCTAAGAATTGTGGATTTTCCATATCCATTTGGTCCAGTTATAATAGTGACCCCCTTAGGGTCAAAAACTATTTCATAATCAAAGCGTCCAAAAAGCTTATCAATTTCTATTTTATTTATCATCATAACAACTCCTATAAATCATCATGTATATATTACCATATTATGAACTTATTACACAATATATAGTCACATTTTATTTCGTGTATAAAAAATTCAACTATAAATATATTATCGTTATGTTTTTATCATTGAAATAACCTTTTTTGTCCTTTTGATTTTAGTTATAAACTATTCTTGCTTCTTAATATTAACATATTTAAAAACAAACACTTAAACTTTCTAAAAAAGAAGACCCTCTACAGCTCTTCTTTCTTGATTACCAAATTTTCTCCCCTAATCCTCATAGAACTTAAACTTAGATTTCCCACTCTTTATCCACCTAATCAATTCACAGCTGGGTACTCTTATTACTCTAGGAGCTATCCTAAGTATACAAAACTCCTTTTTATAAATAATTTGATACGCAGCATTTAACCCTATTTTTAAAACTGCTGCCATTTCCTTCACTGTTAATAATGCTGGTAGTTTCTCCATTTGTTTTTCTGTCATCATTTTTTCTCCCCCAAATTCTCTCAAATGTCTTAAAAAATTAACTCTTCCATACTTATTTTAAAAAACTCAGCTATTTTGGCTACTTCATCAATAGTGAAGCTTCTTTGTCCATTTTCTTTGCGACTATATGCAGCCACTGTCATATTTAAAGTCTTGGACATAGTTTTTTGCTTTATGTTGTTTTTGATTCTCAAAGCCTTTATCCCATCACTTACCCCATAAATTTACCCTCCGAAAAGCTCTTTAATAAATTTATCAGTCTTTTCTTTACCCTGTATTTTTCTTATATCATTACCTGTATTTCTTATAAAACTGCACATACTTGATAGTCTGCTGTAAGTTCTGTCATCATACCTTTCCTTTAACTCCTGCATACTTATGTTAGTTGTTATAATAACAGGCAAATTTACAGTATTTCTTTTTTCTATAATCTGATACATCATAGCCCTTGTCCACTTATTATCTTCTTCAGTTCCCAGATCATCAATAATAATCAAATCTGCATTTTCTAGAGTATTAAGCACTGTAAAAATCCCTTCATCCCCCCAGGTTCTTTTACTTTGACCTATCCTCTCAGTAAGAGCTATAGCTCCAACACATATAACTGGAATTAACTTTTGTACCAAAGCATTAGCTATACATGCAGAAAAGTAAGTCTTCCCATTACCGGGTTCCCCATATATGAGCATCCCCTTATTCTCTGCTTTCATCTGAGCAAACTTTGAAATATACTGTTTTGCAATATTATATAAATTTTCATTTCCAAGTTTATGATCCCAATTCTCTAAAGTAAATTCCTTAAAGTTTTTATTCATCATGCTGTTAGAAATTATCTGTTTAAGCCTAATCTGCTTTTGTCTGTTTATATCCAATGTCTGCTGCCTTTCATAAGCTTCCCTTCTACATCTGCAGGCTCTAGGGTATAATTTAGTTCCAAAAGACATTTTTACAGCTATACCTATAGGTTCTCCGCAAACTTTACACTTTGGTATATTATTAATATCTCTATACACTAAAGCCGATTCCATCTGCTTGGACCTCTCCAGAACCGTCTTCACTGCCTCCATTCTTTAATCCCCCTCTATTTCTCTGATTCAAGTAACCCTCAAATTTCGTCCCAAATAAAGTTTCCGGTCTTAAATACTTTTCCATGTTTGTATTTAGCCATTCAGAAACTTTTATATCTATCACTTTGTAAAAATCCTCTAAAGCAAAATCTTCATCCAATCTTGCTTTTATAAGCTGCTTAGTTTTCTTACTTGCTGCCTTATATCTTGTATCAGCTTTTTTGTTTAAGTAATTTATAACTTGATCATATATATTATTATCTTTAATAGATTTATCTTTTAATAGATTAATCTTTTGTTCCGGATTTAAATCCGGAAGGGTTACGGATTTAAATCCGAATGGGTACGGATCTAAATCCGAGCCCCTCGGATTATAATCCGACTCAACTGTAATATAATCTGATAATAAACTTAAATAGTTACTCCCAATATTGTAGTAAGAATATACACCTTTACTTTTTTTAGTTTTGTGATTTAATATTTCAACTTTAGCCATGTTTTTAAATCTTCTATAAATGCTGTCCTTTTTTAAATTCAGTATAGGAAGTTCCTTCATTATCCCTTCATATTTAAGCCAATAATAAAGCTCTCCTTCTATATTTTCCTTAACCATAGTACCACTATCTTTAAAATCCACAAAATATCTAAGTAATACTGCGTCTACTGCATCTAACCCAAATTCCATTAATTTAGCCTGATTATATCCTAGTATAGTAAACTTCATGGAATCACTTCCTTTGAGCTTTAATAGGTTGATGTCTCATTTTGGAATGTTAATTCTTTTATATGTTCAAGATCCGATAAGTCTTTACCGTTATACTCTCTTAAAAAGCTTAATAAAGTAGGCTTTGTTACTTTAAGCCTGCCAAGTTTAAGAGCTGTCAAAAGCCCGTTTCTAATTAAGTCATATACCGCATTTTTATTTACTTTTAATATTGCTGCTACTTCTTCAACAGTATATAAGTAAGCCTCCATAATTTATTCCCCCCAAATTCATATCTTAAACTGGAAATATATCATCAATCTTAACATTAAAAGCACTGGCTATTAACGTTTGACTTCTTTTCCTTGGGTAATTTTTTCCCTTCTCCCAGCTCCAGTACATCTTTTGATTTGTCCTGCACTTTTGAGCTGCTTCTTCCTGTGTCCAATTGTTAACCCTTCGTAATACTTCCATCTTCTTGTACCATTTTAAATTGTTTAAAACTTTGCCCATTATCATAATTAAACCTCCCTAGCATGTTGTAAACGTTATTTGCGTTAAGTAAACTATAACATTATTTGAGATAACTAGACAAATGTTAAAAAACTCTAAATTCCTATGGTTTTCTACGTTTATTTTTGATTTTCTTATCTTTTCGTTTATTTACGTTTACGAATTGACACCATAACGTTAGATACGTTATAATATAGAAAACTAAACTTTAAGTTGTTAGGAGATTGATGTAATTTGGTTCTAAGTAAAAAAGAATTAGGCTCTTTAATAAAAAAGGCTAGAAATCTAAAATCTGAAAAAATTAATAAACTCTACACTCAAAAAATGCTGGCTTCGGATTTAAACAAATCCCAAAGTTATATTGGAGATGTTGAATCAGGAAGAACGTATCCAAGTTTTAGGCTTTTATCACAAATAGCAGATGCCTGTGGAGTTCCAATAAGCTTTTTTCAGGACAGCGAGCAGTTAAATAAAGATATTGAAGTTTTTATTAAATCACAATTAGGTAAGGCAGAAGGTAAGGATGTATCTAAAATAGCAGACTATATAAAAAATGATCCTGAAACAGATATAGATTACATACAGAATTGCTTAACGGATAACTCTGACACAGTATCTGAAACTCAAAGCACTTACCAGTGCAACAAATTAGAAACTGCTGAAGGGGTTGTGCAGTCTTTGTTACATCATCCAGCAATAAAAGATTTTTGTGAATTAGATATAGATAAATTGAACTTAAATGAAACCTCTGAATTTATAAATGACTTTTTAAATCAGTTAAAGCTTATAAGTTACAAATATAAAAAATAATTTTATTCTAAATTTGTTATTAGCTAAAAATCAGTTATTTTATAACTGTTTATTATAAATAGTAAAGGAGATGCATTCTATGAAGGGCGGCGTAAGAAAAAAAGGTAACAACTGGTACTATTATTTTGATGCCGGAACCGTTGATGGTAAAAGAAAAAGAATTGAAAGGAAAGGTGGTGCTACTAAAAGAGAGGCTGAAAAAGCTCTTAGAAAAGCATTAGATGAATTTGATAATTGTGGTTCTATTATCAATGAAAGTAATATAAGTATATCTGATTACTTTGATTATTGGTATAAGGAGTATGTATTTATAAATTGCAAATATAATACCCAACAGTATTATAAAACAATTATAAATAAGCATATAAAGCCAGCTTTAGGTATATACAAACTTAAAACATTAACCCCGGCAGTCCTACAAGAATTTCTAAATAAAAAATACTTAAATGGTTTTAGTAAAAGCTCTTTATCTGGTTTCTATGGAGTTCTATCAGGAGCATTAAAAATGGCAGTATATCCTTATCAACTAATAAAAGAAAACCCTATGCATTACGTAACTATGCCTAAATATGATCAGACTAGAAAAGATAAAGAAGATTTAAAAGTAATTACTTTAGAAGACTTTAATAAAATAATAAATAGATTTCCTCAAGGCAGCAGTTTTTATGTACCGCTGCAGATTGCCTTTAATACAGGAATGAGAGCAGCTGAGGTTTGTGGGCTTACTTGGGACTGTGTAGATTTAAATAATAAAACTATAACTGTTGAAAAAATAATTATAAAAAAAGAAAGAGAATGGGTCTTTGGAACACCTAAAACTAAAAATTCCAATAGAACCATTCTAATGGGTACTACTCTTTTTAATATACTGAAACAACATAAAAAATTTCAGATTGAAAACAAGCTAAAGTACGGACAATTCTACACTGACAGTAATTTTGTCTGTACTAAAGAAAATGGCGAACCCATAACTACTGATAGTTTAAAATATTTAAGCCGTGTAGTCAATTATGAATTGAAAATATCTTACAATTTTCATTCTCTCCGTCATACTCATGCAACTATGCTTTTGGAAGCCGGTGCAAATATAAAAGATATTCAAGAACGTTTGGGACACAGTAGAATTTCAACTACAATGGATACCTATTCTCACGTAACTAATAAATTAAAACAAGACAGCGTTGATAGGTTTGAATCTATTATTTCCGGATCAAAATAATTTTTCCACCGAATATAAAATTACGGTGGAAAAATGGTGGAAAATCTCTATTTTTAGAGTGTTGATAACCTCTACACCCCTTGATTTTCCTTAACTAGTTTAGCCACACATTCCACATGGGCAGTTTGCGGAAACATGTCTACTGGTTGAATTTCCAAAGTTTTATAGCCCAATTCGTCCATTATTTTCAGATCTCTTGCTAAAGTTCCTGGATCACAGGACACATATACAACCCTCTCGGGCCCCATTTTAGCTATAGCCTCTAAAAGTATGCTCTCACAGCCTTTTCTAGGTGGGTCTACAACTACAACATCAGCTTTTACACCTTTTTCTATAAGCTTTGGTATAACTTTTTCTGATTGTCCAACAATGAACTCTACATTATTAACATTATTTTGTTTTGCATTCTCTATAGCATTTTCTATAGCTTCTGGAATTATTTCTACCCCATAAACTTTCTTTGCCCTTTGAGATAAAAACAATGATATTGTGCCAGTGCCACAATAAGCATCAAAAACAGTTTCATTTCCTGTTAGATCTGCATATTCTAAAGCTTTACTATATAATGTTTCGGTTTGTATTGGGTTCACTTGAAAAAATGATAGCGCTGATATGTTAAACTTAAAGTCTCCTATATAATCACTTATGGTATCCTCTCCCCATAAAGTTTTGCATTGTTGCCCTAAGATCACATTCGTTCTTTTATCGTTTATATTCTGTATAATACTTTTTATCCCTGCTATATTTTCTGTAATTGTTCTTACTAGTTTATCTACATGAGGTATATTTAAATTTTTTGTTACTAATACCACCATGGTTTCTCCAGTTTTAAAAGCTTTCCTTATCATTACATGTCTAATAATACCTTGATGAGCTTCTTCATTATAAGGCTCTATAGCGTATTTTTCACTCCAAGCCTTTATTAACTTAACTACCTCATCTGCAATTTCATCTTGTATATTACAAGTATCCATATGAATTATTTCATGACTTCTAGCAGCATAAAAACCTATTGTTACATCTTTGCCATTTTTACCCACTGGTAATTGCACCTTATTTCTGTATCTATATGGGTTATCCATTCCAATAGTATCATGCACAACTACAGCATTATCTTTTTCGTTAGAGTCTATACCAACAACTTTCAATTTCCCTATTCTTTCCATACAAGCTTTCACTCGTTCTCTTTTAAATTTTAATTGTTCCTTATAGGAATAATGTTGTAATTGACACCCGCCACATCTTTTATATATACTACAAACAGGTTCTACTCTTTCACTTGATTGTTCTATAATATCTACAAGCTTTCCAAAAGCAAAATTTTTATTTACTTTTACAATCTTTGCCTTAACTTTTTCACCTAACAAAGCATTTGGAACAAAGATTGTAAAATCTTCAATTTTTCCTACACCTTCTCCCTCGTACCCCATGCTGCTTATATTTAATACATATTCTTTATTCTTTTCTATTGGAATAACTTTAGCCATATTATCACCTACTATTTAAAATATTACTTAAACATTCTACATTTTTCTAGTTTATTTGTCTATAAAAACATACCACTTTGGTCAAGCTCATATTGAAAAAAAATAGCACCTTTTAAAAAGGTGCAAAGTCAATATAGAATCAGTTGTCTCTAGTTTTCTCATCGTATTATTTTACCCAGATATTTTTCTATTATACATTATTTTCACATAAATCTTCAATAAAAAATTAAAAAGATACTAATTTTTTCTTTTAATTTAATAATTTCTTAATAATTATTATTCATTAAAGGTTATTCTGGCCTTTTTAAGCATTTTTCTTATTGGTAGATTATAAGGACATTTATCCTCGCAGGCGCCACATTCTACACAATCTTTAGCTGTAGCTTTTAAAGAACCATACCTTTCTTCTGCCCATCCGCTCAAATTATATCTTTCTTTATATGCCTGGAAAATAAATATATTAGGTATGTCAATATTTTGCGGACATGGTCCACAATAACCACATCTTCTGCAAAACTCTGTTCCTAAAGATTCCTTTATAGACTTTATCTGCTCTTCTTCATCTTTAGTTAACTCAGTATCTACATCACATACCTTTGCATTTTCTTCTACCTCTTCTACTTTTCCCATTCCTGGTATAGCACAAGTTATATTCTCATTTTTTAAAATATATTTTAATGCCAAAGTTCCTTCTCTAAATGCTCCACCAGCTATAGGCTTCATAGCTATAACGCCTATTTCCAATTCTTTTGCTCGTCTAAATGCCTCCTCTGCTTGATTTTCAACTATATTGTAAGGATACATTATTGTTTCAAACTTTCCGCTTTCAATAGCTAATTTAATTATATCCAAGCTATGAGAGGTCATTCCTATATGCTTTATTTTTCCTTTATCTTTAAATTCCTGCAGAGCACTATAAGCCCCACCTTCGCCTAGAACTTTATTATACTCATCTATAGTTTTTATGTTATGAAATTGATAAAGGTCTATATACTCTGTTCTTAGGTTGGCTAAACTTTGATTCACATCTCTGATCATGCTTTCTTTATCTCTAGACATAGATTTTGTCGCAATAATCCACTTATTTCTTCTTCCTTCTAAAGCCATTCCTATATACTCTTCTGAAACAGAATATCCTCTTGCTGTATCTATGAAATTTATCCCTTTTTCTTCTGCTTTAATTATAACCTCTTTAGCCTGATTATCATCTATTCTTTGCATAGGAATTCCACCAAAACCTACTACAGAAACTTTTAGTCCTGTTTTTCCAAGATCCTTATATCTCATAATATGTCCCCCTCCTTCTTCTCACTGCAAATTTTACATTTATGTCTTTACTTTGTCAATTAGATATTATGTAAAAAAAGGGAACTGTTACACTTATAAAAAACTACAAAAGAAAGTTGACTTATACGCAGGAAGATGTTTCCAAAGATGAAAACACATATAAAAACTTTTTAGTCAATCTTAGCGAAACATTTTAGAAAATCTTAGAATCGTTTATATGTTTGAGGTACGAGTTTATAAATGATTCTTAGATTTTCAAAATGTTGAGCTTTAGATTGACAAAAGTTTTTATAATGTTGAAGCTTGGAAACAGCTCCCGGAGAATAAGTCAACTTTCGGCCGTACTCACCTAAGTGTAACAGCTCAATTTTTATTTTACATTATATTTGTTCTTCCATTATAAACAATTCCTCTTGTAACATCCATTGTTACAAATGCACCTGTTTTTAATATTTCAGTAGCACCACCTGCTCCACATATGATAGGAATTTCATTTGATATACACTCTATAGCAAGATGAGATGTTAATCCACCTTCTTCTGCTATAACTCCGCCAACTCTATCTAAGACTGAAAGATACTCTCTATCTAAGCTTCTTACAACAAGAATATCACCTTTATCTAGATTTTCATCCGCTTCTTTTACATTTTTAACTATTTTTACAGTACCATATCCTGGCTTATTACCTGCTCCTCTTCCTTGAACTAATATGTCTCCAACTATATGAACTTTAAGCATATTAGTAGTTCCCGAATAACTTACAGGTATTCCAGCTGCTATTACAACTAGATCTCCTTTTTTAACATATCCTGTTTTCAATGAAATCTCAACGGATTTTGCAATTAATTCGTCTGTAGACTCAACCTTTTCTGTAAGTATTGGAAATACTCCCCAGTTAAGAGCTAACTTTCTAGCAACCTTGTCACTTGGAGTTACAGCAATTATTGGACATCCTGGTCTATACTTTGATACAACTTTCGCAGTGTGTCCGCTTTGAGTTGCTGTAATAATTGCTGATGAATTTAATCCAGATGCAGTTGCACATGTAGCTAAACTTATAGCATTTGCTACATTATAAGTATGCGCTTCTCTTTTTTTGTTTAATAGTTCTTCATAATTTATTCTAGACTCAGCTTCCATAGCTATTCTTGACATAGTTTGAGCAGCCTCTACTGGCCACTTTCCGTTTGCTGATTCTCCACTTAACATTACAGCATCAGTGCCATCTAAAATAGCATTAGCTACGTCTGAAGCTTCTGCTCTTGTTGGTCTTGGGTTTCTTTCCATTGAATCCAACATTTGTGTAGCTGTTACAACAAACTTACCAGCTTTATTACACTTTTCTATCATCATCTTTTGAATTAATGGAACCTTCTCTATAGGAATTTCTGATCCCATATCTCCTCTAGCAACCATTATTCCATCTGAAAATTTTATTATTTCATCAATATTGTCAACGCCTTCTTGATTTTCTATCTTTGATATTATCTGTATATCCTGTCCACCAAATTGTTCCAATAACTTTCTTACAGCTAATACGTCAGCAGCCTTTCTTATAAAAGATGCTGCCACATAGTCAACACCAACTTCACAACCAAACTTTAAATCCTGAACATCTTGTTCTGTAAAAGCAGGAAGATTTGTTTTTACATTAGGTACATTAGCATTCTTCTTAGTGCTTATCATCCCACTATTTTTTACCATACAATGTATATCAGTTCCAACTACCTCTTGTACTTCAAGGCCAATTAGTCCATCTGCCATTAATATCATATTTCCTGGAATAACGTCCTTATATAGTTCGCGATAGCTTAAATTACATTTTGTAGCATCCCCTTCTACATCTTCTCCACAAACTATAGTAAATTTTGTTCCTTCGATTAATTCAACCTTTTCTGGAAAATATCCAGTTCTTATTTCTGGTCCTTTTGTATCAAGTATTATTCCTATTGGTTTGTTGTATTTCTCTCTTAATTTTTTTACTAATTTTATTCTCTCTCCATGTTCTGCATGGTCACCATGAGAAAAGTTGTGTCTTGAGCAACTCATTCCAGCTTCAATAAGTTTTGATAAGATTTCCTCATTGTCACTTGCAGGTCCAATTGTAAAAATCATTTTAGTTTTTTGCATAGTTTACTCTCCTTAATATAAATTTAAAATTTATTTTTTAAATGATAATGCTTTTGCTTTAGAAGTTGCTTTATTTAGTATGATAATGCTTTTGCTATTTCATAAAGTTTTTCATCAAATTTTCTTGGCATTGCTAGTGCTTCATCAATATCCATATCAATTATTTGACCGTTTCCTACTCCAACTACCTTCCCTGATTTTCCTTCTTGTAATAGTTCTACAGCCCTATATCCCATTCTTGAAGCCCAAACTCTATCCATACAAGTTGGACTTCCTCCTCTTTGAATGTGTCCAAGTATTGTAGCCCTTGTATCTATACCTGTAACATCCTGAACCTTTTTCGCTAATTTTTCAGCTCCACCTATACCTTCAGCCAAAATTATTAAGTTATGCATTTTCCCTCTTAGTTTACCCTCAAGTATAGTTCTACATAACTCATCTTGATTGTATCCTTTTTCAGGAACAATTATGCTTTCTGCTCCACCAGCAAGTCCTGTATAAAGAGCTATATCACCACAATTTCTTCCCATAACTTCTACGATACTTACTCTTTCATGTGATGTTGAAGTATCTCTTAATTTATTTATTGCATCTAGAACAGTATTTATTGCAGTATCAAATCCTATTGTATAATCTGTATAGGACAAGTCATTATCTATTGTTCCTGGTAAACCTATAGTTGCTATACCAAGCTTTGACAAAAGTTGAGCTCCTGCAAATGAACCGTCTCCACCTATTACTACAAGTCCATCAATTCCAAAAGTCTTTAGTATATTTGCTCCTCTTTTTCTTCCTTCTTCTGTTTTAAACTCTTCGCAACGTGCAGTTCTTAATATAGTTCCTCCTCTTTGTATTATGTCTGCCACATTATGCCTGTCCATCGGAAAAATTTCTCCGTTTATTAGTCCACTATATCCTCTTTGTATACCCATTACCTTAAAGCCTTTGTCTAATCCTGCTCTAACTACCGCTCTTATAGCAGCATTCATTCCAGGAGCGTCTCCTCCACTTGTTAACACAGCAATTGTTTTCATATTTATACCTCCTATGACCACTGGGACGTTTTATGTCCCACAAAGATTACACAAAATTTGTTATTTCCTTTTACGTATCAGTGATTTATATTATACCATAAACTCTATATCTTTTCATTACACTGGCAATATAATTTTAATAAAAATCATTTAAGTATTCAATTATTTTTGTTAAATTAATATTAAATTTAAATATTATAGAGGAGATAATCTTCCTCTATAATATTTTGTCTAATAAAGATTAAAAATATACTTATTTCTACATTATCTTAACATTTTCTTCTCCAAATTTGTTTCTTAAAGTGGACATTAATTCTATATCATTCTCTACCCAAAATTCTCTATCCACTCTAAATTTTTTTCTCTCTTTTCTTGTACACAAATAAACTGGAATTGTTCCTCTAAATTTAGAAACTATAGGTTTTAAATCACTTAGAATATTTTTCAAAAGTCCTTCTTCTTCTATTAGTATATACAATTTTTCGGTGTTTATTTTAAGTAGCGGTTCTATTGATTCACATAATATTTTAGGCTGCTCATCTTCCCTCATATTAACTCTTCCTTTTACTAAAACCATAGAATCCTCATTTACCAATTCCTTAAATCTTTGCAATACTTTGGGGAATATAACAATTTCTATCACGCCATATAGATCTTCCAATTTTGAAAAAGCCATTATGTCATTATTTTTTGTTACTTTTTTTGTTATTTCGGTTAATAGTCCACCTAATATCACATTATCCCCGTCTTTTACTTTTGCATCTTGAACTAAAGATTCTTCTAAAGTCTCATTCATTATTATATCTGAAACTTTTATACTAGTCTGTAATTTTAGTGTTTGTTCATACTCCTCTAATGGGTGCCCTGATAAATATAATCCTGTCATTTCTTTTTCCATAATCAATATATATTTCTTTTCAAATTCTTTGATAAGCGGGTATTGTATTCTAATTCCAATATCATCAACATTTTCAAAATCTGTGAAAAGGCTAATTTGTCCATTTATATTTTTCTTTCTGGAATTACTTATTCCATCTAATACCTTTTCATATACTGCAAGCATTCTTGATCTATAAATTTTGAAACAATCAAAAGCTCCTGCTTTTATAAGGCTTTCTACTACTCTTTTATTAATACAATTTATGTCAATTTTATTGCAAAAATCAGATAAATCTTCAAAATCACCTTTTTCTTCCCTCGATTTAACTATGCTGTCAATAACATTTTCACCTACATTCTTTATAGCTGAAAGTCCAAATCTTATTCTATCACCCTTAACTGTGAACTTAGCATAGCTTTCATTAATGTCTGGTGATAATACTTCTACTCCTTTCTCATTTGCAAATCTTATATAATAAGCAACCTTTTCACTGTCTCCTTTTACACTATTCAGCATAGCAGCTGTACATTCTGTAGGATAGTAATGCATTAGATATGCAGTTTGATATGTCACTACTGCATAAGCTGCTGCATGGCTTTTATTAAAGGCATAGCTTGCAAAGTCCATCATTTGGTCAAATATCTTATTAGCTATTTCTTCACTTATACCATTTCTTATACAACCTGGAACTTCTATATTACCATCGGCATCTACTATTCCATGTATAAAGTTTCTTCGTTCTTCCTCCATTACCTTATGCTTTTTCTTTGACATAGCACGCCTTACTAAGTCACTTCTTCCCATAGAGTATCCAGCTAAATCTCTCACTATTTGCATTACCTGCTCTTGATAAACCATTACCCCGTAAGTAACATTCAATATATGCTCTAATTCCGGAGTTAAATATTCTACTTCTCTAGAATTATTTTTATTTTTAATATATTTAGGTATCTCTCCCATAGGTCCTGGCCTATACAGACTATTACCTGCTATAATATCTTCCAAATTGTCCGGTTTAAGGTCCTTCATAAAGGATGTCATCCCAGCAGACTCAAGCTGAAATACCCCTACTGTTTTGCCTTCCCCAATCATTTTGTAAACATTCTTATCATCATAATCTATACTATCTAAATCTACAGCTATTCCCTTATTTTCCTTTATCATATTTACCGCATCTCTAAGAACCGTGAGAGTTCTTAAGCCAAGGAAGTCCATTTTTAGCAATCCTAATTCTTCCAAAGTTCCCATTGTAAACTGTGTAACTATATTGCCTTCATTTTTCTGTAATGGTACAAATTTCACTAATGGTTGAGACGCAATAACAACCCCTGCTGCATGAGTTGATGTGTGTCTAGGTAATCCTTCTAATGCCCTTGCAACATCAATTAATTCTTCAGTTCTTGGCTCATTGTGGTATGCATCCTTTAATTCTGGGTTTAATTCTAATGCTTTATCTATTGTTATAGTTGTGCCTTGAACTGCCGGAATCATCTTAGCTATCCTATCAACCTCAGCATAAGGATAATCCATAGCTCTTCCTACATCTCGTATGCAAGCTCTTGCTGCCATAGTTCCAAAAGTTATAATTTGAGAAACACTATCTATTCCATATTTATCTACTACATAATTTATTACCTCACCACGTCTCTCGTAGCAAAAGTCAGAATCTACATCTGGCATAGATATACGATCTGGATTTAAAAATCTTTCAAAGATTAGACCGTATTTTATAGGGTCTATTTTAGTTATTCCCAAAGTATATGCTACTAAAGATCCTGCTGCTGATCCTCTTCCCGGTCCAGTCATAATACCATTTTCATTGGAAAATCTTATAAAATCCCAAACTATAAGGAAGTAATCTACATATCCCATCTTTCTTATTATTTCGAGCTCATATTCTAATCTTTCATTCAGCTCTTTCGTAATCTCTGAATATCTTTCCTTTAATCCACTATAACATAAATTTTTCATATACTCATAGGGATCTGTTCCTTCTGGAAGCGGAAACTTAGGTAGTTTTGAATGGTGAAAATCATAATCAAAGTTACATTCTTCTGCTATCTTTACTGTATTTTCCAGAGCTTCTGGTGCATATGAGAATAGTCGATACATTTCTTCCGGAGATTTTAAATAAAACTCATCAGATGGATACCTCATTCTCTCTTGCTCATCTACAGTTTTACCAGTTTGTATACATAAAAGTATGTCATGAGCCTTAAAGTCTTCTTTGTTTATATAATGGACATCATTTGTCGCAACTAAAGGCATATTCAACTCTTTCGACATAATGATTAGTTCTTCATTTACTTTTAATTGTTCTTCCATTCCATGATATTGTAGTTCTAGATAAAATCCGTCCTTGAAAGTTTGTTTATAAAATAAAGCCGTTTCTCTTGCTTTGCTTAAGTTTCCCTTAGTGATATAAGATTGAATTTCTCCACCTAAACAAGCACTCAATGCTATTAAACCTTCACTATGTTTTACCAAAAACTCATGATCAACTCTAGGCTTATAATAAAATCCCTCAATTGAGGCCGTTGATACTATTTCCATTAAATTATTATATCCAACTTCATTTTTAACCAATAATACGAGGTGATGGTTTTCATTTTCCTTATCATTTTGCTTTATATTCATTGATTTTGGTGCCACATATATTTCGCAACCTATTATGGGCTTAATTCCTTGAGCCTTAGCCTCTTTATAAAATTCTACACATCCATACATAACTCCATGATCTGTTATGGCTATACTTTTCATTCCCAATTCTTTTGCCCTAGCTATAAGATCTGGAATTTTAGCGGATGAATCCAAAAGCGAATACCCTGTATGCTGATGTAAACTTACCCACTCTGGTTTTTCTATACTCACTGCTTCACCTTCTCTCTTGTAGAAACATTATAGACAAATTGTACTTAAATTATATCACTTTATGCTATATATTTTAATATAGAAAATAAACAAAAAAAGAGTGGCATGTAAACCACTCTTACCACATTTTAATCTTCGAAATCAACAGCAGCTGATGATTCCAACATTGGCTTTAAGTTTGCTAGCACCTCATCTACATGAACAGGATGTACTTGATATGCATCCATATCTTCACGTGAATCAAAAGTTGTAATTAGAGCCAAGTCATAAGATCTAGCTGAACGAACTACATCTATACCTACTTTTATACTCTTTAATGTTGGAACTTTTCCTTCTACTTTCATTATAATGCTTTTAGCTTTTTCCATGTTTTCTTTGCTTTTATCCTTTAATTTGAAAAAAACTACATGTGTAAACATTAGTATCCCTCCTAATTATATTTTTATTTCATAGCTTACCTTCTTAATATCTTCGCTGATAGGAAAGTTTTTGCTACTAAGTCTTTTTTATTATCAAGCATATCTATCTCAACCTTACAAAAGTTTCTTCCTGAATCTATTACATTTGTATTTATTTCTATCATACTATCCATCTGAACTGGTTTTATAAAATATGTATTGATACTATCTACTAATATATTGATATTGTTCTTTTGTCTTAGAGTCATAATTCCTATGGTTGATACAAGCATATTTAGCGAACTCCATGATGCTGTTCCTATAGGATCTAGCATTTCAGGCGTTATTTTACCATGAAAATATCCTTTATCTGCATTCATTTTAAATTCAAAATTTTTAAGTATTGAGTCTTCTAAAGTTTCAGCCGCCTGTGGTTGTCTCGCCATATGCTGAAGAGCTTTAATAACATCTTGCCTTGTTATAACTCCAACTAATTTTTTATTTTTTACTACAGGAAATAATTCTATACCTTCCCACCCCATTATGTGTGCTGCATACGCTACAGTCGTTTTGGGAGTTAAAGTTATTGGATCTTTATGCATCACTTTTCCTATAAGTTCCTCATCAGCATCTTTTCCCGATAAATCCTTCAATGTAACAATTCCTACAACTTTATTATCATCATCAACTACTGGATATCGTTGATGTTTAGTTTCCATAACTACCTTTTTCCACTTTGCTACAGTATCATTTACATTTAAAAAGTATGAATTAGGTTCCATAATATCTTCAATTAAAACAATATCTTTCTTTATAAGATTTTCTGATATAGCCTTGTTTATCATACTAGCAACAGTAAAAGTATCATAGGTTGTAGATATTACTGGAAGACATTTCTCATTAGCTAATTTTTTTATTTCGTCACTACACCCAAAGCCTCCAGTTATAAGCACTCCTGACTGATTTCCTAGTGCTAATCTATGGGCTTCTTCTCTGTTTCCAACAATAAGAAGACAATCTGCTGTTATATATTTTGCCATAGCATCAATCGTCATAGCTCCTATTGCAAATCTGTGTAATGTTTTATATATCCCATCTTTGCCTCCAAGCAAAGTTCCATCAACAATATTTATTACTTCTCCATATGTTAAAGCTTCAATATTTTTCTTCTCTACTTTTTCTATTCTCACAGTTCCAACTCTTGGAATAGTCGTAACTATTCCTAACGCGTCTGAATCCTTTATAGCCCTATACGCTGTCCCATCACTAACACCTAAAGCACTTGCTATACTTCTAACAGAAATTTTTGTACCAACTTCAAGTGAAAGTATATACTTGATTATATCCTCATGTTTTGACATAATCCAACCTACCTTCCTTCTTTTCTTAGCTCTTCTGCTATCTTTTCTATTCTTCTTAATCTGTGATTAACACCTGATTTTCCAACAGCCGGACTAAGCATTTCCCCTAGCTCCTTCAAAGATTCATCGGGATAATTCAATCTGAGCTCTGCAATTTCTCTTAGATTTTTAGGAAGTCTAGCAAGACCTATTTCTCTTTGTATAAGCTTTATACTCTCAACCTGTCTTACTGCCGCATTTACAGTTTTGCTTAAATTAGCAGTTTCACAGTTAACTAATCTATTTACATTATTTCTCATCTCTTTCATTATTCTCACATTTTCTAATTCTAAAAGAGAAGAGTGCGCCCCTATTATGTTGAGCAAGTCTACTATTTGTTCTCCTTCTTTAAGATAAACTATAAAGCTACTTTTTCTCTGTATGACTTTTGAATTTAGACCATATTCATTTATAAGATTACTTAAATCCTCTGCATAATCATTATCATGTGTTACAAATTCTAAATGATAGGTCTTTTCTGGATTAGCAATGCTCCCCCCACCTAAAAATGCACCTCTAATATATGATCTTTTGCATTCTTCAGCTTCTATTACATCTCTAGGTATACTATAGTCTAAAGAAAATATATTTTCGTTTTCTTTGAGTAAACCTACTTCTTTAAGCAAGTCTCTTACTCCCATTTCTTCTGTAATCAATATTATATAGACATTATTTTTTTTTAGTGAATTACTCCTTTTCACCATAATTTTAGTATGAATATTAAAATGTTCCTTTAACATCTTAAATATTAGCCTTGCAATAGCCGGATTTTCAGTAGCAATCTTAAAGCTAAATTGCTTATTGCCACCAAGCAGCAATGTACCACTAACTTTCATTATCGCAGATAGAGCTGCTATTGCCTCTTTCTTATCCATATTCGTATATCTACAAACTTCATTTTTAACTTTTAGCGAAAAAGACATGATTTCTCTCCCTATTTATTTTTATTTTGCTTTAACCTCTCTGATAAATAGAAATATTCAATAATTTTCTTTCTATCAAATAGTAACTTTTTGTCCATAATAGTTTCAATTAATATTGAAGCTAATTTCTCAGAATTATGTCTTATCAATCCATTTCTAACTGTTATAAAGTCACCTTCAATAATGTTTACATTCAACTTTTTTATTTCATCCTCATCTATGGAAACTAAATGTGATGCTTCTTCTTTATACTTTCCTTCTAATTCATCATCAATTTTCCCCACATTTATTACTACATAATCTATAACCTTATTACTAATATGTTTAAATATTGATCTTATATGATCCTCAACACCAAAGCCATCTGTTTCTCCCGGCTGCGTCATTATATTCGATACATATAATTTTATTGCTTGAGTTTTTTGTACTGCATCAGCAATATCTTTAACTAACAAATTAGGAATAACACTGGTATAAAGGCTCCCCGGTCCTAATATTATAGCATCTGCCTCTATTATAGCTTCTACCGCTTCCTTAAGTGCTCTTGCATTCTTAGGCTCAATAAATACCTTTTCAATTGGACTATTCCTTTTTAAAGATTCCACTGGAATATTTGATTCACCCTCTATTATTGCCCCATTTTTAAGCTTAGCTTTTAATACGACATTATCAAGAGTAACAGGCATTACCTTACCTGTTACTGCTAAAACTGAACTCATCTTGTGAACTGCTTCTTCAAAGTTACCAGATATACCATCCATAGCTGCTAGAAATAAATTCCCAAAGCTTTGATTTTTTAACCTTCCATCTTTAAATCTGTACTGGAGAAGTTCTTCCATTAGCGGTTCTGTATCTGCTAATGCAAGAATACAGTTCCTTATATCTCCTGGGGGCAGCATGCCTAAATCAAGTCTTAAGTCACCCGAACCTCCCCCATCGTCTGCGACTGTAACTATTGCAGTTATATTGGAAGTATAGTATTTTAGTCCCCTAAGCATAGTGGACAATCCTGTTCCTCCACCTATGGCTACAATTTTAGGTCCCTTTACCAATAGCCTTTTTTCATATATTAAGTTTTCGAGTTTTTTAGAGTCTAATGAAACATTTAAATAACCCTTATTTATAAGTACAATTATTGAACGCATTCCTTGCGTTATGGACAAGTATAAGACAAAGAGCCCAGAAACAATCAAAAACACATAAAAGGATATATAATAACCGTTATATAATCTTCTATTGGTAAACTCCAAAAATCCAAATGATATAAATAAAACTCCCATAGCACCAAGCATAACCCATCTTTTCACCTTTATACCTGGTCTAAACCAGTCTACTATTTTCATAGTTTTTTACCACCTTTATTAGTGTCTTCCTCTATATCTCTATGATCTATATTTACTTTATATCCGGAAGCTTTAAGCTTCTCAAAAATTGAATTTGCAATAGTTACTGACCTGTGTCTACCGCCTGTGCATCCTATAGATAGTATAAGCTGTCTTTTTCCTTCTTTTAAATAATTAGGAATTAAAAACTTTAACATATCTTCTAGTTTATCAACAAACTCTCTTGTCTCTTCAAATCCCATAACATAATCTCTAACTGGTTGATCATTTCCCGAATACTTCTTAAGTTCTGGTATATAATACGGATTTGGTAAAAACCTCACATCAAATACCAAGTCTGAGTCTATTGGCATTCCATATTTAAATCCAAAAGAGAGCACTGTTATAATTAGCTGAGTTTCCATCTGCCCTTCTTCTGAATAAATTTTTGTTATCTCTTCTCTAAGCTCCCTTGTGGCAAGTTTAGAGGTGTCAATAATTGTATCCGCTCTATCTTTAACTTCTCTTAATTTGTTTTTTTCAAGCAATATTCCATTCAATATTCTCCCATCAGGAGCCAATGGATGTTTTCTTCTACTCTCTTTGAATCTCTTTATAAGAACTTCGTCTGAAGCATCCAAAAATAAAATTTCATATTTATAACCTTCATTTTTTAAATTGTTTAAGCTTTCAAATAAATCATCAAAAAATTTCCCACCTCTTATATCTATTACCAAAGCTATTTTATCAATTTTACCATCAGTTTGATAGCAAGCTTCTGCAAATTTAGGTATCAATGTGGGCGGAAGGTTATCTACACAAAAATATCCTAAATCCTCTAAGCTTCTTATAGCTTGAGTTTTTCCTGCGCCTGATAGACCTGTTACTATAATAAATCTCATAGTCAACCCTCCTGTTGGTGATTTAATATACATCATTTCTTAATACAAATAAATATATATATATTATTATGAAAATATTAATATGCATTTACTTTATAATTATAACACAACAGTTTGTAAGAAGGAATAGAAGATAAAATGGAGAATTTAACCCTATTTTAGTGTTAAATTCTCCATTCTTTGCATCTTTGATTTAACATTTCATCAATCTTCTACATATTGCTACACTCTTCGCCTATAATTCTAACCTCAGTATAAAGATCTACGTCAAACTTATTTTTTACTCTCTTTTGAACAAGTTTAATTAAGTTCAAAACATCCGCAGCTGTAGCATTTCCTTTATTTATTATAAAGCCTGAATGTTTTGTGGATACCTCAGCATCCCCTACACTCATACCTTTTAATCCAGTGTCCTCTATTAACTTAGCTGCAAAATATCCCTCAGGCCTTTTAAATGTGCTTCCTGCTGATGGATATTCAAGTGGTTGCTTTTCACTTCTTCTTCTATTTAAATCATTTATTCTGTCTACAATCTTTTGTTGATCACCCTTATTAAGTTTAAAAGTAACCTCTAAAACAGTATATCCATTTTTAAGTATGGAACTCATTCTATATCCAAGTTCCAGCTGTTCTTTATTAATTACTACTATGTTTCCATTATTGTCTATAATTTTAGCACTTTCTATAACATTGGATATTTCTCCATTATAGGCCCCAGCATTCATTGCTGCTGCTCCTCCAATGCTTCCTGGAATTCCACATGCAAATTCAAAACCTGTCAAACTATTCTCCGCTGCAACATCAGAAACATCCTTTAACTGAGCTCCACTTTGGGCTATTATTATTTCGTCATCTACTCTTATATTGTCAAGTTTACATAATTTAACAACTACACCTCGTATTCCACCATCTTTTACAAGTAAGTTAGTTCCATTACCTATTATAAAGCATGGAACGTTATCTACCTTACATAATTTAACAACCTCTACTACCTGTTCAAAGCTTTCAGGGGTTACTAATATGTCCACAGGACCCCCTACTTTAAAAGATGTATGATTTTTCATTAGCGCATCTATTTCTATATTTCTAACATCTAGTACATTAGTTAATTTCGTACTGAAATCTTTAAATCTATTCATGTCATATTCTCCTTGAAAATTAAATTACGTATCATTTTTAGTATAATGTATGTACACCTCTTAATCAAGATTAATATCTAACAGCTTTCCATTTTCTTTAAATATTTTATAATATTATAAATTCTAATTATTATTTTTGAAATATTCTATAATACTTTGCGCCGCTTTTTTATCTAAAGATGGTGTATCTACTAGTTCTTCAAAAGTTGCCTTTTTTATCATATCTATACTTCCAAATTGCTTTAGAAGTTCCTTTCTTCTTTTTTCTCCAATATTAGGGATATCTTCTAGTACCGAATGAAGAACTCTTTTGTTTCTTAAACTTCTATGATATGTAATAGCAAATCTATGGACTTCATCTTGAATTCTTGTAATTAGCCTCATTACGTTGGATTGAATATTTATTGGAAGTTCTTCATTATTATATATTAACCCTCTTGTATTATGCCTCTCATCTTTTACCATTCCACATACAGGTATATTCATACAAAAATCCTTTAATACCTCTAATGCAATATTAACCTGACCTCTTCCTCCATCCATTAGTATTAAATCTGGAAAAACACAAAATTTTCCTGAACTTAAATCTAATTTTCTCTCCTGTATACCTTTTATCTCCTCCAATCCATGTTTAAATCTTCTCGTTAGAATTTCTCTCATACTATCATAGTCGTTTGCACCTTTTACCGTATTTATTTTAAATCTTCTATAATTACTATTTTTAGCTCTTCCATTTTCAAATACGACCATAGTCCCCACAGAGTCAACACCTTGTATATTAGAAATATCATAGGCCTCTATTCTACATGGAATATCTTCTAAATTAAGTATATCCGCTAATTCCTGCAGAGCTACATTATGAATTTCTTTTTCCTGAATAAACTTTATTTTAAAATTCTCTAATGTCATTTTAGCATTCTTTTCTACAAGATTTAATGTTTCTTTCTTCTCGCCTTTTTGAGGAATCTTTATAATTACCTTCGAACTTCTTTTCATTCCAAGCCATTCCTGCAAAAGTTGATGATCTTCAGTATCTGGAACATATATTGTTTTAGGAATATATGCCGTACCTCCATAAAATTCTTTAATAAAGTTTGAAATAATTTCTTTTTTGTCTATTCCACCAGTATTCTCAACAATGAAATGCTCTCTACCTGTTATTTTACCATCTCTTAGAAAGAACACCTGAATACAGCTGTCCTTTTCATCACTATATATATTTATAAAATCTTCATCCTCAAAGTTACCTGTAATTATCTTCTGCTTTTCAGTAACTTTTTCTATAGCTAAAACTTTATCCCTCAAGGCTGCAGCTTTTTCAAACTCTAAATTTTCTGCTGCTTCATTCATCTCTTCTTTTAAAGCTTTTAATATATTTTTTCCCTTCCCAGATAATAAATCTATAACATCAGCCACTATCTTTCCATAATTCTCTCTATTTATATATCCTCCACAGGGTGCTTTACAAAGACCTATATGATAATTAAGACATGGCCTTACTTTTTCTCCATCTACCTTTATAAACTTTTTACAATTTCTAATAGGGAATATCTTTTTAAGTAATTCTATGGTTTCGTATACAGCTGATACATCTGTATACGGTCCAAAATATTTAGCCCCATCTTTAGCCAATATTCTAGTTATAAAAACTCTCGGAAAATCTTCATTGATTGTTATTTTTATAAATGGATAGTGCTTATCATCTTTGAGTAAAATGTTATATCTTGGTCTATGTTTTTTAATCAGATTACATTCTAAGATAAGAGCTTCCATTTCTGAATCTGTTACTATATAATCAAATTCAGCAATATTTTTCACCATAGCTTTTACTTTTTCAGAATGATTTTTCGAACTTTGAAAATATTGCCTAACTCTATTTTTTAATATTTTGGCCTTTCCAACATATATTATTTCTCCTAAAGTATTTTTCATTAGATACACTCCAGGCTTATCTGGCAAAACCTTTAATTGATACTCAAAATCAAACACATGACCACTCCTGTTAATGTTTATTTATAAAAATCATTGGAATTTTGTATATTGCGAATAGAAGTCCAAATATTGCAAGTAATTCCTCTATGGTAGTCCCTATCTTAGAATTAGTCTTATATGTTATAGGAAACTTTATCTTTTTGTTTTTAAAAGGATATAAAAGAGGCACCCCTCTATTGGTAGCCATATCACATAATAAGTGCATTCCATAGCCTATCATAAAATAGTATGTTAAATAATTTATATTATATATATTCCCTATATAGCCTGCAATAAAGGAAAATATAACCATACCAGAAAGACTATGTGTCAACCCATTTCTATGAGACGATACGGCTATTATCATAAATGATATTCCTAACGCCTTTAAAACAGGTTCTTTAGTATATAGATAATCATACCATAATATTATTATACCAATACACATATAAAGAATAATCTTAGTTGTTTTATTTTTAAATGGAAGTATGTATTTATTTATAACACTTTTAGGATGATCAATATCTGGTAATATAGACGCTATAACCACTACTATTATGCCAATATAATTAAATTTCTCTGGCAATCTACTATAAAGTGATAAGAATGTCACGATTCCAATACCGGCATGAGTTTTACCTTTCATTTTATCTCCTTTTAAGTATACCTAAATCCAAATTTAGACATACTTGATATATTACTGTTTTTATATCCTCATTATTGTCTATATTATACCACTAAAATCCTAATAATTTTACTTTTTACAACAAAAAATTTCCCGGGAAAAATTTTAATATTACAAAATAAAATGTCAGTAAAACTTATTTCAGTTTACTGACATTAATGGCTTAGATATATTATAATCTTATTTTTTTAATGCTGCTCTCATTACTTCTGATGCTATTCTGGCAGCAGCTATACCTCCCTGTCCTCCATCTTCGACAATTACTGCAACAGCTACTTGCGGGTCATTATATGGAGCAAAACCGATAAACCACGAATGAGGCGGAGCATCCTTACCTCCATCTTGATGGTCCGCTGTTCCTGTCTTACCACAAACCTCAACTCCATCTATAGCTGCGTTAACACCAGTTCCTTCCTCAACAACAGATTTCATAAAATCTTTCATAGTGTTCGCGGTACTTTCAGATATAATCTGTCCCAATGCTTCTGGCTGTATAGTTCTTACTATATCTCCTTTACTTGTATCAACCTCTTTAACTAAATATGGCTTCATCATTATTCCACCATTAGCTATAGTACTTGAAACTACTGCCATTTGAAGTGGACTTGCAAGATCACTGCTTTGACCTATAGCACTTTGTGCAATACTTCCTTTTTCATAACTTTTTAATAGAGGAAATTTACTAGCTTCAACTGGAATTCCATCTGCAGGTATCTCCTTGTTAAAATAAAACTTTTCTGCAGTCTCTTTTAGCTTGCTATTTCCGAGTTCTAACCCCAGAGTTCCAAATACCACATTACTTGAATGAGTATACGCATCTCTAAAGCTTAAATTTCCTAATACCTCACCATTAAAATTATGGAGCGAATAATCCTTAGATATATATAAACTTCCATTGTCATCAAAGCTTCTATTTTTTATGCCTGATATATTTTCTAACGCGCTTATTGCCGTTATAGTTTTAAATGTAGAACCTGGCGGATATAGACCTGCAGAAGCTCTGTTTATTAATGGAAGATTCTTATCTTTATTAATACTTGCCCAAATTTCCTGTAAGTTATTAGGATTAAAAGATGGCCTTGATACCATTGATAATATTTCTCCTGTTTTAGGATTTAATGCAACTACAGCGCCTTTATTGTCACCTAGCATATCGTATGCTTTCTTTTGAACGTCATAATCGAGAGTTGTTTTTAAATTATCTCCTACTTTTTTTTCACTTTTCCCTTTGTTTATAATCAGGCTTTTCACATTTTCCTTAATGTCAGTGGACATAAGTTCTTCATCATACTTTCTCTCAAGTCCTGTTATACCATATTTTATATCCACATATCCTAATACATGTGCAAACAACTCTCCACCTGTATATTCTCTTTTCTGAGTTTCCTGATCCACTCTTTCACTCTTAGTAAGTGGTTTGCCATTTCTATCAAAAATAGTTCCTCTTAATACTTCATTTCTTTTAACCCATAGCCTTCTATTATATGCATTATTAACTATCTTAGGTCCTACTACTATTTCAAAGTATGTTATATACGATATTATTCCTATGAAGCATATTAAAAATACTACAAGAACCTTTTTTATATTATTCGATATATCATTCATATCTATCTACCCTCTTCTGATATCTTTTGAATTATACCTAATGAACAAAACGTGATAAGCATTGAAGTTCCTCCATAACTTACCAAAGGCAAAGTTACACCTGTAAGAGGTATTGCATTCATAACTCCACCTATTATGACAAGTACCTGTGATACTATCATAGAACTATATCCTACCGCAAGTAATCTCGAAAATCTGTCTTCTTCATAAAATGCAGCTCTCATACATCTATAGAATAACAGGAAGTATAATATTATTATTCCAAAACCTATAAGTATTCCAAGTTCCTCACATAAAACAGAAAAAATAAAGTCCGAAGTGTTGACTGGCACATATTCTGGATGCCCTAATCCCAAACCTGATCCTGTTAGTCCCCCTGATGCTATAGAAAACATCGACTGTACTATCTGATAGCTTTTTCCATTAGCGTATGCCCATGGATTCAGCCATATTTGTACTCTAACTTTTACATGATCAAATAACCTATAACTTATTAAAGCTCCCACAATAAATAGTCCAAAACATGTAACTATATATCTAAATTTTGATGTTGCAATATATAACATAGTTACAGATATTGCAAATATTATTAATGCTGATCCAAGATCCTTTTGGAGAACCATAAAACCTAAACATGCCATTACTACTAGTCCTGGTTTTATTAAATCTTTAAAAGTTTTATAATCCTTTAACTCTGCTCCCAGATAAGCTACTAAAAATAACTTTCCAACCTCCGAAGGCTGAAAGCTATAACCACCTATAACTATCCAGTTTTTAGAACCGTTTATTTCTCTACCAACCAGCATAGCCATTCCCATAAATATTAAGGTAACTATTAAGTAAATATACTTATGCTTCTGTTTGCTAAAGCTTCTTAAGTCTGGTAAAAGGACAACTATTAATATAAAACTCGTTACCCCTATAGCAAACCAAATTATCTGTTTTATAGAACTAGCTGTGTTAATTCTATATATCATAACCATTCCTATAACTGATAGTATACTTGAAAAGATAAATATATATTTATCACCATCCGAAAAAAACTTTCTTATTACAACATAAGAATATCCAATAAGCAAACATGTAACTACGGCCATAATCATAGCCCCTTTATCGAAAGGTTGTTTAAGTATAGCTAAATTACAAAAACATACTAAACATAGTAGGTATGTATATCTTAAGAGTTTTCTTTCATCTCTACTTGTATCCAAAAATAATCACCACCACATTTTAGATTTTTTTTAGAGGACAAAGGAGAATTGACAAAGGACAGTGAAGGATGATTTTTCTTCGTTATACTACGAAAAATCTTTAAATTTAAAGAAACTCCTGCTTTCTTGTTTCGCAAGAGTACTCTCTAAGTAAACGATGTTTTGCGTTAGCAAAACAAGTCTAAAAAAATAAGTTAGTTTTCTGACATAAGGAAGAAAAGTCACCTTCATTGTCCTCTGTCCTCTGTCAATTGTCCTCTAAAAATATATTTATTACACTATTACCCTAAAAGATGTATTTCCAATTCTAATCTCATCGCCTGAACTTAGATATTCTCTTCCTTCAAGTCTAATACCATTTAATAACGTACCATTTGTGCTACCTAGATCTTCTATAATACAATCATTATTTTTTAGATATATTCTTGCATGATAACCAGAGGAATACGGGTCGTCCAATACAAGTAAGTTTTCGCTCTTTCTCCCAATGGTTATTTCTCCTCGAATTGGAATAACACCACCTTTTCTTAAGTTACTGTTATTTCCTGGCTCTATTATTTCAAGTCCAAAAGATTTTCCGCTGTTTGGCCTTACTCGTCTGCCTCCATTTTTTATATCTTTATACATAATTCTGAGGGCTAAAAAAATTATAATATAAATTATTCCTATAATTATGATTTTAAAGATTAAACTTAATTTACTCAGATCCATATAACCACCTTCTTATAAGTTTATTTATTGAAAAATTTTTAATTGCCCATTAACACATCAAAAGACTAGCATCAGTAAGTGGTATGCTAGTCT
This sequence comes from Clostridium thailandense, assembly GCF_019207025.1. Lineage (GTDB taxonomy): Bacteria > Bacillota > Clostridia > Clostridiales > Clostridiaceae > Clostridium_AM > Clostridium_AM thailandense. Next base: position 53,691 of record NZ_JAEEGC010000007.1, on the reverse strand, counting down.
TATATAGATTATAACATCTTTTTTAAATATTGTCCCGTATAAGAATGGTTATTTTCTGATATATTCTCTGGAGTACCTGTGCATAAAATAGTACCTCCTTTTTCCCCACCTTCCGGGCCCAAATCAATAATGTAATCAGCACATTTTACTACATCAAGATTGTGTTCAATAACTACCACGGTGTTACCAGTATCAACAATTCTTTGAAGAATATCTATAAGTCTGTTTACATCATCTATATGCAGACCAGTAGTAGGTTCGTCTAAAATATATAAAGTCTTTCCTGTGCTTCTTTTAGAGAGCTCATATGCAAGCTTAATTCTTTGGGCTTCTCCTCCAGATAGCTGAGTTGATGGCTGACCTAATCTTATATATCCTAGTCCAACATCCATAAGTGTTTGTAACTTATTCTTTATTCTAGGTATATTTTCAAAGAACTCTAAAGCTTCTTCAACTGTCATGTTTAAGATATCATCTATATTTCTATTCTTATATTTTACCTCAAGTGTCTCTCTATTATATCTTTTTCCTTTACAAACCTCACAAGGAACATATACATCTGATAAAAATTGCATTTCAATTTTTATTATTCCATCTCCGCTGCAAGCCTCACATCTTCCGCCCTTTACATTAAAGCTGAATCTTCCTGGTTTATATCCTCTCATCTTAGATTCTGATGTATTAGAAAAAACTTCTCTTATAATATCAAATACACCAGTATAGGTAGCTGGGTTTGACCTAGGAGTTCTGCCTATAGGACTTTGATCTATATTTATTATCTTATCTATATTCTCTACTCCTAAAATATCCTTGTGTTCTCCTGGATTATCTTTGGAGTTATTAAGTCTCTTATTTAAGCCTTTAAATAAAATTTCGTTTACTAAAGTACTTTTTCCCGAACCTGAAACACCAGTTACACAAGTCAGTATTCCTAGTGGAAATTCTACATTTACATTTTTAAGGTTATTCTCTTTGGCTCCTTTGACAATTATAGCTTTTCCATTGCCTTCTCTTCTCTCTTTAGGAACTTCAATCTTTTTCCTACCACTTAAATACTGTCCAGTTATAGATTTTTCATTTTTGATTATTTCATCTATAGGTCCGGTTGCTATAATCTCCCCACCATGTTCTCCTGCTCCTGGACCTATATCAACTATATAATCTGCTTCTCTCATTGTATCTTCATCATGTTCAACTACAACTAAAGTATTACCTATATCTCTCAAATGTTTTAATGTAGTTATAAGCTTATCGTTGTCTCTTTGATGAAGTCCAATGCTTGGTTCATCTAGTATATATAAAACTCCAACCAAACTTGAGCCTATCTGGGTTGCTAACCTAATTCTTTGGGCCTCTCCTCCTGATAGCGTTCCTGCAGTTCTGGATAATGTCAAATAGTCAAGACCTACGTCTATTAAAAACCTCAATCTACTTTTTATTTCTTTTAGTATTTGATCACTGATTATTGCTTCTTTTTCTGACAGACTAAGCTCTTCTAAAAATTTCAGCTCATCTCTTATAGGCATTTTACAGAACTCAAAAATATTTTTGTCACCAACAGTTATAGCTAAAACTTCTGGCCGAAGTCTTGCACCCTTACACTTAGGACAAGGTTTATTACTCATATAATTTTCAAATTCACTTTTTATATAATCTGAATTTGTTTCCAAATATCTTCTCTTTAAATTGTTGATTACACCTTCAAAAGCGTGATTAAATTGCATTGTTCCATTTTCTCGAGAATAATTAACCTTAATTTTCTCTCCTTTTAGGCCGTATAATAAAATATCTACTACTTCGGGTTTTAATTTTTCTATAGGCGTATCTAACTTGAATTTATATTCCTTAGAAAGTGCCTTTAGTATAGCAAATGTCCATGAATCTTCCTTTAAACTTCCACTTCCCCACGTGGCAACAGCTCCATCTAGTATACTTTTGCTTTTGTCTGGAATAATTAAATCTGGATCTAGCTCCATTAGTGTACCAAGTCCATCACAATTATCACATTTTCCAAAAGGTGCATTAAATGAGAATAGTCTTGGCGTAATTTCACCTATGCTTATACCACACTCAGGGCAGGCAAACTTTTCGCTAAATAGTATATCTTCTTCTCCTATTATATTTACTATGACCAACCCCTCAGCAAGTTTTAATGCTGTTTCTAAAGAGTCTGCTAATCTACTCCTTATGTCTGGCTTTACAACTAACCTATCTACTACTACTTCAATAGTATGCTTTATATTCTTCTCAAGTTTTATTTCATCCTCTTGTAAATCAATAGTTTCTCCATCTATCCTTGCCCTGACAAATCCATTCTTTTTTATATTTTCTAACACTTTGACATGTTCACCTTTTCTAGCCTTTATAATTGGTGAAAGAATTTGTATTTTAGTCCTTTCTGGCATAGATAACACTTTATCTACCATTTGGTCCACTGTCTGTTGAGTTATCTTTTTACCACATTTGGGACAATGAGGAATTCCTATTCTCGCATACAATAGTCTTAGATAATCATATACCTCAGTAACGGTTCCAACTGTAGAACGTGGATTCCTACCTGTAGTCTTCTGATCTATAGAAATTGCTGGTGATAAACCCTCTATATACTCCACATCTGGTTTGTTCATTTGCCCTAAGAACTGCCTAGCATAGGCAGATAAAGATTCCACATACCTTCTTTGTCCTTCTGCATATAAAGTATCAAAAGCCAAAGAGGATTTTCCTGAACCAGAAAGTCCTGTAAACACAATCAACTTATCTCTTGGTATCTCTAAACTTACGTTTTTTAAGTTATGAACCTTAGCACCCTTTATTACTATGCTATTTCTCATTAGCTTTACTTACACTCCTTAACATTTTTATTAATAAGAACTCTAGTTCTTTTTTTGTTTTTTAAGTTTTAATATAATATCACGTAATTTCGCTGCTTGTTCAAATTGAAGATTTTTGGCAGCTTCCTTCATGTCCTTTTCATACTTTTCTATAAGTTTATCTATATCTTCATTATTAGCCTTAACAGCATCTTCTAGACTATCATATTCCACGTTTTCCTCTGAAATCTTTGTAGCTTCTATTACTTCTCTAATTTCCTTTATGATAGTTTTAGGAATAATTCCATTTTTCTCATTATACTCTATTTGTATTTTTCTTCTTCTATTAGTTTCTGATATAGCTTTGTTCATAGAGTCTGTTATTCTATCTGCATACATTATAACTTTGCTTTCTGAATTTCTTGCTGCTCTTCCTATAGTCTGTATAAGTGATCTCTCAGATCTTAAGAACCCTTCCTTATCTGCATCAAGTATTGCAACTAACGCTACCTCTGGAATATCTAATCCTTCTCTTAGTAGATTTATACCTACAAGTACATCAAAGTCGCCTTTTCTTAAATCTCTTATTATCTTCATTCTTTCTATAGTATCTATACCAGAATGAAGATATCTAGTTTTTATATTCATTTCTTTAAGATAATCTGTTAAATCTTCTGCCATTTTTTTCGTAAGCGTTGTTACAAGTATTCTATGACCTTTAGATACAGTTTCTTTTATCCCTGCATACAAGTCATCAATTTGACCTTTAACTGGTTTCACCATAATTTCAGGGTCCAATAATCCTGTAGGCCTTATTATTTGCTCGGCTATATTAGTTGAATGGTCTAATTCATATTGAGCAGGAGTAGCACTAACAAACACTACTTGATTTAATTTACCTTCAAACTCTTCAAATCTTAAAGGACGGTTATCAAAGGCTGAAGGAAGTCTAAATCCATACTCCACTAAGGATTCTTTCCTGGATCTGTCTCCTGCATACATTGCCTTTACTTGCGGTAAAGTAACATGACTTTCATCAATAAAAAGTAAATAATCGTCTGGGAAATAATCTATGAGCGTCTGTGGAGGACTTCCTTTGGCTCTTCCATCCAATATTCTTGAATAATTTTCTATACCACTACAATATCCAACTTCTCTCATCATTTCTATGTCAAAATTAGTTCTTTGCTTCAATCTTTGTGCCTCTAGAAGTTTATCTTGAGACGTTAAGTCTTTAAGCCTTTCCTCCAACTCTTCCTCTATTTTACTTATTGCTATTTCGAGTTTCTCCTTTGATGTTGCAAAGTGGGATGCTGGAAATATAGATGCATGTTTGGTTGTCCCTATGATTTCCCCAGTTAGAACGTCAAATTCACGTATTTTCTCTATCTCATCACCAAAAAATTCTACTCTTATGCCTCTATTTGTTGATGATGCTGGAAATATATCCAATACATCGCCTTTTGCTCTAAAGGTACCTCTCACGAAATTTATTTCGTTTCTTTCGTATTGTATCTCAACTAATCTTTTTATGATCTCATCTCTATCCTTAATCATACCCTGTCTTAATGACACTGTAAGTTTCTTATATTCCTCTGGATTACCAAGACCATATATACATGAGACTGAAGCTACAACAATTACATCACTTCGTTCGAGCAATGCCGATGTTGCTGAATGCCTTAATTTGTCTATATCGTCGTTTATAGACGCATCTTTCTCAATAAAGGTATCTGTTTGTGGTACATATGCTTCTGGTTGATAGTAATCATAATATGATACAAAATACTCAACACAATTTTCAGGAAAAAAGTCCCTAAACTCCGAGCAAAGTTGAGCTGCTAAAGTTTTATTATGGGCTAAAACTAGTGTTGGTTTTTGAACCTTTTCAATTATATTTGCCATAGTAAAAGTTTTTCCTGAACCAGTTACTCCTAAAAGAGTTTGAAACTTTTCTTTCTTTAACATTTTTTCTGCTATACTATTTATAGCTTCTGGCTGATCCCCTGTAGGTCTAAATTTAGAATGTATTTTAAAAACACTCATTCTCTATTCATCCTCACCTTTATCTTTGTTTTTTATTTTATCTAGTATTTCACCGAACCTGTTTTCATCAAGCTTTACAACCATACTATCCTTTGGAACTCCTCTAGGTACAAATACTATACCTAATCTTTTATTACTATTTAATTTGCTATAGCTTACTTGTTCAAATTTTCCTGTTACTTTCTTCACCTTAAACCATATAAAGTTAGAACATTCTCTTATTGCTTCTGCTATCTTTTCTTCATTTTCTATTTTCTTATTGTTAACTTCTACTAGCAAATCACCACTTTTAATTCCCATTTCATTTGCTGGTGAATTAGGGGCAACAGCTAATACCATAATTCCTTCTTCTCCACTTATGAATTTAGGCTTTCCGCTTACCTCTATATATCTCTGAAATGCTATAATGCCTTCATGTGCTGCAGGTGCGAATATAGCTACTAAAAATTTAAGTGGCAAATTCAAAACTGAAACTTGCGCTAATGCAAACAATGCAATACTATATACTATTACTAAAGAACCTGAAATCAAAGTTTTTGATTTCTTATCCTTTGTGAAGGTTATGCTATTATAACCTACCATTCCATAAAAAGGTATCAAGGATACTACTGCGTATTTTAATATATCTGATGATATAGAGCTTTTAACTAAAGGCCACCATTCTGGCGTTGGTATTTGCCAAGTTGTGCCTACAATTGAGTTATTATGAATAATAAAAAATAGTGCTATAGGTAGTGCCCAATGTCTTTGGAAGGCAAAACCACCTATTATTTTTTCGTCCTTGTTAGTAAACACGGGTATCGCACCTGTTTTTCCATCTATAATAATAAGTATGCCCTCAATAAAATGAAGCACTGCAACCATAGTCATAAGTGATACAACATCTATTTTCAGGAAATCTAAGTTAGGAATATTAAACGACTTTGAAATTAAGTTCAACATCAAACTGGTAAAAGCAAGCGCTGCTCCTGAGTAAGAAAAGCATATAAATCTTGGGTTAAAAAACATAAATATTATAGACATTAAAAATATTAAGTCTACAGCTGAACTTTCATCAAATACTATTCCTAAATATGACATTGTTATACTTGCTAAAGCGCCTGCAAATATCCCTATAACAATTTGAGATATTGTAAGTTCAAAAGGAGTATTAATCTTTTCTCCTATTATCATTCTTTGCATTACAGTAATTCTCTTGTTTTTCCTATATAGAATGAATCCCAAAATAATCAAAAAAACTACTAAGTAAGGTTCTGTCAACGCATAGGCTATTGCTCTTAATGTAGACATTAAAATGTTCATTAAAAAAAATTCCCCTCTCCATAAAGTGAAATTTGCGTAAAATAAATTTCACTTCATCTTACGCGTAAGTAATGAAGTTAGACAGATAAAATCTGCCTAACTCTATAAATTAAGTATTCTATAAGATACTTTAAATACTAATTATTTAATTTTACTTTTTGCTATCTCAAGCGCTTTTGCAAACTGAGGATCTGTATTTCTATCATAAGGCTTTTGCCTTAATTCATCTGGATATTTTACTTCCACATTAGGTTTTATTCCTGTATGATGTATATTTTCACCATTTGGAGTATAGTATTTTGAAACAGTAACTTTAAGAGCTGTTCCTTCTCCTGCATTTAATATAACTTGAACTACTCCTTTACCAAAGGTTTTCTCACCAACTAAGGTTGCAAGTTTATAATCTCTCATAGCACCAGAAAATATCTCTGAAGCACTAGCTGACCCTTCATTTGTAAGTATAGTTACTGGCAATCCTTGAGCTACTCCTCCTTTAGATTTATACTCTGTCTTCTTATTATACTTATCTATAGTAGAAACTATAACCTTATCTTTTGGAATAAAGTTAGAAACCATATCTACACATTCATTAAGTAGTCCACCTGGATTTCCTCTTAAATCAATTATTAATGATTTCATTCCTTTTCCCTCAAGCTCTTTTAATTTATCAGTAAAGTTTTTTGCTGTATTTTCGTCAAACATTGAAACTTGAATAAGTCCTACACTATTGTCAATCATTTCACCTTTTACAGTAACAAGATTTATTTTTGCTCTTTTAAGCTTTACATCAAAAGTACCTTTGTTTTCCCTATATAATGTTAATGTAACCTCTGTTCCTTCTTGACCCTTCATTAAAGTTGCTGCTTTATCAAGTTCCTTGCCGCTTACATCTTTGCCATCTACTTTTTCAATTATATCTTTTGGCAATATACCTGCTTTTTTTGCTGGTGAATCTTCAAACATATCTGCTATAACTATATTGTTGTCTTTAGCTTGAATTTGCAATCCAACCCCACTATAATTTCCTTCCGTCTGAGTATTAAATTCATCATATTCCTTTTTATTCATAAATACGGTATATGGATCATTTAATGCTGAGGTCATACCTTTAATGGCTCCTTCTAATAAGTCTGCATCGTTTATATTACCATCATAATATTTATATAGCGTATTTCTTATTTCAAATAACTTATCAAATTTAGCTAATTGAGTTGATGATATATAAGCTTTTGTTCCAAACATTGTAATTGTATTAGTAATTAATAATGCTACTACAGTTCCTAGCACCCATTTTTTTTTGCTATTCAAATTTTCCACCTCTTTGCTATAAGCCTTATGTTTTATAGTATTTATATAAACCTTAAATAATTATAACATTAAAAAAAATAAATTTGCAAAATTATTTGTAAAATTTTAATAAAATGAGCATGCAGTTAAAAACTGCATGCTTATTAAACAGCTAAGAATTTTCTTATTGATAAAATACTACCCAATGAACCTATTATTAAACCTGCTAACATAAATAATCCTAAAATTGTAGAAAAAACATATTGTGGTGAAATAAGCTGAATCATTATTAGTCCCACAGATGCCTTAACATAAGCAATTTTATATACATAGTATAAAGCTACATCGGCCATTACTCCTCCAGCAATTCCTATAATTATACCTTCAATTATAAATGGCCATCTTATAAACCAATCTGTAGCTCCAATATATTTCATTATTCCTATTTCTCTTCTTCTTGAATAAACCGTAATTTTTATAGTATTTCCTATTAAAAATAATGAAACTCCTATTAATATTACGAATATAACACTACCAACCCATTTTATGGTTTTTGTTATAGCTAAAAGTTTATCTACAATTTCTCTTCCATCTTTTATAGTATCAATACCATCTGCACCTTTTATAGCACTAACGACATTTGACACTATTTCTGGCTTTTCAACTTTAATTATATATGAATTAGGCATAGGATTATCTTTTTCAAGACCGTCTACAAGACTTTTATTTTGATCTCCTAATTGCTTTTTAAACTTATCCATAGCCTGTGCTTTACTTTCAAATTGAACATCAACAACGCCATTCACAGCTTTGATCTTGCTCTCTAAGCTTTTTTGCTGTGGCGTGGTAATATTATCCTTTAAAAACACCTTAACTTCAACTCTTGATTCAACCTCTAGTATTCCTTGCTTAACATTTAATATAGTAAGGAGAAACAAACCAAGAATAAATAATGTTGCTGCAACAGTAGCGGCTGATGCTGTGCTTATAGTCTTGTTTCTTCTCAAGCTTCTTAATGCATCATGCATATAAAACTTAACAGTACTAATCCTCATATCCATAAGCTCCCTTCTGCTCGTCTCTTACAATTATACCTTTTTCAATAGCTATAACTCTTTTTCTCATATTATCAACTATTTCTTTAGCGTGTGTTGCCATAAGAATTGTTGTACCTGCATAGTTTATGTCATTTAGCGTTTGCATTATATCCATTGCAGTTTCAGGATCTAAGTTTCCTGTAGGCTCATCTGCAATTAATATAGATGGATTATTAACTATCGCTCTAGCTAGCGATACCCTTTGCTGCTCTCCTCCAGATAACTCATGTGGAAATGCTTTATATTTATTAGCTAGTCCAACTAAAGAAAGCACCATTGGTACCTTTTTTCTTATTTCTCTTAAAGGAGCCTCTACTACTCTCATAGCAAAAGCTACATTCTCATATACATTTAAAGTAGGTATTAATCTAAAGTCTTGGAAAACTACACCTATTCTTCTTCTGTAATACGGTATCTCTTTTCTTTTTAAGTTAGTTACATCGAGATTATTTACTATTATGTTTCCATTTGTGGGCTGCACCTCTTTTAATAGCATCTTTATAAAAGTAGATTTACCTGCTCCACTTGGTCCAACTAAGAATACAAATTCACCTTTTTCTATTTTTACATTTATATTTGATAATGCAAATATATTATTGTTATATACCTTACTTATATTTTTGAATTCTATCATTAGAACATCTCCTCATACCAACATAAGTTTCATTTTTTTTTACATAACCATGTTTATTATAACATAATAAGACATGAAATAAATATTTTATTGTATTAATTTATTATTAACAGCGAAAAAAGCATATACAATTGAGTCTTATTTAACCGTATATGCCATTTATATGAACAAATTAATGTTCTATAATATCCTTAAATCCTTCTCCTAAAACTTCATGTGCATCGTTTATAGTAATAAAAGCCCTGGTATCAATTTCCTTTATGTACTTTTTTAACCTTATAAATTCTTTTCTTCCTAATACAGTATAAAGAATATATGTATCTTCTTTTGTATATCCACCCTTTCCAGCTAACAAAGTACATCCTCTTTCGAGCTGTTCTATTATAAATTTACTTATCAAATCATTTTGAGAACTTATAATCATTATTTGTTTTGAAACATTAAGACCTTCAATAACTGTATCTATCACAAATCCATTTATTATAACAGATAAAAGTGCATACATACCTGCATCAGCCCCAAAGGAAATTGCAGCGAAAAGAGTTATAATAAAATCCACTACAAGAAGTGACTTTCCTATGTCAAGATGAACAAATTTATTTAATATTTTTGCCAATATATCGGTACCACCAGTTGACGCATTCTGATTAAAAACTATTCCGAGTCCAATTCCACACATAAAAGTTCCAAACAAAGATGCCAGCATTAGATTTTTTGTAACTACCATACTTGGTGTCATTATCCTATCTATAATCCATATTATTCCTGAAAGACTTAAACTTGTATAAATAGTTTTCCCACCGAATTTATTTCCTATAATGATGAAGGCAATAATAAATAATACTACATTCATTATTAACATTAATAGTCCTATGGATATTTTAGGCATATAATAATTAATTATTATTGCCATTCCTGAAACTCCACCAGCTGCTATTTTATTAGGTGCTAAAAAAAATTCTATGCCTATGGCAACTAATACAACACCTATTGTAATTAGGACATATTCTTTAAAATTTCTCATATATATCAAACCCCACTAATAAAATAATATTATAAACAGAATTAGAATAATAAGAATAATATTCCCTATTTTTAAATTTAATATTAGAAATAAAAAAACACCCTAATTAAAATTAGGATGTTCTAATTGAACTTAAATATATTACTTTAAAGTTAAACCTTTTTTTACAGCTTTAACTATATCTTCGGCAGTTAAACCATAAGCCTTTAAAAGTTCAGCTGGCTTACCACTTTCTCCAAAGGTATCTTTTATTCCTACTCTAACTACTGGTGTTGGTTGATTTTCACTTAAAACTTCACAAACAGCAGAGCCCAATCCGCCTATTATACTATGTTCTTCTGCAGTTATTACAACTCCAGTTTCTCTTGCTGCTTTTATAATAGCCTCTTTATCTATAGGTTTTATTGTATGTATGTTTATAACTTTTACCTTTATTCCTTCTTCAGATAGAGTATTGTAAGCCTCTAAAGCAGCATCTACCATAATTCCTGTTGCAATAATAGTTGCTTCTTTTCCTTCTCTTAAAGTTATAGCCTTACCTATTTCAAATTTATACTCTGGATTATCATTGATAACAGGCACTCCTGATCTTCCAAGTCTCACATAACAAGGGCCTTGATATTCTGCGATTGCTTTAATTACAGCTTCTGCTTCTACTCCATCACTTGGACTTATAACTGTCATATTGGGTAAGCTTCTCATTAAAGCTATATCTTCAACTGATTGATGTGAAGCCCCGTCTTCTCCTACTGTAATTCCTGCATGTGTAGCGCATATTTTTACATTTAGCTTTGGATAACATATTGAGTTTCTTATTTGCTCAAAAGCTCTACCACTAGCAAATACAGCAAATGTACTTGCAAAAGGAATCTTTCCACAAGCTGCCATACCAGCAGCTACAGTCATCATATTTCCTTCCGCTATTCCCATATTTACAAATCTTTCTGGACATACTTTCTTAAAATCAGCTGTTTTAGTTGATTTAGATAGATCAGCATCCAATACAACTATTTTCTCATTTTCCTGTCCTAATTTTGCTAAAGCCTTTCCATACGCTTCTCTTGTTGCTATTTTATTAGACATTATTCTTCACCTCCAAGTTCATTTAAAGCTTTTTTACATTGCTCTACGTTTGGTGCTGTCCCATGCCAACCTGCTTCATTTTCCATGAAGGATACACCCTTGCCTTTTATTGTTTTACAAACCACCACTGTTGGTTTATCCTTTGTTGATTTAGCTGTTTCAATTGCATCGATTAGTTGTTCAATACTATGTCCATCTACCTCTACAACATTCCACCTAAAAGCTTTAAATTTATCAGAGATTGGTTCTGCTGACATTACTTCTTGAATAGGTCCATCTATTTGAAGTCCATTATAATCGATAAAAGCAGTTAAGTTATCTAACTTATATTGAGCTGCTGCCATAGCGGCTTCCCAAACTTGACCTTCTTCTAACTCACCATCACCTAATAATGTATATACTCTATAATCTTTTTTATCTATTTTTCCTGCTATAGCCATACCAACTGCTGCTGATACACCTTGACCTAAAGAACCAGTAGACATATCTACTCCCGGAACTTCATTCATATTTGGGTGTCCTTGAAGTATTGAGCCAAGTTTTCTAAGATTTTTTAATTCTTCTACATCAAAAAATCCTCTTCTAGCAAGTGTACTATATAATACTGGTGCAGCATGGCCTTTAGAAAGAACAAATCTATCCCTATTAAGATCCTTTGACTTTTCAGGATCTATATTCATTTCATTAAAATATAATGTAGTTAAAATTTCTACTGCTGACAATGAACCGCCTGGATGACCTGATGCAGACTCAGTTAGCATCTTTACGATGTCTTTTCTAATTGTTGTTGTTATTTGTTTGAGTTCTTCTAAGTTTTTTTTCACAATTCCGACCTCCTATAGTAAACCTTAAGTTTAGAAATTCTTCTACTATTTTACCACAAAAAAATCTTTTTATATACAATACAATAGTGAAATTTTTCTTTAATTAGGACTGTAACATTTAAATTCGTCTAATAAAAAACACGACAAATTGCAATATAACAAATTGTCGTGTTTAAATTTATTTATTGTAATCCAACACTTATTAAAAGTGCTTCATCTACCTTTAGCATATCATCATCAGTCATATGACCTATTTTCTCTTTAAGTCTTCTTTTATCTAAAGTTCTTATTTGTTCAAGCAAAACTACCGAATCCTTATTGAGTCCATACGCTTCTGAAGAAATTTCTACGTGCGTTGGAAGTTTTGCTTTGTTTATCTGAGAGGTAATTGCTGCTACAATAACGGTAGGACTATATTTATTGCCAACATCATTTTGTATAATGATTACTGGCCTTATCCCACCCTGTTCTGAACCCACTACTGGGCTTAAGTCAGCATAAAATATATCTCCTCTTTTCACTACAGTGGTCATCAGCTAAATCACACTCCGAAAGCTTCGCTTCATATTCTTTAAATTCTTTCATGTCACTTGCAAAGCCCATTTCTGCAAACTCAAGATTGAGTTGAGACATCTCTTTATATCCTTTTTCCATTTGCTCTATAATGCTTAACCTTTTTTTCTCTTTAATATATAATATGATAGCTTCCCTAATAAATTCACTTCTTTTTTTGCAATCTTCTTCAAGTGCCTTATTAAATTCATTATATAGTGCTTCTGAGAGGTTTACCACTAATCTCTTTGAATTTGACATATAAAAATTAATACCTCCTATTAACTTAAGCGAAAGATATGTACACACAAATTATAATCCTAAAGCTGTCAACATGTCAAAGAAATTATACGTAATTTCACCACTTTTCTACTTGTATTTTTACACATAATCCCCTTTTTTTACAATGTATTTGTGTGCATTACCAAATTTATTTTAAATTGATATATGTACTTCGCATTATAATTAATAGTTTAAATTGGCCTTACCTTAATAATAGAAGTTAATTTTTATTTTTTGAAATAAGTAATTAAGAAAAGTTATCTTTTATATTTTTAAATTTACTTCATAACAATATATTAGTATATTATACAAAGCATTAATTTTATATACATCATTTACGGCAATTAGCAATAGGGAGATATAAAACCTTCTAATTGTAAGTTATACATAATTTTTTACTTTTATTATCTTTCCATCTTCTATATAAACTCTTGGAACCCTCTTGCTTATCATACACATAATTTCATAACTTATAGTACCTAGTATCTCTGCAATGTCATCAGCATTAAACTTTAGATTTCCGTCACTTCCCATAAGTATAACTTCGTCGCCTACTTTTACATCACCTACATCTGTAACATCTATCATACACTGATCCATACATATATTGCCAATCACAGGGGCAAATTTGCCATTAATTATTACTTTTGCCTTACCTGACAGCATCCTAGTATATCCATCAGCATATCCAACAGGTAGAGTCGCAATTGTGCTTTTTCTTTTTGTCATAAACTTTCTTCCATATCCTATATATTCATTTTTGTCTAATTCTTTAACATATATAACATTTGTTTTTAATGTCATAACACTTCTTATATCTAATTCATTTTTGTCAACTTCATTTGATGGATAATATCCATATAATATTATACCAGGTCTTGTCCCCTCGTAATGAGTATCAGGAAGTTCCATTATAGCCGCACTATTAGCTATATCTCTCATATTTACTTTTATATCCTTTTGTTCTAATTTTTCATAGAACCAGTTATATTTCTTAAATTGCATACTAGAGTAATTTTTATCTATTTCATCTGCAGTACAAAAATGTGAGAATAAACTTTCTATTTCTATATTAGGCAGTTTGCTTATTTTATATACTTCTTCTACACTCTTTTCATTTGGCAAAAATCCTATTCTCCCCATTCCTGTATCTACGGCTACATGAACTTTTACCTTTTTTTCTCTAGCTTGCGCTGCTTTTGATAAATTCAAGGCATACTCATATGAAGAAACCGCTGGTTCTACATTATATTCTATCAACGTATCAGATAATGTTTCAGGCGTTAACCCTAATATCATTATAGGACATTCAATGCCGCTTTTTCTTAACTCTACAGCTTCAGTTAAAACAGCAACTGCAAGTCTTGTGGCACCATTTTGCAAAATTACTGGTGCTACATCCACTGCCCCATGTCCATAAGCATCAGCTTTTACAACTCCTATTAACTCCTTGCTTTTAGCCTTTTCTCTAATTTTCTTAACATTGTATTTAAGGTTGTCTAAATTAATTTCTGCCCATACAGGCCTAAAGTTTCTAAACATATTATCTCCCCCATAGCTCATTTATAATACATATAAAATAAATTTATTTTCATATATATTAATTATACAATATATTTCGAACAATTTCACAATTCAGACTACATTTTTGGAACAATCTTGAATACGAACCTTTTAAAACCTAACTATGTTATGTCAAATATATCTTTTTGAAATTCTTCATTAGCTTTAAAATTAATATACTCGATTTGAATTTTCTTTTTTCCTTTTGAATCATATATAAATAAGTACTTAGGGAAACTTTCAATTTTGTTTACATATAATTCAGCTTTACTGATATTCTTATTGTTACCTGGTATATCTAATTGTATTACTTCAAATTCCTCATTTCCAACTTTTTTAAGGGAACCCTTTATAACTTCATTAGTATAAAGTAACTTAACATATTCGCCAATAAAACTTAATTTGAACAAACTATCAAAATCTTTATCGGTATCATATTTTAATCCACTTTGTAAATCCTTAACAGATATTTTATCACCTTTATATATCAATACTCTGCTTTTGTCTAGCTCAAATCTATAACCATACCTTTTATCATAAAATTGTTTTCCGGTATAGTTTATAGTCTGCTTATCATTTTCTATCTTCATATTTATGTCGCAACTGTAGCTGTCTAAATTTTTTAAATAATCAATAGCTTTTTCTGTATAATCATTTTTCTTTCCACATCCTATAACGACTATAGATGCAGTAATAAGAATAAATATTAATAGAAGCCTTTTCCCCATCTTAATCCCCCTAAAATTACATTTATTTAAGCATCTTTACTATTAATACTATTCTTTTTTATATTTTTATATTCTTATATTTTTGTTAACCTTTAATTACAATCCTGTATCTGCTTTATTGAAAAAGGAATATCATCTAATATATGACTTGCATTCACACAAAACATGTTTTTTGAAAGCTTTTCACCAGAATATCCATGTATGTAAGCAGCAATATATGCAGCTTTTATAGGTTCATACCCTTGACCTACAAAAGATGCTATCATTCCTGTAAGACAGTCTCCCATTCCTCCTGATGCCATGGAACTATTTCCTGTAGAATTTATAATTGTCTTTTCACCATCTGTAATTATGGTATTAAATCCTTTAAGAAGTACAACTATATTATTTTCTTTTGCGAACTGTTTAGAAACTTCTATTCTATTTTGTTTTATATAATCTATTGAAAGTCCAGTTATCTTAGACATTTCACCTAAGTGAGGCGTTATAACAACCTGTGACTTTTTGTTCTTTAATATGTCTATTCTATCCTTTAATACATTTATTCCATCGGCATCTATAATTATAGGACAAGAAGAATTATTGATAATATTGTTTAGCATTTTAAGTGTTAATTCATTGTTTCCCATACCAGGACCAATAGCAATAGCATTGCTTCTCTTTACGGCCTCATTCAGCTTATTTTCATCATCAAAAGAAATAGTCATGGCTTCTATAAACTTTGAACTTAAAATATCTCTAATTTCATTACTGCAGCATAAAGTTACAAGACCTGCTCCACTTCTTATTGCTCCCTGCGTACATATATATGCTGCCCCAGTATATCCTTTTGATCCGGCAATAACTAACACTCTTCCATAGTCTCCCTTATGAGAATACTTATCTCTTATCTGAAGCATATCTCTTACCATTGTTTCATCTATAATGAATTCATCATTATGAAATTTGTTTATAACTGTTTCAGGAATCCCTATATCCTCTACAATTATTTTACCTGTCAATTTATCAGTTCCATAATTTAAAAATCCCTTTTTATATAGTTGAAAGGAAACAGTTTTATCAGCCCTAATGCAGTTTCCTAGTACTTTTCCTGTATTGCTATCCAGTCCAGAAGGAACATCAATAGAAACTATATACTTGCTATTCTCATTAATTATAGATATGACAGAATCATATATCCCTTCAATGTTTCGAGAAAGACCTGTGCCAAAAACAGCATCTATTGTCATGTCATTCTTCTCTATAGAATCTCTTAGACTGTTAATGTCTTCAAAATTGCCAACATTATTAATACTGACTCCCATTTTTTTTAATATATTATAATTTATCTTGCAATCTTTTCTCATGTTTTCTTTACCACCAACTAAAAACACTTCTATCTTCTTATTTAAAACCTGAAGGTGTCTAGCTACGGCAAATCCATCTCCACCATTATTTCCCTTAGTACATACTATACAAAAAGAATTATATCTTTCTAATTCTAAATTCTTGATAACTTTTAGAGCAGCATTTTCCATTAACACAATTCCTGGTATATCAAGTTCATTTATACAATAATCATCTATTTTCTTCATTATTTCTGAAGTTGCAATCCTCAAGTTTATCAACCTCCATCACTGCATAGGCAACTGCATTATCTATTCCATGGGATATACTCAAATGAATTCTATAGTTTCCGTATTTTTGAGCTATTAGCTTAGCTTTGCCTCTTAATACTACTATAGGTTTTCCAGATGCAGTTCTATCAATTTCTATATCCTTAAATTCAAATCCACTAAAGCCTGTTCCTAACGCTTTAGAAACAGCCTCTTTTGCCGCAAATCTACCAGCTACAAATTCAGGTCTCAGATTTCTTCTTTTAAGATATTCAATCTCATTTTTGCTAAACATCTTATCTACAAAACTAGTATTCTTGCTTAGTGCGTCTTTAATTCTTCTAATTTCAATGATATCAATCCCAACTCCTAAAATCAAAGATATCACCCCCATTATTAATAATAAATTAAATCTTTCTATTTTAAAAGCTTCAAGTTAACACATAATCAGCAGCTAAAAGAAAAAAAGAGGATTTTTCCTCTTCTCACTATTATAAATGCCTATTGTCTTCCTAATAAGCTATATATTTTACTTCCTTATCAAAATCTATTATATACTCATCAATATAGTCACCTAACACATCAATTAAATGAATTGGTGATACAGCATTATCATATAATAACTTTAACAAGTTATGGACTTTATATCTCTCTGGACTTATGCTGTTTACACTATCTCTTTCTATGTTTACTAATTTTCCGTCTATTACGTCCTGTCTTTCAATTTCAATCCCATATGATTGTACCTCTATGGTATCTTTTCCATATGTAATATTGATGCCGTTTTTTAATAGTCTATAGAGATAAATATTCCTCATATTTTCTCTGCTCTCTGTTCTTATTAAATTTTCAACTACCATAGTGCTGTTCCCCCCATAACTAACTTCATAGTTATATTAACATATCTATCAAAAGAAATATGTCATTTCATGATAATGTTAAATATAACTTATCTCTTTTATATGACATTAAAAAACTTCTACCCCCTATTATGCAAACATGTATATTACTTTAATGTAATTATCTACCTTTTTATTATGTGTGATTGTCGAAATGCTAATTATTTTGACAATTTCTTTTTTTGCTTATATAATTAATGGTTTCTTCTAAAATATCGTCATTTATCCCTAAATATTTACATATATCTTCCAATATTAATATTACAGCTACTACTAAAACACAATCATCGCCCACACAATGCTTTAAATCATATAAATCAATATATTTCTTTAATGTGTCTTTTTTGAACTTTATGTCTGAATATATAGTATTTAATATATTATTTAATGTATTATAAGAAAGCATCAAAAAATCTTTTTTAGATTTTCTGTTGCCATTTATAACATGTTTTACTATGTTATTTAACGAAGCCTCCTTGTAATATTCCTCCATATGAAGATTGTAATTATTTCCTATGTATCTTCCCACCACATAGCTATCTATTAATGCTATTTCTCCCTCAGTATTAAATAGTATTGCAAGTTCTATACTTTTCTTTCCTTCCTTTCTTATATCCTCTACTATCTCGCCTATTCTTTCATTAAACATTGTTGTAAATTTTGAATCAAAAATAAAATATTCTAATTCCTGACTAGAACACTCCGATACAAATTCAAAAAAATTTCTATAAACCTTCTTCATGTAATCTTTACTTCTCAAAATATCACCCTCTAGAAAATTCTTTTAAGCATAAGTACATATCTTATATCTTTTCTCATTAATAAAAAAATATACTATATACCTAATACCTAATGCCTTTAGCCTTTTCTTTTCCTTCCCTGTCAAAAGCTAGTGTAGCATTTAATTCCCCTCCCATTATTATTATTATTGACAATAAAAATAACCATGTTAACAGTACTATTACTGTACCTATACTCCCATATACTCTTGAATAACTAGAAAAATTATTTACATAATATGCGAACCCTAAAGACACTACAGCTAAAGTTATAGTTGAAAAAACAGCTCCCGGTACTACCTCTTTCCATGTAAGTCTTCTACAAGGAGTATACCTATATAAAGCTGCAAAAATAAATATAGTAGCTGCGGTCATAATAAAGTATCTCAAATTATTCCATAAAAACTTGAAAAAATACGATGCTCCCAATTGATCAGCTAAGGTTTTTCCTATTATCTCACCAAAAACTAATACTAAAATTGTTACCAATATTATAAAAGTCAGAGCTAAGGTACTCAAGATTGCTATAAGTTGAACTTTAATAAAGGATCTTTTCTCCGATTCATTATATGCTTTATTTATTCCTCTAATTACTGCATTTAATCCAGTAGAAGCTGACCATATAGTAATAATTAAACTTAAAGATAATAGGTGACCATGTCTTGTATCGACTACCTCTATCACTATATTTTCTATAAGTTCTACAGTATTATGTGGTAATATTTGTGTCAATCCTTCTAAAACATATGAGCTATTTATTGAACTAACCCCAATAACCGTCATAAGAAATATTATGAACGGAAAAAATGAAAATATTAAACTATATGCTAATTGAGATGATAGTGCTAATACTTCATCATCGATAAATCTAATCGATAAATTTTTTATATCCTTTACTACCTTGCTTTTAATCGATACCTCACCCTCCCTCAATGTTTCGACTTAAATTCTATTTTTTCAAAACATAAATAGCTTTGTTATAATAAGTACCTGCAAATATAGTATGTACTATGATAATATAATAATACCTACATCCAAAATAAGATGCAGGTATTATTATGTTTTTAAAAATTTTTAACCCACTTAATTGCTTCTATATATGAATCTAGAATATCTTCTGAACTTACAGAAAGTTCTTCAGAATAAATTATAGTTTTATCCCACTCCCCTCTTTCATAACTCTTAATTAAATTAAGTATAGTTCCAAGATAGTTGTTTTCGCCAAGTAGTGCAGCGTTAACCTCTGAAGGAAGAAAAATCTCATTTAACACATCAGAGATAGGCCTGCTTAAAATAGAGTCAATTAGCGAGAATATCCCCATAATGTAAGCAGTAATAGAATCACAATTACAACTACATTTGTTAACTATTAATTCAGCAAATTTAGCTCTAATCAAGGAACAAGTTATAAGTTCATCATTTTTGTTCCCAGCAATATTCTTCATTAAGATTGCATAAAGCCATTTTCTAGTTTCATTTTCACCGATCAAAGCAATCGCTCGACTTATAGAGCCAATCTTACCATTAAAACCATAAGCTGAGGAATTTATAAGCTTAAAAAATTTATAAGGAATAGAAACATCCCTTAAAACAAGTTCCTCTATTTTCTTTATATTCAGCTCCGATTTCACCAATTCTTGTAAAATCCTTAAACTAACAAGTTTGTTTGTCGGGATACCCTTTCCAGTAATAATTACAGGTTTGCTAAAATAGTATCCTTGGAAATAAGAATATCCATAATCTATTGCTTCATTAAATTCCTCTATAGTTTCTACTTTCTCAGCCAAAAACTTTATATTTTTACTTTTCAGTCTATTTATTATATCTCTTCGTTCTTTTCCTTTGGTTATTCTAAAATCAATTTTTATTATATCTACTATATCGATAAGTTCTTTATATTTTTCATCAAATACAAAATCGTCAAGGGCTATTCTATATCCTAATTGCTTCAAATTTTGGCACTCTAAAACTATATCAAAACTTGGTTCTACAGTTTCTAATATTTCAACAACAAGAATATCTGGACTAATGGCTTCTGGAATGCCATCTTTTATAAGCTTATCTGTAAAATTTATAAATGCCTTTTTCCCACATATTACATTATCAATACCTATCGTAGATAGACTATATATAACATCTAGGGTAGCCTTGTCTCCATCATCGTTATTGTATAAGTTATTATAATCACTTCTAAATAATAACTCATAGGCAATAACTTTGTTGTTTCTATCAAAAATAGGTTGTCTAGCTATGAATACATCCATAAAAATCACCTTCTCAAACACTAACATATTTGTGGCTGTATTATTATTTATAATTCACTTTTATATCACGAATATTATTACAATATATGAATTTTTTATACCAACATATTAATATTTTAACATGTTTCCTTAGAGTATTCTATCTATCTTACATTCGTTCGGCAGCTTTTATTTTATAGAAAAGGTAGAGGACATTATCTCTTTAAAAGTATAAAACTAAACATTTAGGATAAAATGAAAATCCGGCACCTTAGTACCGGTTTTTTTCTTAACGCTAATATTTGCCAAACTCGTTATCTGTTAATGAAATTTTTCTCTTGCTTGTAGTTGCAGCAGCTTCAGAAAGGCTTCTTTTCTTTTCAGACATCCCTTGAATTATTTGCAATAAATCTGGGTTTAACTCTTCAATTCCACTATATGATACATCGCTGCCTTTTTTAAGTTGAAATCTGCCAACCATCCCTTTAAGTACTTCAGCTTGACTTGAAAGTTCTTCACTTGCTGCTGCACTTTCCTCTGCTGTAGCAGAATTGCTCTGGGTTACTTCAGATACCTGCATAATTCCCTGATTAACTTGTGCAATTCCCGAAGCTTGTTCATTAGATGCTGCAGCGATTTCTCCAACAAGACTTGCTGCTTTTGCCACACCATCGACTATCTTGTCAAGTGCCTCTGCAGTGTTGTTGGCAATCTGTGTACCACCTTCAACTTTTTTGATTGAACCTTCTATAAGAACAGTGGTTTCTTTAGCCGCATTTGCTGATCTTGCTGCTAGATTTCTTACTTCTTCTGCCACAACAGCAAAACCTTTACCATGCTGACCTGCCCTTGCAGCTTCTACTGCTGCATTCAATGCAAGAATATTTGTCTGAAATGCTATTTCGTCTATAACCTTTATTATCTTAGATATATTGGAAGATGATCCATTAATATCCTCCATTGCTTCTAACATTTCTTTCATCTGCTCATTGCCTTTAACGGCATATTCTTTTGCTAATAAAGAAAGTTCATTTGCCTTGTTAGCATTAGCAGCATTCTGTTTAGTTTGTGATGCAATTTCTTCTACAGAAGCTGTTAACTGTTCAATAGAACTTGCCTGTTCCGTAGAACCTTGTGAAAGAGCCTGAGCCGAATCAGACACCTGTCTTGCTCCTGATGCTACTTGTGAAGATGCATTATTAATATCATTTAGAATATTATTAAAGGCTTTAATAATATTATTCAATGAAATCTTAATTTCAGCAAAGTCCCCCATGTATTCCTTATTAATGCCAACAACAAGATTACCTTTCGCCATTTCAATAAGCGTCTCAGATATTTCCTGTACATAAGAGGCTATATTATTAATTGTATCATTAAGTTCATTCTTGATTTTTGCATGATCACCTTTATAATCTCCCTTGACAGCAACCTGAAAATTTCCTTTTGACATTTCCTCTAAAACACCTGCAGCTTCTTGTATAGGCTCTATAACTAAATCTAAAGTATGATTTATACCTTCTCCGATTTTTTTAAAATCTCCTTCATGTTTTGAGTTGTCAATTCTTGTTGAAAGCCTGCCTTCAATTGCTGCTTCTGAAAGTGTTATTATATCAGCTATTAAGCTTCCTACTGCATCTTTCGCCTTCTCAAGATTTATATTTATCTTAATAAAATCATTCCTAGTTTCTTCAGTATACTGATCTGCCTCCAAAACTTGAAAATCCATATTTATATTTCCTTTAGCAAGCATTGCAAGATTTGTAGATAATCGCTCTACTTCTTTCTTTGTATACTTGCTTACTCTTAAAATAGGTGTCAAATCTGTTACTACTTCAACAAAACCAATATTTTCACCTTTAATATTCTTTAAATAAGCTGTATCCTGTTTGCAATTCATTCCACACCAATCAAAGAAACTTTCACTTTTCCCCTTTATTAATTGTTTTATTCCACAATTTTGTGTATTACATATGTTCGCTCCAGCATTGCTACAAGATTTCCCATATCCGTCTTTCTTCTCTCTCACAACTCCTTGTTCAATCATCAATTTTTCAAAAGCTTTATTCATATATGTCCATTTCATATCGTTATCAGTAACATGTATTGGAAACGGCACAGCATCAATTATTGATTCATACCATAAATTTTTATCATTAACTGTATCCAATGTGTGATTTACCTCGTCAACAATTTTCTTATATTCTCCATCATGCCTTGTAACATCCGCTCTTACACTAAGGTTTCCTGCAATAGCCGCATCTGAAAGCATAAATACATCATTAATTAGTTTACCAACTGCATCTTTAGTTTTTTCAAGATTTTGGTTGATTTTTATAAAGTTATTTCTTGTCTCAAGAGTATATTTATCAGCAGGTGTTACCTCAAAATCTAAATTTAAATCTCCTTTAGCAAGAAGGTCAAGATTGCCAGCTAAGCGGTCCACCTCTTTCTTTGTATAATCACTTACTTGCAGTATAGATGTCAAATCCGTTACCACTTCAACAAATCCAATATGTTCACCTTTAGCATTCTTTAAATAAGAAGTATCCTGTTTGCAATTCATTCCACACCAATCAAAGAAACTTTCTCCTGTTCCCTTTAATAGTTGTTTTATTCCGCAATTTTGTGTGTTGCATATATTGGCTCCAGCATTACTGCAGGCTCTTCCATATCCATCTTTACGCTCTTTTACTACGCCTTGCTCAATCATTAACTTTTCAAAAGCCTTGTTCATATATGTCCAGTTCATATTATCATCAGTAACATGTATCGGAAATGGTACAGCATCTATAATCCCTTCGTACCACATCATTTTTTCAGCTATCTTTTTTAATGATTCTGTAAGATTACCTATTTCATCATTTGTGCTTGACTCTATTCCAATATTAATTTCACCATCTGCTAATTTATTAGCTACCTTAACAGCACTAGTAATCGATTCTACAATGACTTTTGATAGCATAGCACTAAATATAAAAACTAGAAATACTTGTACAATTATAATAGTTAGAATTCTTGAAGTTGAACTAAAATGGTTTGTTACATTATATACAGCAGCTCCTATAGCTGCCACTAATAACTCTACTGTTGTAAATCCAGCAATTAGTTTTGTATTTATTTTCATATTATTGAACCATTTCATACTTTTGCCCCCTTATTACGTTTTAAAATAACCATTACATTTTAAATTTCCATAACAGCTTATACCTTTTTTTATATAATCTAAATCTATTTTCATCCTTTCTATATTTCCTTCTTGCTTATAAATTAGATAAGCTTTCAATTTCCTCTTCATTAAGCATTTTATTGCAATCTAAAATTAATTTAACCTCATTTCCAACCTTTCCTATACCTTTTATGTATCTATTAGAACTCTTACTAAGCCCTGGTGGTGGAACTATATCTTGCTCAGGTATAGACATAACCTCTGAAACACTATCAACAATGAGACCAATAAACATATCCCTTATATCTATGACTACAATACAAGTTCTATCATTATATTCTCGCGGCTCCTTTTTAAAGCGTAATCTTACATCCATTAAAGGAATAATCTTACCTCTTAAATTAATAATTCCTTTAATATAATCTGGTAGTTCTGGAACCTCAGTAATGCTTTGAATTCCTATAATCTCTGTTACATACATAATTTCAATACCATAAAATTCGTTTCCTAGAGAGAATGTAAGAAACTTATCTTTTTGAGTATCTTCTTCTCTGTCAATTATATCTTGTGTATTAATGTTATCCACTATCATATCCCCTTTCACACACTTATTTTAAAATTCTGAATTTTATATTGTTACTTTTTTGTAATTTCACTTAATTAGATAAAAATATGAACCAAACGGTATGCCTAAATCGAATTGAAATTATTTAAATTGGAATTTTATTATTTCGAGTAAATACTTACTTACTTATTTTTATAATATATGCGAATCTATCTTTTGTCAATTAATATATATTGTAGAAAACTTAATTTTAAAAGCAAAAGTCAGAAAATTCCAATCGCTTTAGATTAAAATCTCCTGACCTATAATATAATCTTTTTATACAGGCCTTATTCCTTAGATTGCATCAAAGAAACACATTTGATCACTCTCTGGAAGACCCTTCAAACAATTAAACTTTTTAAGTAAATCTATAGTGGAATTTCCAATCTTAGCACGTTTCTTTACATCCTCTATTGAGCTAAAAGTCTCTTCTTGAGCTGCGTTAAATATACCTTCAGCAGCCACATTTCCCATTCCAGATATGCTGTTTACAGGTGGTCTTAAACCATCCTCTTCTACCAAAAATCTAGTGGCATGGGACTTATATAAATCAATAGGTAAGAATTTAAACCCTCTCTCATACATTTCTAGAACTATCTCTAAATCATCGTACATATCCTTATCCTTAGGTGCGGCTTGATTACCCATTGTTTCAATTTCCTTCATCTTTTCTTTAACCTTTTCTTTTCCAAAAATCATAAACTCAGAGTCAAAGGCCTTTGCTCTAATAGTAAAGTATGCTGCATAATATGCCATAGGTATGTGAACTTTAAACCAAGCTATTCTAAATGCCATCATTACATAAGCTGCAGCATGGGCTTTAGGAAACATATACTTTATTTTCCTACAAGAATCTATATACCATTCTGGTACGTCATGTTCCCGCATTAAAGCTTCATACTCTGCCCATTTTTCAGGATCCTTTAAAGCCTTTCCTTTACGTACTAACTCCATTATCTTAAAAGCAGTATTGGGCGGCAAACCTTTTTTAATAAGATAAACCATGATGTCATCTCTGGTACACACTGCCTCATTTAAGGTTACTGTTCCATTATCAACTAAGTCCTTAGCATTTCCAAGCCATACGTCAGTACCATGTGAAAGTCCTGATATACATATCAAATCAAAGAAAGCTTTTGGCATTGTGTCTAAAAGCATTCCTCTTACGAACTTAGTACCAAACTCAGGAATGCCAAAGGTTCCTACCTTAGAATTTATCTGCTCTGGTATTACTCCTAATGCCTGCGTTGATGAAAAGATGGACATAGTTTCCTTATCGTCCATAGGTATCGTTTTGGGATCAACTCCTGTTATATCCTGAAGCATTCTTATAACTGTTGGATCGTCGTGTCCTAGTATATCAAGCTTCAGCAAATTTTGGTCAATAGAGTGATAATCAAAATGTGTTGTTATAATATCTGAATTAGGATCATCTGCAGGATGTTGTACAGGACAAAATTCAAAGATTTCTCGACCTTTTGGAACTACTATTATTCCACCAGGGTGCTGACCAGTAGTTCTCTTTATTCCTGTACAGCCTTTTGAAATTCTGAGGATTTCTGCTTTGTTTACTGTACGGTTTTTTTCTTCATAATACTTTTTCACGTAACCGAAAGCTGTTTTCTCTGCTATGGTACCTATGGTTCCTGCTTTAAAGGTTGTGCCTTTTCCAAAAATAACCTCTGTATATCTATGTGCCTTTGCCTGATATTCACCTGAAAAGTTTAAGTCTATATCTGGTTCCTTATCTCCATTGAAGCCTAAGAAGGTTTCAAAAGGTATGTCTATGCCATCCTTGGAAAGCTTTTCTCCACAAACAGGACACACTTTATCTGGTAAGTCAAAACCATTTTTAATTCCATAATCCGTAAAATCCGAATATTTACAACTAGGACATCTATAATGTGGCGGCAAAGCATTTACTTCTGTTATACCCGTCATATAGGCTACAACAGATGAACCAACAGACCCTCTGGATCCTACCAGATAGCCATCCTCATTTGATTTCCATACCAGTTTTTGAGCAATGATATACATTACAGAGAAACCATTTTTTATAATGGAATCCAGCTCTCTATCTAGTCTGGACTGAACAAGTTCTGGAAGAGGATCACCATATAGCTCATGAGCTCTTCCGAAGGTAATGTCCTTAATTGTCTGCTCACAGCCGTCTATATGTGGTGTAGCTTTTTCTGGGGAAATAGGACTAATTGGCTCACACATCTCCGATATTAAATTGGTATTTGTAACTACCACTTCATAAGCCTTTTCCTGTCCTAAATATGAAAATTCCTCAAGCATCTCCTCAGTGGTTCTTAAATATAGCGGTGCTTGATTATCTGCATCCTTGAATCCCTGTCCTGCTTCCAGTATACGTCTGTATATCTCATCCTCTGGGTCCATAAAGTGAACATCTCCTGTAGCTACTACAGGTTTATTAAATTTTTCTCCTAATGCAATAATTTTTCTATTGATTTCCTTTAAGTATTCCTTATCTGGTACCTGCTCTTGTCTTACTAAATAATCATTATTTCCTAGAGGTTGAATTTCCAAATAATCGTATTCCTCTGCAATTGCTTCAATTTCCTCATCAGACTTTCCTAGAAGTATTGCCTGATACAATTCACCTTCACTGCAAGCACTTCCAAGGATCAATCCCTCAGAATATTTTTTAAACATGCTCTTTAAAATACGAGGTTTTTTGTAAAAATAATCTAAGTGCGAGTAAGATACTAACTTATATAAATTCTTTAAACCCACATAATCCTTTGCTAATATTATTGCATGATAGGTTTTAAGCTTTTTATATGCTTCCTTCTTAGCCTGTTCATCAGAGCCATATATATCTATATCTTCAAGAGTTTTAGCTCCTCTTTCTTTTAGTTTCTCAAGCATTACATTAAAAACCTTAACAGTAGTATTCACATCATCTAAGGCTCTATGAGCAACTTCTACCTTTATGCCAAGGTTCTTAGCAATTCTACCCAATTTATAGGTTTTAAAATCTGGAAAAACTTCTTGTGCTAAAGACAAGGTATCTAAATATGTGAAATCAAAGTCATAGCCTAAAACCTTAGCATTATTTTTTAAAAAACCTACATCAAATCCCGCATTATGAGCAACTAAAACACTGTCCTTGATAAAATCAAGCATTTTAGGAAATACCTGATCTATGGTTTCTGCATCTTTTACCATGTCATCAGTTATATTGGTAACCTCCACAACTCTTGGAGGAATAGACTTTTCGGGGTTTACAAAGCAGCTAAATTCATCTATTACTTTTCCGTCCTTCAATTTCATAATCCCTATTTCAGTAATTTTTTCTGTGACTGGTGAAAAACCTGTGGTTTCCAAATCCAGTACACAATATGTAGTGTCAATACTCTGTCCTTTTAGATTGGTTACGGATGGTTTTTTATCTGGTGCTAAATAAGCCTCCACTCCATATATAACCTTCATGTTTGGATTATCTCTTCCTAAAAGCTTATGTGCCTCAGGAAAAGACTGCACAACTCCATGATCTGTTATGGCAATAGATTTCATCCCCCAACTCATAGCTCTTTTAATTAAATCACCAGCATTGGTCATAGCATCCATCTGACTCATTTGTGTATGCATGTGAAGTTCAACTCTCTTCACTTCTGTATTGTCTTGTCTCTTAGTTTTCTTTATTCCTTCTGTTTCTATTATAGTATTAGCAATAAGTTCAATTTCGTCGGAAAACTTGCTATATCCTGAATTTCCAGCAATTCTGACACCCTTAGCCTTTTTAAGCCTTGATAATACCTCACCATCTTCACCAGGCTTGCAGAAGGCTTTACAGGTCATAGAACTTGAACCATCATATAATGCAAAGGAAATTAATGTTTTTCCACTTCTTAATTCCTTTGTTTCCATATTGGATATCTCTCCCTCTATAGCTACCCTACCTTCATCTGGTGTAATATCAGTAATTTTTACTACGGTGTCTTTAATATTAGCATTTCTTCCTAATATCAAAAATGGACTGACTTTTTTCCCAAGTGTTTCTGACTTTGCTTCTTGCTTTTTTTCTACTGCTTCCTTAGGCAACTTCGGAGCATTATTGCTTGGTGTACTATTGATTTCTTTTTTGATAAACATTACTTCACTTGCGCGCTTATCTTCCACCATTTTAGCTAATTCTTCACTGCTTAGCTTATCAATAAAGCTTATTCTATATTCCGTGCCATAGAGGCTTTTTATAGCTTTATAAATCTTTTTATCATAATCCATAGTCTTTAAGAAGCCTGATACTGGAATTTTAAAATTAAAACTTATAGTATTTTCATCTACTTCATATTCACTGTTATTTATCACTGCCTTTAAAGCAGGATATTTATCTGATACAGAAAATACAATTTTTTTTAATTCCTCTTCTATGGGCTTTTTACTCGTTCCTTCAGCATACTTTACAGCAATTTTGGAATCTTCTAGTGAAAATCTTTCTTTTATAAATTTATTAAGCCCCTCAAATTCTCCTATTTCAATATATTTATCTGAGCTGATTTTCATTTCAAGGATTTTAGTTTTTTTGCTTAAGGCTACTGACTCTACAATAGCAGTATTTATGTTACCCTTGGCTTCATAATCACTAAAAATTTCATTTATTCTTTTCATCTCTATCTTTAACCATCTCCCAAAAATTTTTAGTATGTTTCTATTATATAGGATAGTATTATGCTTTGTCATGTAGCAGAAAAAGGTATAGAGACACCCTTTTATAAAAAGTGCCTCTATATCTCCTTCATATTTATTTTATATGATATTTATATTATTTTTAAAGTCCTGGTAAATTATACACATGATTATGTCTTTTCCTCCAAAACAAAAATCATGAATGGCTTTAAGATTTCTCACTCATTCCACCCATGATTCTTAATCTTTCTCTATTACATTTAACTAAATTCTATAATAAATTCAAATTACTTAACAATATTTATTCAACAGTTACAGATTTTGCCAAATTCCTAGGCTTGTCAACATCGCATCCTTTTTGAACAGCCATATAATATGATGCTAACTGTAAAGGTATTACTGAAATTACTGGTGCTAATATATCATGAGTTCTTGGTATATATAAAGCTGCATCCACTGTTTTTTCAATTTCTGTATGACCCTCATATGCAATTCCTAATACATTTGCACCTCTTGTTTTAACCTCTTTAACGTTGCTTACCATTTTATCAAATAAACCAAGTTGTGTTGCTAAAGCTATTACTACTGTTCCTTTTTCTATTAATGCAATAGGGCCATGTTTTAATTCTCCACCTGCATATGCTTCAGAATGAATATACGATATTTCCTTAACTTTTAATGATCCTTCCATTGCAACAGCATAATCAAGACCTCTACCTAAAAAGAACATATCTTTGTGCATATAAGTTTTTGAAGCAAATTTTTGTAAAACTTCTTTATGCTTTAATACTTCTTCTGCTTTTTCTGGCAATTCAAGCATTGCAGCCTTTATTTTTTCTATTTCCTCACTGTTTACACTATTTTTATTTTCAGCAAAGAATAGTGCTATTATATACATAGCTATAAGCTGAGTTACATATGCCTTAGTAGATGCAACTGCAATCTCAGGACCAGCCCAAGTATATAATATATCATCAGCTTCTCTTGATACTGAACTTCCTACTACATTAGTTACAGCTATTACTCTAGCTCCATGTGCTTTTGCTTCTCTAAGCGCTGCTAAAGTGTCTGCTGTTTCTCCTGATTGACTTACAACTATCATTAAAGTTCTTTCATTTATTATAGGATCTCTATATCTAAACTCTGATGCAATATCTACTTCAACAGGTATTCTTGCAAGCTTTTCTATAGCATATTTACCTACAACCCCTGCATGATAAGCAGTACCACATGCTACTATATATATTTTATCTATATTGGCAATTTGTTCTTTTGTTATTGTTATGTCATCAAGAGTTACTGGTTTTCCTGGCATTATTCTTGATGTCATAGTATCTTTTATTGCCTTTGGCTGTTCGTGGATTTCCTTAATCATAAAGTGCTCAAATCCACCTTTTTCAGCAGCATCTGCGTTCCATGTTACATGGTATATATCTCTCTTTATTTCATCGCCTTCTGCTGTTAAAAGCTTGACTCCTTGTTCAGTTAAAACTACGAACTCATTATCATTTAAAAGATATATATCCCTTGTATGATTTAATATTGCAGGTATATCTGAAGCTATAAAGTTTTCTCCTTTACCTAAACCTACTATTAATGGACTGTCTTTTCTAACTGCTACAACTTTGTCTGGCTCCTTTGAGCAAACCACCCCTATAGCATAACTTCCTTCCATTTTAGCAGCTGCTTTCATAACAGCATCTATCAAATCGCCATTATAGTAGTAATCAACTAAGTGAGGTATAACTTCTGTATCAGTTTCAGATACAAATTTATATCCTTTTGAAATTAACCATTCTCTTATATGAATATAATTTTCTATAATTCCGTTGTGAACAACGCTTATAGTTCCATCTTCATTAGTGTGTGGATGTGAATTCAAGTCTGATGGTTCTCCATGAGTTGCCCATCTTGTGTGCCCTATTCCAACACTTCCAACTAAAGGACTTTCCTTAAGTTTTTCCTCAAGGTTTGCAAGTCTTCCCTTGCATTTTGTTACGTTTAGTTTATCTCCATCTAATATAGCTACACCTGCTGAGTCATATCCTCTATATTCAAGTTTACTTAAACCCTCAATTAAAACTGGTGAAGCTCCTCTTTTTCCTACAAAACCAACTATTCCGCACATAATAATCTTCCTTTCTCATTTTAAATTTATTTTTCTCTTCTTGGAGAACTAGCGAATTAGAATTGATAATTTTAATTACACGATTATTAAACCCTTTTTTGAGTATCAAAAAACAAAGGGATTAAATAAAACTTTTTAAAATTTTAAATTCGCTAATGATGAAACTTCCTCATATTGCATGAAGAAGTAAGCATTCCAAAAAACACAAAAGCAGTTTGGATGCTTAGGTTTTAACACCAGGTTGATGTTGTAACGGAAATCACTTCCCGATTTTATCAACCGTTAACGGTAGTGCGATACCGTGGGGCACCCGCCGAAGAATCGATACTCCCCATCCTCGTCAACTTAAGTGAGACTCTAAATCTTTGATTTAACTAGTCGAACTTACATAGGCATGCAAGTGAGACTCTAAATCTTTGATTTAGTTAGCTGAACTTACACAGTGGTGTAAGTGAGATTCCAACTCTTCCACCTAGTTAGTCCAACTAATCCAAGTGTTTCAGGATTTCCACATAAGTTCTGGCGCTTTAAATTAATTTATCTATTACCTTTTATATTCTATTCTCCTCCCCTTTCTATTGTTACTTTATATAAAGCATAATCAAGCTGTCAATTTATTATATTTATAACTGCATTTTTTGTCAACTTAAATGATTCAGTCAAAAGCTTTATTTGTTACCTTATTATGCACATAGAAATCCTCTAAGACTATATTTTATGTATTTTTAATTAGCCTTTATTATACATTTCTTATATTTAAACTACATATTAAGTCCCAAATAGCATATACATATAACTTTTATTAATATATATTAGACAAGTTAGCCAATATCTAAATTTTTTGTTAATTTGTACTTAGATAAAAAGACACAGGAAACTCCTATGTCTTTAATAATATCTAACTATTTGCTTTTCTTTCTATAAGTGCTGCTAGCTTGTGAGCCATTTCATCAATCTCTTCTTGATTCTCTCCCTCAAGCATTACTCTAACTAATGGTTCTGTACCTGAAGGTCTTATTAAAACTCTTCCGCATCCATCTAAAGCTTCCTCTATCTTCTTTATTTCTGCAATTATTTTTTCATCCTCAAGATATATATTTTTCTTATCATTTGGTACTGTAGCATTTACAAGAACTTGTGGAAGCTCTTTCATTATTGAAGCAAGCTCTGATAATGAACTACCAGTATTTTTAACTATCATTGAAAGTTGAAGCGCCGTAATAAGTCCGTCCCCTGTAGTGTTATAATCAAGCAATATTATATGACCTGATTGTTCTCCACCTAAAGAGTATCCCTCTTTTATCATTTCCTCAAGTACATATCTATCTCCAACGTTTGTTTTAATTGATTTTATATTTTCTTTCTTTAATGCTATATCTAATCCAAGATTACTCATTACTGTAGTAACTAAAACATCTTTGTGTAATTTTCCCTTGTTTTTTAGATATTTACCTATTATAGCCATTATAAAATCACCGTGTATGAGATTGCCTTTTTCATCTACTGCAAGACATCTATCTGCATCTCCGTCAAAAGCCAAACCAAGGTGACATCCTTTTTTAACTACATAGTCCATTAATTCTTCTGGATGAGTTGATCCACAATTCTTATTTATATTTATTCCATCCGGATCATTGTTTATAATATATAATTGTGCTCCCAGTTCTTTAAATGCTCTTACTGTAGTCAAGTATGCTGCACCATTAGCACAATCTAAAGCAACTTTTAATCCTTTTAAATCTCCTTGGACAGTGGATTTTGCAAAATCCACATAGTCTGAAATCGCTTCTCCTGCTTCTTCGAGTTTTCTTCCTATTTCTTCTCCTACTGGAAGAGGAACTCCTTCAAAATCACTTTCAATAACTTTCTGAATCCTGTCTTCTAGTTCATCTGATAACTTATATCCTTGTCCATTAAAAAATTTTATGCCATTATATTCAACTGGATTATGAGATGCTGAAATAACAACTCCTGCATCAGCTCCATATTTTCTTGTCAGGTAAGCTACGGCCGGAGTTGGTATAATTCCTATACAAATAGCTTCTGCACCCACAGAAAGTATTCCTGCAACTAGTGCATTTTCTAGCATGTCCCCAGATATTCTTGTATCCATTCCAACTACTATTTTAGGTTTGTGAGCTCCTTCTGTAAGAACATACGCACCTGCTCTACCTAAATTATATGCTACTTCCGCTGTTAGTTCTTTGTTTGCAATGCCTCTTACCCCATCAGTTCCAAACATTCTATGCATACTAATACCTCTCTCTTTTATCTTCTATATTATTTCTAACAATATCTATTACATTATAATATTATATTACAATTTATTCATTGTAACAACAGGTATTAACTTGCTTGATGTCAATATAAAAATGCCCAAATTAAACACTAAACATCTCTCGAAGGATAAATTTCTTATCATATTCATATGATATTGATAACAAATATAAGTATTTCGGTATAGTAAAATACTGGTATGTTAACCCATCTGGTACAGGTGGTGGTTAGATATAACAATTAGTAAAGGTTATGCATTTTATAGAGAACTACACCAGAAAGTTTACTTATACGCAGGAAGATGTTTCCAAAGCTGAAGACACATATAAAAACTTTTTAATCAATCTTAGCGAAGTATTTTAGAAAATCTTAGGTACTTTTATATGTCTGAGGTACGAGTTTATAAAAGTTCCTTAGATTTTCAAAATACTGAGCTTTAGATTGATAAAAAGTTTTTATTGTGTTGAAGCTTTGGAAACATCTCCCGGAGCATAAGTAAACTTTCGGCGGTATTTCATATATAAAAAAGCCACCCAAATTTCTTGGGCGACTTCTATAAACCTTATTTTACGTATTCAATTCCTTTTTCAATAGCTTTCTTATTCATTTCAAAGAATTTTTCTTTTCCATGAGCTCTTAATGATTCAAGCAATTCTTCTATTGAAACTATCCCTGTTTTCTTGACAAGTGCTCCCAAAAGAACCATGTTTGCTATTGTTTTAGTTCCAAGTTCTTCTGCTATTGTTTGAGCTGGAATAGCTATAACTTCTATGTCTTTTCTTTCAGGCACTCTATCTACTAAGTCTGAATCTATTATAACAAGACCATTTGGTTCTATTGTATCTTCAAACTTATCTAGAGAAGGTCTATTCATTACAACTACACTATCAGCTTTTGTAACTATTGGTGAACCTATTCCCTCATCAGTTAGTATAACTGAACAGTTAGCTGTACCTCCTCTCATTTCTGGACCATATGATGGTAACCATGAAACGTTTAAATTAGCATCCATTCCTGCATATGCAAGGAACTTACCCATAGATAATATACCTTGTCCACCGAACCCTGCGAAAATTATCTGTTGTGATGCCATTTATTTCACCTCCTCAGTTGTATCCTTCTTTATTCCAAGAGGATAATATGGTATCATGTTGTCTTTTAACCACTGCATTGACTCTGAAGGTGTTAATCCCCAGTTAGTTGGACAAATTGATAATACTTCTACCATTGAGAAGCCTTTTCCTTCTAACTGATTTTGGAAAGCTTTCTTTATAGCTTTTTTAGCTTTTAATATATTTGGAACTGTATCTACAGAAACTCTTTCGACATAGCAAGCACCAGTCAAAGTTGATATCATTTCAGCAACTCTTATTGGATGTCCAGCTAATTTTACGTCTCTTCCATATGGTGATGTTTCTGTAACTTGACCTGGTAATGTTGTTGGAGCCATTTGTCCACCAGTCATACCATATATACAGTTATTTACAAATATTGAAGTTATGTTTTCTCCTCTAGCAGCTGCGTGTACAATTTCAGCAGTACCTATAGCAGCTAGGTCTCCATCTCCTTGATAAGTAAATACAACTTTATCAGGGTTTGTTCTCTTTATACCAGTACCAACTGCAGGTGCTCTTCCATGTGCAGCTTCAAACATATCACAAGCAAAATACTTATATGCTAAAACTGAACATCCTACTGGTGCTACACCTATAGTTTTATCTAATATACCAAGCTCATCCATAACTTCAGCAACTAGCTTATGAATTACTCCATGAGTGCATCCTGGACAATAGTGAGTTGGCACATCAAGTAATGATTTTGGTGTTTCATATACTATAGCCATTATTTTGCACCTCCTACTATATCTTTAACTTTATTAAGGATATCTGTTGGATCTGGAACCATACCACCTGATCTTCCGTAGAAGTCAACTGGTTTTCTTCCACTTACAACGAGTCTTACATCCTCAACCATCTGTCCACAGCTCATTTCTACTGATAAATAACCATGTTTTGTTTTATCTATTGTATTTTCAAATGCCTCTACAGGGAATGGCCATAACGTTATTGGTCTTACTAACCCTAACTTTATTCCTTCCTTCGCAGCCATTTTAATTACATTCTTACATATTCTTGATGTAGTTCCATACGCAACCAATATCAAATCACAATCTGATTCGCAATTAAATACTTCATATCTAACTTCATTTGCTTTTATAACAGAATATTTCTTTTGAAGATGTATATTGTGATCTTCTAATAGTTCCGGTTCTAAATATAATGAATTTATAATATTATGTTCTGTTCTTCCGTTTAATCCATTAGCTGCCCAAGTTTTTTCTGGAAGTTCTCTTGCTTGTCTTTCTTTAAATTCAACTGGTTCCATCATTTGACCAAGCATTCCATCTCCCATAACCATACAAGGAGTTCTATACATATCTGCTACATCAAAAGCGTCTTGTATTAAGTCAACCATTTCTTGTATTGAAGATGGTGCAAATACAGGCATATTGAAATCTCCATGTGCTCCGCCTTTTGTAGCTTGGAAATAATCGGATTGCGCTGGTTGAATACTTCCAAGACCAGGGCCTCCTCTAACTATATTAACAATAACACAAGGTAACTCAGCACCTGCAATGTATGAGATACCTTCAGCTTTTAAGCTTATTCCTGGTGAACTTGACGATGTCATGCATCTAAGTCCAGTACCAGCTGCTCCATAAACCATGTTTATAGCAGAAACTTCACTTTCAGCTTGAATAAATGTTCTACCTATCTTTGGCATTTTTTTTGCCATATAAGCAGCAACTTCTGTTTGTGGGGTAATAGGATAACCGAAGAAAGCTTTGCAATTTGCTCTAATTGCAGCTTCTCCTATCGCTTCATTACCCTTCATTAATACTTTCTCTCCCATAAAAGACCCTCCTTACTCTTTTTCAACTGTTATTACACAATCAGGGCATATTCTTGCACATGAAGCACATGCAATACATTCACTCATCTTGTCTTCTGTAACAGTTGCAGGATGATATCCTTTTACATTAAGCTTGTCAGCAAAAACTATTATTTTCTTAGGACATGCAGCTAAACAGTGTCCACAGCCTTTGCATCTTTCTTCTCTAAAAGTCACCTTTGCATTTGGCATAAGAAATTCCCTCCTTAAGGTTGGTAATTGAAGTTCTTTTGACTACTTCTAAACTAGATAGCTTTTCTTCTAGAAAATTGTTGGGTATTTCAACCCATCTATATAAATTTTATTTCTAGCGACTTTAGATTTATCTCCAAGGTGGTTTCATATATATATCTATTGGTAAAAGTTCTCCTTGTACTTTTCCTTTAACTTCATCGACTAAATCTCTTCTGCATACAGTATATTTATGAGGTATATTAAGCTTTTCAGCTAACCTGCCTACTGTTTTATCACCTTTTATAATATCCTCTACTGCAGTTTCATAGGATAAATTAGTATTAGATATTAAATGAGTCACTTTAAGCCTAGATGCTGTTTGTATAGCTCTAATATAGTCTTCTGTGTCATCATTATTAGAAGTCAAAGGTCTATTATTATTTATAACAAAATACATATCATATGGTTCTTCTTTTAAGTATTTATTATATTGACCAAGTACAATAGCTCCTTGGTCATCACCACCTATATCCATGACTACTTCATAACTCTTGTCATTAAATACAGCTAGAACCTCTGCTGGAACCACCATTAATTCAGCATTAGATAAATTAGGATCTGAGGCAATTACTCTTACTCCATGCTCTTCAAGCTCTTTTCTTATTCCTCTAGTGCAAAAATAAGGATTCACTATATCAAGATCGACAATTGCAACTTTTTTACCTGTCTTTGCAATATTTATTGCATAATTTATGGATATCTCTGTTTTTCCACTTCCAAAATGTCCTGTAAAAATATTTATTCTACTCATCATATCACCTCTCAAACTAGTGAAGCGCAAATTTTTTTCTCTAAAATTCCAGTAAACGTATTCATGTCGAGTACAACTCAACATTTATGTCTTTAAAATTTATCCATATGATTTAATATTAGCAAAAGTTACATTAATTGTCTACTACAAATTATTTGCTAAATTTCATATAAATACGAAAATATGAATTTTTTGTTTTAACATATTTTTTTAATGACTAAATTTTAATCACATACTTATTATATCACAAAACTTTTAAAACTTCTAATGCCTTTTTTATTTATAATTTCGCTAAAAAATTCACTTTGCCTTTTAAATTGTGTTAATACTTGTATTTACTTCGTTTAGAAGGATTTCACAAATAATAGAAGTACAGAAAAATATGTATTCTGTACTTCTAGGATAACCTATTTAATTATTTATATTCTTTAGCTGTTTCTTCACCTTTTAAAACTCTAAGGCCGCCTTGTGTTAAAGCTAAAAGCTCGTCTTCTCCTGGATAAACTACAACTGGTGCAATAAATGATACCATTTCTTTTATAGACTCTGCTACAGACTTACTATAAGCAATACCTCCAGTAAGTAATATAGCATCAACTTTTCCTTTTAAAACAGCAGCACATTTGCCTATCTCTTTTGCAACTTGGAAAATAAATGCATCAAATATTAATTTTGACTTTTCGTCTCCTTCTTCTGCTTTTTTCTGTAAATCTCTAAAATCATTTGTATCTAAATATGCTACTACTCCGCCTTTACCATTTATCTTTTTCTTTAATTCTTCTATTGTATATTTCCCGCTGAAACAAAGTTTAATAAGGTCTCCAACTGGTAGTCCTCCACTTCTTTCTGGTGAGAATGGACCTTCCCCATCAAGTGCATTATTTACATCTACAACTCTTCCATTTTTATGAGCTCCAACAGAAACTCCTCCACCCATATGTGTAACTATTAAACTCAATTCATCATAAGATTTATTATTTTCTTTAGCATATCTCTTTGCAACAGCTTTTTGGTTTAATGCATGAAATATACTTTTTCTTTCAATTTCTGGCATACCTGATATTCTTGCAACAGCATCCATTTCATCAACAACAACTGGATCTACAATAAATGCTGGTATATTTAATGATTTACCTATTTCATTAGCTATTATTCCACCAAGGTTTGATGCATGTTGTCCTTGAACTCCTATTTTCAAATCTTCAAGCATAGCTTCGTTCACTGCATAAGTACCACCTTCGATAGGTTTTAAGAGTCCACCTCTTCCTACAATGGCACTTAATGTTTTTATATCAAATTTCTTTTCTTGTAAAACCTTTAATATAACATCTTTTCTAAACTGAAGCTGATCAAATATAGTAGCATATTTTCCTATTTCTTCTGAAGAATGTCTTAAAGTTTCTTCTAATATTTGTTTTTCATCTTCATATACACCTATTTTAGTTGATGTTGATCCTGGATTTATTATTAATAATTTATAAGACATTGTTTTTCCTCCTTTAAATTTAACTAAAATATTCTCAATTTTAACTATGTAACTATTTCTTTTTTAACTCACTAGCAACTAATGCCGCTAAAGCTATTGAGTACATTTTTGTTTCATGGCTATCGTTTCTTGAAGTTAAAACAACTGGTGCTGATGTTCCAACTAACAATGCACCACTCTTACATTCTGTTGTGTAAGTTAGAGTTTTATACATAATATTCCCTGATTCTATATTTGGCATTAATAATATATCAGCTTTACCTGCTACTGGTCCTGTTACTCCCTTATGTGCAGCAGCTTCTTCCGATAGAGCATTATCTAATGCTAATGGGCCATCAATAAAACATCCTTTTATTTGTCCCCTATCATTCATTTTTGATAGTATAGAAGCATCCACAGTAGCCTGCATACTAGGGTTTACCACTTCTACCGCACAAATTGGAGCAACTCTTGGAGTTTCCACTCCAACTGCTTTCGCAACAGTTACTGCATTTTTAACTATATCTACTTTATCTTTAAGTTCTGGATACATATTGAAAGCAGCATCTGTTACAAATAATAATCTATCAAATTTATCTAATTGAAATACACCAACATGGGACATCAATTTTCCTGTTCTTAAACCAACTTCTTTATTCAATACTGCTCTTAAAAAGTTTGCTGTATCAATAAGGCCTTTCATTAACATGTCAGCTTTGCCTGTTGAAACTAATTCAACAGCCTTTAGTGCAGCTTTTACTTTATCTTTTTCATCAATCACTTCAAAATTGCTTAAGTTCATTCCTATTTCTTTTGCTATATTTTCTATTTCTGATTTTTCGCCAACCAGAATAGCATCTGCTATCCCCTGCTCTTTGGCATCTCTAATAGCTTCAAGAACTGGCTTATCTTGAGCTACTGCAACAGCTACTTTTTTAAGTTCTTGTTCTTTGGTTTTCTTCAAAACCTCCATAAAATTTTTAATCATTAATAAACACCTCTTCCTCATATACTTTAGCTATTTCTTCACCCTTCAGTGCTCTTAATGCACCTTGAGCTAATGCTAGCATCTCTTCTTCTCCAGGAATTAATATAACTGGTGCGATAAATTTAACCATTTCTTCCACATAATCTGTAAGTTTTTTATTGTAAGCCATCCCACCAGTCAATATTATTCCATCTATTTTTCCTTCCAACTGTACAGCCATAGATCCTATTGTCTTTGCAATTTGATAGGACATGGCATTTAAAATAAATTCTGCTTTTCTATCGCCTTCATCTATTCTTTTATTAACTTCTCTTCCATCATTAGTTCCTAAATAGGCTGTAAGTCCACCTTGACCTATTAGTTTTTTCTTTACTTCATCATATGTATATTGTCCACTATAGCAAAGCTTTATTAAATCCCCAACTGGAAGTCCTCCTGTCCTATCTGTTGAAAAAGGACCTTCAGCATTAGCATGATCTACGTCAATTATTTTTCCATTTTTTACTGGAGCTATAGATATTCCACCGCCTATATGTGCCACAACAAATGAACTTTTGTCAAAAGTCTTATCTAAGCTATTACATACTCTTCTAGTAACAGCTTTAATATTTAACGCATGGACAAGTGACCGCCTTGGAATCTCTGGTAATCCTGATATTCTAGCTACATCTTGTATTTCATCTACTGCTACAGGATCAACAATATATGCAGGTATATTTACTTTTCCAGCTATCATATGTGCAATTATTCCACCAAGATTTGATGCATGTTGAGCTTGATATCCTATTTTTAAATCTTCAAGCATTTTTCCTGTCACTTTATATACTCCACCTGGCATCGGCCTTAGAAGTCCACCTCTGCCTACTACTGCTGCTAAGCTTTCAATAGAGACATTTTGTTCCTTCAACCAATTCATTATGACTTCCGTACGCATTTCTTTTTGTTCATAAATGCTTTCAAACTTTGATATTTCCTCTACACTGTGAGACAAATTCTCAGAAGATACGCATTTTTCATTGTCAAATAATGCTATTTTGGTAGAAGTTGAACCAGGATTTATTACAAGAATAAGATAATTAGCATCCATAAAACAATACCTCCATGAAACCGTTTTATACGTATGATTATATTTTAACAGATATATTTACAAAAAAGTATTTTTCAGAAAATTTAATATAATGGGTAATACTCCTTCATTATACTTTCTGCAGCTTTTAGACCATCTACTGCCGCAGAAACTATTCCTCCTGCAAAACCGGCACCTTCTCCACAAGGATATAGGCCTTTTATATTTATGCTTTCAAGTCGATCATTCCTTATTAATCTAACAGGAGCCGATGTCCTCGTTTCAATTCCAGTTAAGACAGCACTATGGCTTGCAAATCCCTTAATTTTTGAATCAAAATTTACTAACCCTTCTTTTAAAGATTCAATAACATAATTAGGTAAGCAATTTCTTAAATCTCTAAATTCATATCCAGGCCTATATGTTGGTTTTATATTTCCAAGCTTAGTGGATATATTATCTTCTAAAAAATCTCCAACTAGCTGTATAGGGGCTTTATATTCTCCTCCTCCAAGTTTATATGCTAATCCTTCATAATGCCTTTGAAATTCCATACCTTTTAATGGTGAGTTACCTTCAAAATCCTGTTCTCCTACAGTAACTACAAGAGCAGCATTAGCGTTATCTTTGTCACGCTTGTAGTTACTCATTCCATTAGTAACAAGTCTATTTTCTTCCGATGAAGCACCTACCACTTCACCGCCAGGACACATACAGAAGCTATATACTGATCTTCCAGTAGCCTTTGCAGCATGGGTAAGCCTATAGTCTGCGGCTTTTAACCTTGGATGGTCAACATATTTACCATACTGATTTATATTTATTAGCTTCTGAGAATGTTCAACTCTAACTCCTATTGCAAATGCTTTCGGCTCCATAAACACATTATTTTTATATAACATTTCATATGTATCTCTTGAGCTGTGACCAATAGCTAATATCAAACTATCGCAAGGAATCTCTTCTCCGTTTACTATAATAGCTTTTAAATCTTTATCTCGAATAATTAAATTTTCTAACTTGCTATTAAATCTAATTTCTCCTCCAAGTTCTATTATTTTTTTCCTTATGTTTTTTACAACTGTTTTCAGTATATCTGTTCCAACATGCGGTTTTCCACTGTATATAATTTCTTCTGGCGCTCCTGCCTTGACTAATTCTTCAAGCACAAAATCACACCTAATATCTTTTATCCTAGTGGTAAGCTTGCCATCCGAAAAGGTTCCTGCCCCGCCTTCTCCAAACTGTACATTAGAATTAATATTTAATTTACCAGTCTTCCAGAACTCCTCTATAGTTTTTGTTCTTTCTTCAACTTTTTCTCCACGTTCTATTATTAAAGGTTTATAACCTTTTTGCGCCATTAAAAGACCTGCAAACATGCCTGCAGGCCCCATTCCCACTATAATTGGTCTATGATCAATTTTTTTTATTCCAAAACTGAACTCTTCTTTAAATTTTTTCTCTTTCATCTTAACATCTTTGTCTTTTGCTCTGTTAACTACCTTTGATTCATTTTCACATTCTATTTCAATAGCATAATTAAATTTAATAAGGTCTTTTTTTCTAGCATCTATTGACTCCTTTATTATTTTAAAATTATTTATGTCGGCGATAGATAACTTCAACTTTTGAGCAGCTTTTATTTTCAAATTATTTATATCTTCATCTATACTAATTGATATATTGTTTATTCTAATTGCCATTTTTGTCCTCCAATACCTTTTTAGTTATTGTTACTTTTATACTAGAAGGATCTTGTGATACCTTAGACACGCCATCAGGTAAATTTATATTAATATTTACATTCTGATCTCCTTCTTGTAAAGAATTCAAGTCTACGAAGCATTCTATATTTTCAGGTTTTAAATTATTTATAATATTCTCAGCCCCTGAAATAGTTATGTTGACCTTGTTTTTATCTAGATTTGCCGTGTAATTATTTCCTAAATTTTTTGTCACTATATCCAAGCTTAACTCTTTTTGGGTACTCTTATTAAAATTAATATTCAACTTAATAGTACCATTACTGTTTATAAGAATTACATTCTTTGGAACAATTATTTTAGCTTCTATGCTATCTTTATTATTGATTTTACTTATATCTATATCCTCTGTATCAATGCTGTTTACATTTGAAATAACTTTTTCATCTCCAGCAATGTCTATCATCTCTGGAGTTGGAGTTATTGATTTTATATTTGACTGATTATTTAGATTCCCTAGCATTTTTACATTTATAGGAACACTCTTTATTTTCTTAATAGGTACAGTTATTTCTATGGACTCAGGTTTTATAGAAACGCCCTTAACAACATTTCCAGAGGAATCCAAGGGCTGCAATGACAATACTGTAACTATGTCTTTTTCTGAATTTTTAACATCATATTTTGCCACTGCACTATTTACATATTT
This sequence comes from Clostridium thailandense, assembly GCF_019207025.1. Taxonomy (GTDB): domain Bacteria; phylum Bacillota; class Clostridia; order Clostridiales; family Clostridiaceae; genus Clostridium_AM; species Clostridium_AM thailandense. The sequence goes on along the minus strand of NZ_JAEEGC010000007.1, from coordinate 10,235 downwards.
AATTGAGTCTGACGGACCATTTGCCTCTACTTCAGTAGTCTTATATATAGGCTGCATTGCAAAAAAGCCTTCTTTTGCCTTTCCTTCAATAACAACCTTTACTGGAATTGTTTTTTGTTTCAAATCATCTAGAACTACTCTTATCCATAGATTTTCACTATTCACTACACTAACATTCTGCGGACTTTTTTTAATTACGACTGGTATCTTATTTTCTCCTTTTTTTACTCCATAAGCACTCAAGTCTGATTCCAATTTAAACTCCTCAGGTTTAACCAAATATACATCAGAAGAGTTCCCTCTTATTGTTAAAGATACTTTTGTTTGCTCTTCCCCTACAGTTACTAAGCTTGATTCAGAAAGTTTATCCTTATTCACTACTGTAACAGGTACAGAAATTTTCCTTTCTCTTATAGGATTTTCAACATTGAAAATATATAGCCATAATATAAATGATGCAATAATGCAGCATGCTCTAATAATTAATTGCTGCCTTTTATTTTTTTCTTCCACATCATCACCTGCTCTCTAAAAGTTAACTTAGTCTGCTGTCTTTTCTTAATTATTCTAATAAGAATATCCTTAAGTCTTTCTCTACTGTAGTTTCTTGTAAGAACACCATTTACAGCAAGTGAAATATTACCAGTTTCTTCAGATACTACGATAACTAAAGCATCAGAGTTTTCAGATAAGCCTATAGCCGCTCTGTGCCTAGTTCCTAGCTTTTTATTTATCTCTTGGCTATTTGTTAATGGTAAAAAGCAACCTGATGAAACTATTCTATCATTTCTAATTATAGTTGCTCCATCATGCAGCGGTGTATTAACAACAAAAATATTTTCCAAAAGTGCAGAAGATACAACCGCATCTAGTCTAGTTCCAGTATTTATTATATCTTCCAAACCAGTAATCTGCTCGATTACAATAAGTGCTCCCGTTTTTGTTTCTGATAAGTTTTCTGCTGAATTTACAATTTCTGTTACAATTCTTTCCATCGTTTCTTCATCTTCTAAAATATGTCTGTCATTAAATGCAGTTCGCCCTAGTTGCTCTAACGCACGACGAATTTCTGGCTGAAATATAATAATGAATGAAAGAACTCCTATAGTTAAAGTTTTAGTCAAAATCCAGTTCATCATAGTTAAATTCAAAAAATTACTTACTGGAATAAGTAGGATTATAAATATTATTCCTTTTAGCAGTTGCTCAGCCCTAGTTTCTTTTATTAACATATATGCTTTATAAAAGATATATGAGACCACTAATATATCCATTATAGAAGATAAACTCATATTCTTAATAGAATTAACTACTATATCTATCATTTCCACCCGTTTCACCACCATTATAAAAATACCTATTTACAATTATACACTATTTAATATTGTTTATATCAATACTTAATTTTATTTTATAAAATGTTAATAAAAAAATTATACTTTTGTATTTTTTTTAAATTAATGGGTACAATACCATTAGCCTAAGTTTTTTTATTAAACACGGGGAAACCAAGATTTTGGGGTGAATCGCTTTTTGCGTAGGTTATGCCTTTACCGAACCCGTCAGCTAACCCCGTAGGTAAAAGGAGAGGATTTTATTGAAAAAATTTACTTTTTTTCTTATTTTATTAATACTTTTAATTTTTCATATTAACAAAGTAGAAGCTATCGACTCTAATAACTCTGATTCAACATTATTTAATCAACAAGAACAAGTAGTTCAAGTTTTCAACTACTCTGATAAAAAAATATATATTACTCAAAAAGATATACGCTTAATGGCACAAATAGTTTATGCAGAAAGTAATTGCGAGCCTTTTGAAGGCAAGGTAGCAGTTGCGTCTGTAATATTAAACCGTTTAAAATACCCTGAGTTCCCCAAGACTGTTGAAGAAGTAGTTAAACAAAGAGGAGCTTTCTCTTGTGTAAGAAATGGGAACATAGATGTAGTTCCTGATGAAGATTGTTATAAGGCAGTATTTCAAGCATTAAAGGGAGAGGATCCTACTGAAAAGGCAATTTTCTTTTATAATCCTAGGATAGCAACATCCCAGTGGATGAAAAATATAAACAAAAAAAATGTTAAAACTATCGGCAATCATGTTTTTTTCGTAGTTAAATAGACATATTATATTTTAGCTAACCTAGCTAAGCACATAATCAAATAGAAAGTGGCAGTAAATAATCTTTATAAAAATAGAAGGTTATTTACTGCCACTTTTAAATTTTAAAAACACCATTGCTTTTTTAATTCATAATCCTTTACTCAATAGAATCTAAGTATGCAACAGCACTTAGTGCTGCCACCTGTCCTTGGCCTGCTGCTCTCATATATTGATAAGGCTTACCTGTACAATCTCCCGCTGCAAAACAACCTTTAATGTTAGTCTTCATATCTAAATCTACTTTTATGTGATCGCCTTCCATTGCTAGGCCTGGAACAAGTTGACTTGGAGCTACACTATCTTTTAATACAAATATTCCATCAGTATTAATTTCACTGCTTTTCAAAATTAACTTGTTAACCCTATCATCTCCTTGAATTTCTAGAGGTCTATCATTGACAGTCTCTATATTCCCTCTTAATTTATAACTCCCATTATACATAGGTATATAATATAGTTTTTCTGCCAACTCACTCACATAGTTTGCCTCTTCTTCTGCATCTCTGTTATATCCGATTATTGTTACTACCTTCCCTTTATAAAGAGGAGCATCACATGTAGCGCAGTACCCTACCCCTTTACCTAAAAATTCTTCTTCACCTTTCAATGGCTTAGTATACTCTATGCCAGTAGCAACGATTATAGCATTGGCTTCATACATCTTCTCATTTACCATTAATGCAAAATAATCGCCCATTGCATATATATTATTTATTCTTTCATTTGTTATACCTATATCCATAACATTTATATGTTTTTCAAATTGAGCTTTTAGTTCAGAACCAGTTATATCATAGAATCCTAAATAATTATTAACTTTAGGAGCCTTAATGAGTTTACTACTAAAATCTTTACTTCCAAATAAAATTATATTTTTATTTCTAATTTTAGAGTTTATTGCTGCTGATAATCCTGCTGGACCAGTTCCTATAATAGCTATATCATATCGCATTTTTTTCACTCCTTAATTGTAGAGTATATACTCTTCATAAAACAAAAAAATTACGATGTAATTTTTTATAAGACAATTGACAGCGGATAAAGGACAATTAAAGTAAATTTTCTCTCTTACGTCAGAAAACTAATTTATTTTTAGGCCTGTTTTGCTAATGCAAAATATCGACATATTATATAAATTAAAAATTTTTCGTAGCGTAGCAGAGAAAAATCCTCCTTCACTATCCTCTGTCCTCTTAAAAAATATTGCTTCGCAATATTTTTATTATATATGTTTTTCTATTAGACTTTTTATTGCTTCTTTAGGTCTAAATCCTACTAAAGTTTCCAATACATTTCCATTCTTAAATACCATTATAGTTGGTATACTTGAAATTCTATACTGAGTTGATGCTACTGGATTTTCATCTACATTCAACTTAAAAAATTGAGCTTTACCATCAAGTTCTGTTGCAATTTCTTCCATTACTGGAGCTAACATTTTACATGGCCCGCACCAAGTAGCCCAAAAATCTACAATTACAGGCATTGAGGATTCTTCAATCGTCTGAGGAAAATTTTCATCTTTAATTTCTCTTACCATTTTTTACGCCTCCATACATACCCCTCATGGGTAATTTATATATAATTTTATATCATTTGTAAATAACAGTCAATAGTTTTTAATAATTATTATCAAAAACATCCTTTTTATTTATATAACTATTTTTTTCTACGAACATTAATAATATGTATTATATATGTAATTAACAATAATATATTATTGTTTAGGAGTTTGCTACTTCATTTACTATAGAATTATTGTACATAGAGTTCGGATACTTGCTCATCAGTTTTTGAGCATATTTTTTAGCCATTTCCTTATTGGAGTCCTTATTTAAAATAACCAATTTATATAGAACTGTATCTTGATAAATACCACCATCGAAACTATTGTCATATTGTATATAATACTGTATTGCATTCTGAATATCCCCGGACAACTCGCAACTAGTTGCAAGCATATAAACTACATGAGTATATAAATCGCTATGAACATCTAATGTGTAGGCTTTTGTTAAGCTCACCTTAGCATCTGAATAATTTTTATTATTTAGCGAAGCACATCCCTTATTGTAAAAGTATTCTACACTTTCTCCTTTTAATAATTCACCTGCTTGCAATATAATTAATTTGTTATCTTCTGATATGTTTTTGTCCCTCCATTTCATATATTCCTCATACAAATCATCAAAGCTCTTATTTTGGATATCACTTTTTATCTTATCGGAGGGAAATACTTCAGTTTCTGTCTTACCTTTACTCTCTATACTAGTTTGTTGTTTATTACCTTGTACTTTACTGTTTTGTGATTTATTATTTTCATCTTTTACAATGTTTGGCGTTGGTTGCTTGAACATGTTTTTTACATATTTTTCAAAAGAAGATATATATTTATTTGAAATTTGTTTGTTTGTTGAAATCAATTTATTAAACTCAATATATCTAATAGAAACACTCATCATAATTAAAAACAATAAGCAAAACGATACAATTAAGACTTTTTTCATGTTCCAAACCGAAATATTACATCCATATTTTTTAAGAAGCTTAATATTCTCTTTTGCTGCAACATTATTTTTATCTAATTTAAATACTTTCTCTATATATTCAAAAGCCTTATCATAATCTCCTTTACTTAAGTAGCACCAAGAAATACAATTGTTTACGTTTATGCAATTATAATCACTTTCCTCACATTTCTTCAAGGCATCTAATGCTTCGCTGATTTTTAATTCATTAATAAAGCTTACAGCTGTATTATAGAGATTCTGCCTTTCAGAATCGCCTTTACTATCAATTAAATATCTTTGTGAAACGCTATCTTTATTAATTTGATAGTTCATTTTCCATATTTTTTGTGAGCTATCTAATTCTCCTTTAAAATAGAATAACAGTCCCTTAAGATTGATAGCTGCGCTGTTTTTTATATCAAGAGATATACTTTCCTCACATAGTTCTATCGCTTTATCTATATAACCATTATTATATTTATCAATTGCCTTAATATATATTTTCTTGGATTTATCCATGTGCTACTCTCCTCAGGTTTAAATGACTACTAGTTTTCGCCATTTATTGTACATATAAGTTTTCCTTCAGAATTTTTCACCTCCATTTTTTTGCTTAAATTTATATCAAAAGAATAAATAGTCCAATTTTCTACATGTGACTTATTATATTGATCGTCTTCATAAACATCTACTTTTAAATTTATATTGTTTCCCGATTTTTTTGCTGATACTATTTGCTGCTTTTTATCTGGTGTTTCAAGAACTACAGAAGTTTCTCCTGTATTAACATTAAGCAAATATAAATTTCCTCCATTAGAAACAGTTCCATGGGCATTGCTTGTTATAAATAATAAATTTTCATCATTTATCCATTCTATATATCTTGGTGTAAGCTTCTTATTATTTGAAATTTCAAAACTAAATATGTTTCCACCTTTATCCTTTACGAGTATTTTTCCTATACCCTCTTCTGAAGCTTCTGATCCTCTTCCATCTATGCATGCATTATTTGTTCCGTCAACGCTGGTTATCCAAGGTGTGCTAAAACTTGGTTTTGTTCCTTTAGAAAGTTGAGTCTTGATAAATTTAGGTGCATTAGAATTATCTTTTTTAACTGTATTTTTAGCATTGTTTATTTCTTTCGTTTCTTTGGAACTATTTTCATAAGTATTAGCTTTTTCACTACTATTTTGTTGTACATTAGATTCATTATTTGAGGTCGCTGCAGGCTTATTTGAACCTTGTGAGCAAGCAGTAAGTCCTAATACTAGTGCTATTGATATAGAGCATAGTGCATATATTCTTGTTTTTATTTTTAAGTTCCTCATAATAAACTCCTCCTTTGGTAATTCAAATAATAATATATTTTTATACCTTATATTATATACTAAAATAAGTGTTTAAAGTTGATATTTTATTAATAAATAAAGCCTAAACTAGATTTTTATCCAGTTTAGGCTTTATTTTTGTTAAGTTGAGTAAACTTATATAATTAATTTTGCATTATCAACTGTTTTGCTTTTAGTATAGATGATGCACTCATTGAGAATTCGTCTAATCCATACTCTACTAAAGTAGCAATAGCCTTCTCATCTCCTGCCATCTCACCACACATACCACACCATTTTCCTTCTTTATGTGCGCCTTCTATAGTCATCTTTATAAGTCTTAATACAGCTGGATGCATTGGATTATAAAGATACGATACTTTTTCGCTCATTCTATCTGCTGCTAATGTATATTGTATTAAATCATTAGTTCCTATTGAGAAGAAATCAACATATTTCGCAAGTTCATCAGCACAAACTGCTGCTGCTGGTATCTCAACCATGATACCCCACTGAATATTTTCAGAAACATCTTTTCCTTCGGCTTTTAATTCAGCTTTACATTCTTCAACAACTTCTTTAGCTTGTAAGAATTCTTCTAATCCTGAGATCATTGGAAACATCACTCTTAAGTTTCCATATACTGAAGCCCTAAGTAAGGCTCTTAATTGAATTTTAAATAATTCTTTTCTATCTAAACATAATCTTATTGCTCTATAACCTAAGAATGGATTCATTTCTTCTGGTAATGGCAAGTATGGAAGAGTCTTATCTCCACCAATATCTAATGTTCTTATAACAACTGGTCTTCCTTCCATCTTTTCAAGAACATATTTATATGCTTCATATTGTTCTTCTTCTGTAGGAGCATCATTTCTATCCATGTATAGGAATTCTGTTCTAAATAATCCTATTCCATCTCCACCATTTGCTAAAACCGAGTGAACGTCTTCTGGTTTTCCTATATTTCCTGCAACTTCAATACGCTTTCCAGCTTTAGTAACTGTTTTTACACTTATTAGTTTCTTAAGTTCTTCTCTTTCTCTTTCAAAACCTTCTTTTTTTGCTTCATATGCTTTTATTGTCTCTTCATCAGGATTAATTACAACAGAACCTTCGATTCCGTCTACAATAATTGTATCTCCATTTTTTACTGATGAAGTTATATCCTGTAGTCCAACAACAGCTGGTATTTCTAAAGTTCTTGCCATTATTGCACTATGAGAAGTTCTTCCTCCTATATTAGTTAAAAAAGCTATAACTTTACTCTTATCAAGCTGTGCAGTATCTGATGGTGTCAAATCATGTGCGACAACTACTGTGTTATCTGCCATAATATCTGAATCCACTGATATTTTTCCTAATAAGTTAGCTAATACTCTTTTCCCAACGTCTTTTACATCTGCGCCTCTTTCTCTCATATATTCGTCTTCCATGGAAGCAAATATTCCAGCATACATATCTACAACATCCTGAAGCGCCTTCTCTGCATTTATTTTACTATTCTCTATACCCATTTCAACTGCTCCTGCAAATTCAGGATCTTCTAATAGCATTGCATGACTTTCAAAAACCGCTGCCTTATCTGCACCCATTTCTTTTTCTGCTTTTTCTTTTATTTTTACTAATTGTTCTTTTGAATTTTGTAGAGCTTTCTTAAATCTTTCTTTCTCCGACTCTACATCTTTCACTGCTCTTTCTTCTATCTTTAGTTCATTCTCTTCTTTAATTACTACTGTACCTATAGCATAGCCTTTTGAAGCTGCAATTCCTAGTTTCATTTCTTTTCCTCCTTAAGATAAAACAATATCAATTTATAATTAAGTTTTTAACTTTAAGCCTTTTTCAAATTAATGACAATATTATTAGAGCAATTTTCGTGCCAATATTTCGAAACTATAAATATAAAAATATTATTTGTCTATTTTTCACGCTATATTCCTATGTTTTTTTAAAATACACTAAATTTATATCACATTATGGAATTTACCTTATAATTTGTAAAGATAAAGCATAAACTCTCTTGATAAAAAATATCAACTCAAACATATACACAAGTAAAAAAAATGTTAAATTCTCCTTATAAAAATTTCTAGACTTATTGACTTACATAAGTTAATATATAATTGATAATTTTTATCAATTTTTCTCATATGTATGATATTTTTTATCAATTGGAGGTCAATTATGTATAAAAATAGCATAACAGTTCCTATTCGTAATGGTATACACACTAGAGTAGCTGCAATGATAGTTCACAAAGCAGCAGAATTAAAAAATAAATATGATATAAATCTCTACATAAGAAATCTCTCATCTAAGGAACCTTTAGCTATAAGTATGTTAGCCTTGCTCTCCTTAAAAGTGAGGGAAGATGAAATAATAGAAGTTTCCTGCAAAGAAGATTCACTTAATGGACAAAAGGCAGTAGTTGATTTATGTAATTTTATAACTAAGGATATGGCTACTAATAACTCTGTACTATCTAAAATAGATGACATAATTGAAGAAAACATTATTGCTTACGAACAAATTGTTGAAAATATACCTGTAGGTATATTAGTTATAGATGCAAATGGTTATATTGTGACGATAAATGATTATGCTTTAGACATTGCTGGCAAAAACTCAAGTAACGTTATTGGAAGAAATATAAAAGATATAATTCCGACTACAGATCTCCCCAATACTATTTTATCTAAAAAACGTGAAGTGGGCGAAACTCAATATATAAACAATCGCCTTGTTATTACAAATAGATCACCTATATTCTCTAATGATAAAGTTATAGGAGCTCTTGGTGTGTTTCAGGATATTTCTGAATTAGTAGGTGTTAAAGAACTAAACGAAAAGTTTCAAAAGATATTAGAAGCATCTCATGATCTAATCTGCTTTGTAGATGATAGAAAGATAATAAGTTATGTAAATCCTGCTTATGAAAAGTATTTTGGAATAAATAGTTCAGATATAGTAGGCAAAAATATTATCCAAGTCTCATTTTCAAATTTACTAGACAGTGTTTTTAACACAAAAAAACCTATTGAAAATTCGATACACAAAGCAGATGGTATAAATGTAATTTCTACCATCGAGCCTATTTTTATTGACGGAAACTTTAAAGGAGTTATGTCTATATCTAAAGCAGTTGATGAATTAAAAGACCTTGTTAACAAGCTAGAGGAATCAGAAGAAGAATTAAACTACTATAAAGAAGAATTAAAAAGACATTCAGAGCTTGGCAGTTCATTCAATTCTATAATCGGCTGCAACGGTTCTCTTAAAGACTGCCTTATGATAGCTCAAAAGGCTTCACAATCAACTTCTACAGTACTGATACGTGGAGAAAGCGGAACTGGAAAAGAAGTTATAGCAAAATCTATTCATAACAATAGTGATAGAAAGGATAATCCTTTTGTTAGAGTTAATTGTGCTGCTATACCAGAAAATTTACTTGAAAGTGAATTATTCGGATATGAGAAAGGAGCTTTTACAGGAGCAATAAAAAGCAAGCCTGGAAAATTCAATATAGCTAATGGTGGAACTATATTTTTAGATGAAATAGGGGATATGCCTCTTTCTATGCAAGTTAAACTTCTGAGGGTTCTTCAAGAGCGAGAATTTGAAAGTGTAGGTGGCCTTGTTACCCAAAGCGTAGATGTAAGAATAATTGCTGCTACTAATAGAAACTTAGAAGAAATGATAAAACAAAATAAATTTAGAGAAGACTTATATTATAGACTAAATGTTATAGCAATTATACTTCCTCCCCTGCGAAACAGAAAGGAAGATATAAATCTTCTAGTTGAACACTTCATTCACAAGATAAATGATAAATTAAATAAAAACGTAACAGGTATAGATCAAAAGTCTCTCATGTATCTTCAGGAATATCATTGGCCAGGTAACATAAGAGAGCTTGAAAACATTATAGAGAGAGCAATTAACATGTGCGATGGCAATATAATAACAAAGAAAGACTTACCTTTCTATATTATAGATATCAATTCGGAAAGCGATAGCCTAATAAATTTAACAAATGGAGATTTACAACCTCTAGAACATTATGAAAAAGAACTTATAACTTTAGCCATGAAAAAATACAAAAGTTACAATAAAGCCGGTAAGGTACTAGGCATAACTCATAGAACTGTGGCTTTAAAGTGCAAAAAATACAATATTAATATCAACGATCTTTAATTTTATCCACAAGCTTGATTAAAAACTATCCCCAGC
>NZ_JAEEGC010000069.1 GCF_019207025.1 Clostridium thailandense | reverse complement strand
TAAATCAACTTTCTGTTTTGGTTATATATATATGTATTTTTAAAATATTAAAGTTATATATTTAAATTAAGATTATATGGGGGATTATAGATTATGAAAGTTATAATGACCGGTAATGAGGCTATAGCAAGAGGAGCTTATGAGGCAGGTTGTACTGTTGCTTCAGCTTATCCAGGAACTCCAAGCACTGAAATACTAGAAAATTTTGCAACTTATGATGGAGTATATGCTGAATGGGCTCCAAATGAAAAGGTAGGTATGGAGGTTGCATCAGGTGCAGCTATAGGTGGAGCAAGAAGCATGACTACTATGAAACATGTTGGATTAAATGTAGCAGCTGATCCACTTTTTACAATGGCGTATGAAGGTGTTAATGGGGGACTAGTAGTAATCAGCGCCGACGATCCTGGAATGCACTCATCACAAAATGAACAAGATAACAGATTGTATGCACCGCATGCAAAAATTGCTATGGTTGAACCATCAGATTCTCAAGAGTGTAAAGATTTTATGAAGGAAGCTTTTAAAATAAGTGAGCAATTTGATACAGTAGTTCTTTTTAGAAGTACAACAAGGGTATCGCATTCTAAGAGCATAGTGGAATTAGGTGAAAGAGAAGAAGTAGGAATAAAACCATACGAAAAAGATATTCAAAAATATGTAATGATACCTGCACATTCAAAGAAAAAGCACTATGAAGTAGAAGAAAGACTTAAACGATTACAGGAGTACTCAAATAACTGCAGCTTAAATAAAATTGAGATGTCAGAAACTAAAATGGGTATTATCACTAATGGTATTTCATACCAATATGTAAAAGAAGTATTTGGTGATAAGGTATCTATATTAAAAATAGGAATGAGTTATCCACTTCCTGATAAATTAATTAAAGATTTTGCTTCCAAGGTTGAAAAGCTATATATAGTAGAAGAAAATGAACCGTATATGGAAAATGCAATTAAAGTCATGGGAATACAATGTATTGGCAAAGAAATTATTCCTATTTGTGAAGAATTAAATCCTGATATTGTAAGGAAAGCTATATTAGGTGAAAGTCAAGAACAAAGTTATACAACTGATATTAAAGCACCGTCAAGGCCGCCAGTATTATGCCCAGGATGTCCGCATAGAGGAATATTCTATGCTGTATCTAAATATAAGGATGTCATAGCATCAGGAGATATAGGATGCTATACACTGGGATTAGTTGCACCTCTTAGTGTTACAGATACCTGTATATGTATGGGAGCATCTGTTTCTGGAGGTAATGGGTTAGAAAAAGCAAATGAACTAGCAGGAAGAAATAACAAGGTTTTCGCTTTCATAGGAGACTCAACTTTCTTCCATTCAGGAATTACAGGACTTATCAACTCAGTATATAATAACATTCCTATTGTTACATGCATACTAGATAACAGCATTACAGCTATGACTGGTCATCAGCAAAACCCAGGTACAGGAAAAACTCTGCAAGGGAAGGCTGCACCAGTTATTGATATTGAGAAGCTTGTACTTTCTATTGGTATTAAGAAAGATAACTTAAGAATTGTAGATCCATATAATTTAAAAGAGACAGAAGAAGCTGTAAAAGCAGCACACGATAGTAAAGAACCTTTTGTAATAATAACAAAACAACCTTGTGCATTGATAAAAGACGTTATAAAGAAAAGAGCAAACATGCACTGTAGTATACAAGTTGATAACTGTAAAAAGTGTAAAGCTTGTTTAAAAACAGGATGCCCAGCATTGCAGTTTAAAGATGACATTGTAAGTATAGACAAAAATATGTGCAATGGCTGCGAATTGTGCAAACAAGTATGTAAATTTGATGCAATAGAAAAGGTGGGTGAATAATATGAGTGATGTTAAAAGCATATTATTTGTAGGTGTAGGAGGACAAGGCACTATACTTGCTTCAAAAATTTTAACTGAAGGTTTGCTAAAGCACAGCTATGATGTGAAAATGTCAGAGGTTCATGGTATGGCTCAAAGAGGGGGAAGCGTTAGCACTCAAGTTAGATTTGGAAAAAAGGTGTACTCACCACTTATCGAAAAAGGAACAGTTGATGCAATAGTGTCTTTTGAAAAAAGCGAAGCAGCAAGATGGCTTCCTTATTTGAAAAAAGACGGATGTTTAGTTGTCAATGACTATGAAATTCACCCAGTACCTGTTTTAATAGGCGAAGAAAAATATCCAGAAAAGGTTAATGAGACATTAACTAAAACAGTCGAAAATACAATAATAATAAATGCAGCTAAAATTGCAGAAGAGCTTGGCAATATTAAAGCTCAAAATGTAGTTTTACTTGGAGCGCTAATTAAAGCTCTTAAGTTAGAGAATATAAATTGGAATGATGTTTTAGTATCAGTAGTTCCACCTAAAGCGTTAGAATTAAATAAAAAAGCTTTAATAAAAGGATTAGAGGAATAAGAAAAGGTGGGAGTTCCCCACCTTTTCTTATTCAGATGCCCTAACAACTTTTATAAATTCAACTTCAGGATCTTCTGTACCTTGAACATACAAGCCAGTATCCTTAAGTTTTTGAACATAATCAACTATTTCTTGAGTAATCTCTTCTCCTGGACAAAGTATAGGGATTCCTGGTGGATAAGCCATCAGAAATTCTCCACTTATCATGCCGATACTATTTTTTAATAGTACAGGAGTCTTTACATCATTGAAAGCATCTCTAGGTATTTTAATCTGGCTTGGGATTGAAGGAATATCAATAAAATCTGACTTTTTATTTCCCTTACCATAGTATTCATCACTTATTTCTCTTAAAGCTTTTAATAGTGCATCTATGCTGCTCTTAGTATCACCGAAAGAACCTACAGCTAATACATTATATAAATCAGAAAGTTCAACTTGTATATGGTACTTATTGCATAATATCATATCTAAATCATAACCTGTTATTCCAAGATCTCTACAAGTTATGGTTATTTTTGTTGGATCAAGAGCGTATACTCCTTCATCACCTAAAATTTCTTTACCAAAGCAGTAAAAACCAGGTATTTTATTTATTTCTGTTCTAGCGTAATCACATAATTCAATAGTTTTATCAAGAAGCTCCTCACCCTGAAGGGCAATTTGTCTCCTTGAACAGTCTAAGGAGGCCATTAATATATATGAAGGAGAAGTAGTTTGAAGTAAAGATAAAACTTGTTGAACTCTATGAATATCTATACGCTCGGAACGAACTTGAAGCAGTGAGCATTGAGTCAAAGCCCCAATTATTTTATGTGTACTTTGAGAACAAATATCAGCACCAGCATGCATTGCTGATACTGGCAATTTATCGTTAAAACCAAGGTGTGGTCCATGAGCCTCATCAACAATTAATGGAATATCATAACTGTGAACTATATCCGCTATCCTTTTTATATCTGTTGCTACCCCGTAATAAGTTGGATTTATGATTAAAACTGCTTTTGCATCTGGGTTTTCCTTTAAAGTTCTTTCTACAGTTTCAGGAGTAACTCCATGAGCTATTCCAACTTTTTTGTCAAGTGCAGGTTGCATATAAACTGGGATAGCACCACTCAGGATTATGCCAGCAGTTATAGATTTGTGAACATTTCTAGGTATTATTATCTTCTCCCCAGCTCTAACCACAGACATAACCATAGCCTGTATTGCTCCAGATGTACCGTGTATTGAAAAAAATGCGGCATCAGAGCCATAGGCATCAGCTGCTAGCTGTTGGGCTTTCTTTATTGGTCCTGTAGGATGGTGAAGGCTATCCACTAGTTTAAATACTGTAACATCAATTTTAAAAGGATTTTCTCCTATAAAATTCTTAAATTCCTCATCCATACCAATTCCTTTTTTATGTCCAGGAACATGGAAAGGGATAGTTTCTCTATTTACATACTCCATTAATGCGTCAAATAAGGGAGTTTCGTTTTGATCTAACTTATACACCTTGATAAAGCACCTTCTTTCACAAAATATACCCTTTAAACTTAGATATTTCAAGGGTTGGCCTGCATTTTCCTTTAAACCAATATAATTATATGTTAAATGTACTGCAAATGCAACAATATGAGTAAATTTTATAAAATAATATTTTAGTTACTGGAAATAGTGAATAAACTAGACAAAGTATGTAAATAATAACTAACGTGATATTTGTTATATTTTAGGAGGAATTTAATATGGAAAATTTAAAATTACATAAAAGGCAAAAAAGAACTTCAAATGAAGCTAAAAAAGGAAGAAGAAGTGGTTTGATACCAGGTATATTATATGGAAAAAATATAAATAATATGATGTTTGAAATTAGTGAATTAGAGCTTAATAAGGAAATTAGTAGAAGTGGTGAACATGCGGTATTAAATATAGACTTAGATGGAGATAATCATAGAACAATAGTTAAAGAGTTGCAAAGAGATCCAGTACACCATAAGATAGTTCATATTGATCTTGAAGAGTTAGCTAAAAATTCAACTGTACAAACAGAACTACCAATTGCATTTACTGGTGAAGATATGGTAATGAAAAAAGGCGGAGCTGTGCAAAAAGAAAAAAGCAATGTTAAGGTTGAGTGCAAGACGGAGAAAATTCCTAGATGCATAAATGTAGATTTATCTAAATTAGAAATAGGAGAAACTTGTAGGGTAATGGATTTAGAAGTATCAGAAGATATAACCTTTATAGAAGATTTGAATTCAATAATAGCAACAATAACATTAAATAGTAAACCTTCTGATATTCCAGATGAAGATTAGAATAGATAACAGATATACATTATTAAAAGTGTATATCTGTTTTTGCATTAATAGGCAAAATAAAAATATATTTAATTAATTGTAGTTTTAATGGTGTTTTTATTCTAAACTTTATAGTATAATAATAAATGTCAAATAATTACATAGACTGGGAGGTAATAAGTGGTGTATAGAGATAAGTATGATCTATGGTTGAATTCAGAGCTTATAGACGAATCAGCTAAAAAGGAATTAAGGGATATAAAGGATGAAATAGAGATAGAGGACAGATTTTATAAAGATCTTGAGTTTGGAACAGGTGGTTTAAGAGGAATCATAGGCATGGGAAGCAATAGAATGAACATATATACTGTTGGAAAAGCCACTCAAGGTCTAGCAGATTATCTGTTGAATAAGTATAAAGAAGATATATCTGTAAGTATAGCATATGACTCAAGAATTATGTCTAAAGAATTTGCAGAGGCAGCTGCAACTAATCTTTGTGCTAATGGTATAAAAGTAAATCTATTTGAATCATTGAGACCAACACCGATGCTTTCATATACTGTAAGATATTTAAAAAGCAAAGCTGGTATTGTAATAACTGCATCACATAATCCCAAACAATATAACGGTTATAAAGCATATGGAGAAGACGGTGGACAGGTTACGGATAAAGCAGCAAAAGAAATTATTTCATTCGTACAAAAAGTTGATGATTTTTCAAAAATAAAAACTATGAGTTATGATGAGGCAAAGGAAAAAAAACTACTAAATATAATTGGTGAGGATATTGATAAAAGTTATTTAGAGAAAGTAAAAGGTTTGACTATAAGAAAAGAACTTGTTGATAAATATGCAGAAGAGTTAAAGATAATATATACTCCAATTCATGGAAGTGGAAATATACCTGTAAGAAGAGTGCTAAAGGAACTTGGATATAAAAATGTTAGTATCGTAAAAGAGCAAGAACAGCCAGATGGAAGCTTTACTACAGCAGCATATCCAAATCCAGAGGATCCAAAAGTTTTCAACATAGCTCTAAATATGGCAAAGGAAATTCAACCAGATATAATATTTGGAACTGATCCAGATTGCGATAGAATAGGAATTGTTATTAAAGATAACAATGGAGAGTATAAAGTACTTACAGGAAACCAAACAGGAGCTCTTTTAACCCATTATATTTTATCATCTCTAAAAGAGTTAAACAAACTTCCGCAAAATAGTGTAGTTATTAAAACGATTGTTACTACAGAATTAGCTGCTTCTATAGCTAAAGAGTATAATGTTGAGCTTATAGATGTGCTAACTGGATTTAAGTATATAGGGGAAAAGATTAAGAACTTTGAAGAAAAAGGCGACAAAAAGTATATTTTTGGATTTGAAGAAAGTTACGGATATCTTGCAGGGGATTTTGTAAGGGATAAAGATGCAATTATTGCAGCAGAACTTATATGTGAAATGACCCTTTATTATAAAAAGAAGGGTATAAGTTTATATGATGCTCTTATGAATCTTTACGAAAAATTTGGTTTTTACAAAGAAAAGTTAATTTCTATTGAATTACAAGGAAAAGAAGGTCAGGAGAAAATTGGGAACGCACTTGAGTATTTAAGACATTCTATGAGTCAGAGTCTTGGAGCTAACAGAATAGTAAAGAAAATGGATTATAAAATAAGTATAGAAAAAGATTTATTAAGTATAGCAGAGAATAGAATAGAATTGCCTAAGTCTAATGTTCTTAAATTTATGTTAGAGGATAATTCATGGTTTGTTGTAAGGCCTTCAGGAACAGAACCTAAAATGAAGGTATACTTATCAGTTACAGGAAATAGCTTAAAGGATTCTGAAGAAAAAATGGAACAATTTGAAAAAGCAGTTTGCGAAATTATAGATAGGGCTTGCAATTGTTAGTATAATGTTCTGTCAAGTGATTCTAAGACTCAGGTGGAGTTCGCTTATGAGGAAATACCTCTTATCTGAGCAAGTTCGTCAAATGCAATTTATGCATTTACCCCATATGAGTCTTAGAAGAACTTATCCAGAGACGTGTTAGCCGTCAAATAAATAAGTTTATAGTAATAACTAACTAATTTATAAAGTAGGTGTTGAAGTATATGGATATAAAATCACATTTTGCAAGTAAACTTGATAAAGTGTTATTTTTAGAAATAAAGAAGGAAAATATCAAAAAACTTTTTAATATGGAAATTGAAAAAACTATATATTTTCCTATAAAGTCTTCTAATATAGTAGATAAGGTTAAAGTCGAAAGTAATTTAGAACAAATTCCTGTAAGCTTTTTTATTGAGGGAATGACATATGTACTTGGTGCAGATGAAAATTTTAAGTTTAATAAATATTATGAAAAGTTGCTTTGTAATCTTAAAGAGAGCAATAATTTTATAAAAGGCAAAATTGCTGAGCTTGTTAAGAATAAAGAATATGAAGAAGCCTATATCTTACTTAAAGGATTACTAAAAATAGAAGCTACAATAGAAATATATGATAAACTAATAATAATTGCAGATCAGTTAAGAGGACTTGATAAAATGTATAAGGATGAAGAGTTAGCAGTTATAGAGAAGGCTAAAGTTGAAGAGGGGTATGCTACACCTTATTTTTATGAAGCACTAATTAGAAGAGAAGAAGGCGATTATGATAGAGCTCTGTTTTGCATTAATAATTATATTTCAAAAAGTGGAGAAGAAACTGTTGAAGTAACAGAGTTTAAAGAAAGCTTAAAATCTATAATTGATTTTGAAAAAGGTAAAGAGTTAGTGTATGAACACCCTAAAGAAGCTCTTAAACTATTAATTCCTTTAATAGAACAGTTTGGAGACAGTGCTACAATATATTATTATATAGCAATAGCATATAGAGTACTAGAAAACTATGAAAAAGCGATTTATTACTTAAATGAATCAATGAGTATAGATAGCAATATAATAGAGGTGGTAAATGAGTTAGGAATAAATCATGCATCATTAGGTGATTATGAAAGTGCTGTATTGTATTTTAGAAAAGCCTTTGAAGTAACAAAGTCTGTGGAAATATGCACAAATCTTATTATGTGTTACCTAAATGCTGGTGATATTGATAATGCTAAACTTCACTTTGACATAGCTAAAAAATTGGATCCTAAAGATGAAATAGTTATTGAACTAAATAACGTAATAAGTAAACTATAGAATATTAATTATAGGTTTTAAAATTTGAAAATGCTTATAAAGTTCATACTTATTTAGTAGTAAAGGAGGATTCCAATATTGAAAGTTAAAAAGGCAATAATCCCAGCAGCGGGACTAGGTACGAGGTTTTTGCCAGCTACTAAAGCTCAACCTAAGGAGATGCTTCCTATAGTTGATAAGCCAACTATTCAGTATATTATTGAAGAAGCAGTGGCTTCAGGAATAGAGCAAATATTAATAATAACTGGAAGAAACAAAAGAGCAATAGAAGATCATTTTGATAAATCGGTTGAACTTGAAAATGAACTGGAGAATCATGGAAAAAAAGAGTTGTTGAACTTAGTTAAAGATATATCAAATATGGCAGATATTTATTATATAAGACAAAAAGAACCAAGAGGCTTAGGTCACGCAATATATTGTGCTAAAACTTTTGTTGGTAATGAACCTTTTGCAGTTATGTTAGGCGATGATGTTGTTGACAGTGAGGTGCCATGCTTAAAACAGTTAATTGACTGCTTTAATCAATATAAGACTTCAATCATAGGAGTACAAGAGGTTCCAGAAAAAGATGTGTATAAATATGGCATAGTTAAAGGAATGTATATAGAAGATAGGATATATAAAGTAAAAGATCTAATTGAAAAACCCAAAATACAAGAAGCACCATCTAATATTGCAATACTTGGCAGATATATAATAACTCCTTTTATATTTGATATATTGGAGAATACTATCCCGGGAAAAGGTGGAGAAATTCAACTAACTGATGCTCTTAGGACATTGATAAGTAGTGAAGCAATGTATGCATATAATTTTATAGGTAGAAGATATGACGTAGGAGATAAATTAGGATTTCTTCAGGCAACAGTTGAATATGCCTTGAAAAGAGAAGATTTAAAAAAACCATTTATGGAATACCTTTTGTCATTAAAGGAACAGGAATTATTTAAAGATGTATTTAATGAAATAGAAAACAAAAAATAAGAAGAGCTGTAATATACAACTCTTCTTGTTTTTTTGCACATTAAAAAATTTAAGTATATTAGAAGAACAAGTTTAAAAAATTAAGAAGAAAAATTGGGAATATATGAGAAAAATATTAAAGTATTAACACAATATATACAATTGTATGCAAAAATATATTGAATAATTTTTTCTATGATGTAAAATAGATAAGGAGAGTTTTTGTCTTGAATTTTTACAATTAATAGTTGAGGATGTGTTAACATGCAAAAAGATAAAACACTTATAGGTTGGGATATAGTTTTCCTTATAGGGTCATTATACTTTGCATTATTATTAAGATTTGAGTTT
The DNA here is from genome assembly GCF_019207025.1 of Clostridium thailandense. GTDB lineage: Bacteria > Bacillota > Clostridia > Clostridiales > Clostridiaceae > Clostridium_AM > Clostridium_AM thailandense. Next base: position 21,408 of record NZ_JAEEGC010000069.1, on the reverse strand, counting down.
AAGGTGCCACAAGAATATTGGATATTTTTAAAGTTATCTATTATACCAGTGGTGGTTATAACATTACTGTTTAACAAATTTTTTAACTTATATAATAGCATATGGAAATATGCATCTGTTGAGGAGTTAATTTCTATTGTGTATTCGGTGACATTAGCCAATGTAGCTTTTATATTATATAGTTATTTTGTGACTTATAGATTTTTGGAATATCAGTATTATAGATTTCCTTATACAATGCTTATAATTTTCTGGATTTTATCTGTAGTGACTTTAGGTGGAACAAGATTTGCATACAGATTGATAGAGGATAACAAAGATAATGTAGCTTTAGAAAAACAGAATAAAAAGCTCCTTATAATTGGAGCAGGAGATGCAGCTGCATTATATATAAAGGAAATAAAAAGACATCAGAACCTAAATTATGACATAGTTGGTCTTATAGATGATGATCCTTCTAAAAAGGGGAAACTAATAAATGGAATAAAGGTCTTAGGTGGAAGAAACAAGATTTCAGACATTTGTAACAAGAAAGATGTTGAGGAAATAATACTAGCAATTCCATCAGCTGATTTAGAAACAAAAAGAGATATTATAAACGTATGTAGGAATACTAACTGTAAACTAAAAACTACACCAGGGTTATATGAAATAATTGATGGAAAAGTAAATATAACTAAATTAAGAGATGTAAACATTGAGGATTTACTTGGAAGAGAAGAAGTTAAGCTTAACAATGAGAACATAAATAGGTATATAAAGGATAAGGTAATACTTGTAACAGGTGGAGGCGGTTCCATCGGTTCAGAATTATGCAGACAAATAGCAAAATTTAATCCTAAAAAATTGTTGATATTAGATATATACGAAAATAACGTATATGATGTTCAAATGGAGTTGAATTACAAATATCCTGATATGGATAAAGCAGTTATTATAGCATCTATAAGAGATGAGAAGCGATTAAAGTCTATATTTCAAAAATACAAGCCAGATGTTGTATTTCATGCAGCGGCTCACAAACATGTACCTTTAATGGAAGCAAATCCAGCTGAGGCTATAAAGAATAATATTATCGGTACTTATAATATTCTCAAATGCAGTCATGATTTTAAGGTTAAGAAATTTGTTCAAATTAGTACAGATAAAGCAGTTAATCCTACTAACATAATGGGGGCAACTAAGAGATTCTGTGAGATTATGGTTCAAGCCTTTGATAGAATAAGTTACACTGAGTATGTAGCAGTTAGGTTTGGCAATGTTCTAGGAAGCAATGGTTCAGTTATTCCGCTGTTTAAAAAGCAAATAGCGCATGGAGGACCAGTTACAGTAACTCATCCGGAAATAAATAGATTTTTTATGACTATACCAGAGGCAGCACAATTGGTTATACAAGCAGGTGCAATAGCTGCTGGAGGAGAAATATTTGTGCTCGACATGGGAAAACCTGTTAAGATTGTTGATTTAGCTAAAGATTTAATAACACTTTCGGGATATAAACCAGATGTAGATATAAAAATAGAGTATACAGGACTTAGACCTGGCGAAAAACTATATGAAGAACTTCTTATGGATGAAATAGCTTTGACATCCACAGAACATAATAAAATATTTGTTGAAAAACCTAATGAAATAGACATGGATTTTATAGAAAAATCTATAGAAGAATTTAGAAATGTTAGTAATATGGGTAGAAAAGAAATATTTGATCTTATAGAAAGAAAAGTACCAACTTATATAAGAAAAAAATCTTAATTAACTATACAATTACAGGAGGGAAAAAAATGTCACAATTAAGAGATGAATTAATGTTAAAATTAGAAAATAAAGCAGCTAAACTAGGAGTAGTTGGTTTAGGATATGTAGGTCTTCCACTTGCAGTTGAAAAAGCTAATGCTGGTTATGAAGTTATAGGTTTTGATGTTCAAGACCAAAAAGTAGAAATGGTAAATGAAGGACATAATTATATAGGAGATGTAGTTGATGAAGATTTAGCGGCATTAGTTAAATCAGGAAAGTTAAAAGCTACAACAGATTTTAGTTTTGTAAAAGATGTAGATACAGTATGTATTTGTGTACCTACTCCACTTGATAAATATAAGCAGCCAGATATTTCTTATGTTGTAAATTCAACTAAAAGTGTATCAAAGTATCTAAAAAGAGGAATGCTTGTGGTACTTGAAAGCACTACTTACCCAGGAACTACAGAAGAAGTTTTAAAACCAATACTTGAAGAAAGTGGTTTAAAATGTGGAGAAGACTTTTTCCTAGCATTTTCACCTGAAAGAGTAGATCCAGGTAATAAAGAATTTAAAACTAAGAATACTCCAAAAGTAGTTGGCGGATGTACGCCAGAGTGTACAGAAGTAGCTGCTAAATTATATGAAAATGTTCTTGAAGGCGAAATATTTAAAGTATCATCACCAGCAGTAGCTGAAATGGAGAAGATACTTGAAAATACATTTAGAAATATAAATATAGGTTTAGCTAATGAAATGGCTATATTATGTAAAAGAATGGGAATAGATGTTTGGGAAGTTATAGAAGCTGCAAAAACTAAGCCATATGGATTTATGGCATTTTATCCAGGTCCAGGACTTGGTGGACACTGCATACCACTAGATCCATTCTATTTAGCATGGAAAGCAAGAGAGTATGATTACCATACAAAACTTATAGAAACTTCGGGAGAAATTAACGATTTTATGCCAGAATTTGTAGTAGATACTGCTATGAAGCTTTTAAATGGACATAAGAAAGCAATGAATGGTGCAAAGGTTCTTTTATTAGGAGTTGCATATAAAAAGGATATTGATGATCCAAGAGAATCTCCTGCATTAAAAGTTATAGAACATTTAGAGAAAAATGGTGCTGAAATAGTAATAAATGATCCATATATACCAGAGTTTAAGCATAATGGTAAAAAGTATCATACTGTAGATTGGAAAGAAGTGATAGATGATACTGACATAGTTATAGTAACTACAGACCATAGTTGCTATGAATATGAAGAAATAGTATCTAGAGCTAAAATAGTATACGATACAAGAAATGCAACAAAGGATGTAAAGAATAATAGAGAAAAAATTCATAAACTATAAATAAGATAAGCCCACTGGGCTTATCTTATTACTAATGAAATTAAGGGGTGATTTATTATGAAAAGATTAAAATTTGCGATTGTGGGATGCGGAAGAATTTCATACAAACATGTAGAAGCTTTGATACATAATAAGGAAGAAGCTGAATTAGTAGCTGTTTGTGATGTAGTAAAGGAAAAAGCTGTAGAAAAGAAAGAGGAATATGTATCTAAATTAGGACAAAATGTAGAAATAAATGTTTATACAGATTATAAAGAAATGCTTGAAAAAGAAGAAATAGACGTAATAGCTATAGCAACTGAGAGTGGATACCATCCAGAAATCGCCGTATATTGTATGAACAAAAAGAAGCATATTATAGTTGAAAAGCCGATGGCTTTATCAATAGAAGACGCTGATAAAATGATAAAATGTGCAAAAGATAATAATGTCAAATTATGTGTAAGTCATCAAAATAGATTTAATAGACCAATTCAACAACTAAGAGAAGCTATTGATAATAATAGATTTGGAAGACTTATTAATGGAACTGCACGAATTCTTTGGAATAGAAATATGGGATACTATACTCAAGCACCTTGGAGAGGAACTTGGGAGCTCGATGGTGGTACATTAATGAATCAATGTATACATAATATAGACTTACTACAATGGATGATGGGTGGAGAAATAGACACAGTTTATGCTCAGTGTGATACTTTTTTAAGAGACATAGAGGCAGAAGATTTTGGAGCAATAGTTATAAGATTTAAAAACGGTTCCATTGGAATAGTAGAAGGCAGTGCTTGTGTATATCCAAAAAATTTAGAGGAGACATTAAGCATATTTGGAGAATGTGGAACAGTATGTATAGGCGGACTTGCTGTAAACAAAATAGAAACATGGAGGTTTGCAGATAATAAGGATGATGAAAATGACATATTAAAAGCACAGGAGGGAGACCCTGATACAGTTTACGGTTTTGGGCATACTCCATTGTTTAAAGATATGATAGATTCTATAAATAGTAATAGGGAACCACTTATAAGCGGAGAAGAAGGTAAAAAGGGTATGTCTATAATTCTTGCTGCTTATAAATCAAGACTTACAGGAATGCCAGTTAAATTCCCTATGGAGAGCTTCTCGACTATGGATATGGTTGAAGTTAAGAAGATTCACTAATAATCCAAATAACCATGAGTTATTGTGCTCATAAATAAGGATAACTTGGTTAAAAACAATAAAATGTGAATGGAGAATTGAAATGGAGAATTATATATCTGAAAAAGCTGCTCTAGGCAATAATGTAAGTTTAGGAAGATTTGTAGTTATAGAAGACGATGTAGTTATAGGAGATAACTGCATAATTGGACACAATGTTGTTATACATAAAGGTACAAAAATAAGTAACAATGTGAGAATAGATTCTAATACTGTAGTTGGAAAGCAGCCAATGAGATCTGTTAATAGTATATTTAAAGATGAGAAAGAGTTTTCACCAGCAATTATATCAGAGGGATGCTTAATCGGTGCAGGTGTAATAGTTTATTGTGGATGTGAAATTGGAGAGAAGACTTTAGTTGCTGATCTTGCAACAATAAGAGAAAATGTAACCATAGGAAGTAAAACTATTATAGGAAGAGGCACAGCTGTAGAAAATTTCTGTAAGGTAGGTTCAAATTGTAAATTGGAAACTAATGTTTATTTAACTGCTTATTCAGAAGTGGAAGATAATGTATTTATAGCTCCAGGAGTTGTAACATCTAATGATAACTTTGCAGCTCGTTCTAAAGAAAGATATAAGCATTTTAAAGGTGTAACAGTTAAGAAAGGAGGTAGAATAGGGGCGCAAGCTACTATTCTACCAGGTAAAGTAATAAATGAAGATGGATTTGTTGCAGCTGGAAGCATAGTTACAAAAGATGTTGAAAAAGAAGCTATAGTTGCGGGCAATCCAGCTAAAGAACTTAGAAAAGTTCCAGAGGATCAATTGCTAAAAAATCAATAATGAAATTTAGTTAAGAGTTAAGAGTGAAAAGTTAAGAGTTAAGGATGATTTCTGACTTATTTCAGGAAATCTAAAATTTAATATATAATTAAAGCTTTACTTTAATTAGCTTCTAAATTTAAAGATTTTCAGTATCCAAGAGGAAGAAAATCATCCCCAACTCTTAATTCTCAATTCTTAACTCTTAACTCCTTTAAGGGGTGAACCTAATGGCTAAAATATGTTTTTTAGCGGATGCTGATAGTATTCATACAAGAAAGTGGGTAGATTTTTTTTCAAGTGATGGCAATGAAATCTATTTAATTTCTATGAGGGCAACAGCTTATAAATATAGTGAGAATGTTAAACTTATTGTTGTAGAACCACCATTTAAAAGTAAGTTATCTTATTTATTTATTATAAAGCACATAAGAAAATTAATAGGTGATATAAAGCCTGATATATTGCATAGCCATTATGCGACTAGCTATGGATTATATGGAAGAATGAGTGGATATCATCCCTTCATAATTTCTGTATGGGGAAGTGATATCTATGAGTTTCCTAGTTCAAGCAATTTAAAGGCTAGACTTTTGAAATTTATTTTAAAAGGTGCTAATGCAGTTTGTTCCACAAGTTTAGATATGGGAAACGAAACAAAAAAGTATTATAGTAATGGTGAAATAACTATAACTCCCTTTGGAGTGGATATAGAAAAATTTGATATGAAAAATCCAGTTTTAAATAACGAATATATAACCATTGGTGTAATTAAAAACTTACGAAAAATATATGGAATAGAATATTTGGTAAAAGCTTTTGAAAGCTTAACAAAAGAGATTGAAAAGGATATAAGATTAATGATAGTTGGAGATGGACCAGAAAGAATAAACCTTGAAAAACTTTGTACAGAATTAGGAATATCGTCAAAGGTAAGTTTTACAGGGAATATAGATAATAACAGAGTTTCAGAATATATAAATAAAATGGACATAGTTTGCATACCTTCACTAAGTGAGAGTTTCGGTGTAGCTGCGGTTGAGGCTTGTGCTTGTGGGAGACCTGTAGTTTCCACTAATGTTGGAGGATTAAAAGAAGTAGTTTTGGATAATTATAATGGATATACCGTTGATCCTCAAAATAGTGATTTAATTAAAGAGAAATTGAAGATATTAATAAATGACGAGAGTAAAATTAGAGAGTTTTCTATTAACGCTAGAAAAATAGCTGTAGAAAAATATAATTGGATTGAAAACGCTGGGATAATGAAAAAATTATATGAGAGAATTATTACAAATAGGAGGAGCAATGGATGTATGAAATAACTAAGAAAAGCAGCATCTACATATTTATAGCTTTTATCTTTCTTTTAGTTTCTTCGATAATTAATAAAAACTTTATAATAAATGGACTTTTTTTATTGAGTATTGTTGCAGCTTGTGGTGTCACAAAATCAGATAGTTTTTATGAAAATATATATTACACTTTGCTAATTTCAAGTATTTTTGAATATGCATCGTACTTTCCTAGACATGAGAAATTATATTATTTTCACATAATGCTAGTTATTTGTTTTATAGCTACGGCTTTTTATATACTTATAAATAGACATGAATTAAGAAAAATAGATAAAAAGGCTGTATATTTTTATACGGTTTGGTTTATATACATATGTTTGAGTTTTTTTTGGTCAAAAAGCAAAGACTTAAATATAAAATATATAGAAATATATGCAATGATGTTCGCATTTGTTTTCATTGTTGTTACGTTTAATACCTCAAAGGAGAAATTTTACAATTCATTGAAGGTTGTTGGATTTGTATTTTTACTTACGGTTGTTATAGGTATGATAGAATCTATAACTGGAACGTTATTACCTGTAAAACATTATTTTGATGATATTATGAATAAGCTTACCTTGAAGGAAATTATAGTTTTAAGAAGTAGGCCAGTTGTATTCTTTTTTAATGCAAATAACTATGCAACATTTTTGGGGTTAGGAATTCCTTTTTTAATGTATCTATTCTATTATGTTAAAACTAAGGCAGGCAAATTATTTTTTGGAATAGCTACAATACTTACTTTTACAGCGCTAGTACTTACAAATTCAAGGTCAAATATTTTAGCTGTAGTTTTAATATTTGCAGTATATACTTTAGTAATACTTAAAGAAGGAAGACTGAAAGCTTTAATATATCCTTTACTTATAGCAGTAGCATTCACAGGAGTATATAGATACAGCTATATGATGGTTAAGCATGGAGCTGAATATGAGCAAAAGATGATAGAAAAGATGGCTAAAATAGGAGATGTAGCCAAAATGAGTAAAAGCGATATTGGTGAAGAAGGATCTGAAAATGTAAGAGCGACTATTATATATGATGTAGTTGTTGAAGGGTTTGTAAAAGATAAAAGGCTATTTGGATTTGGTGCTGGAAATACTATTCAACATCTAATGGATATGAATAATACACATGGAATTTATAGTCCACATGGTCTTGCAACAGAAATGATTGGTGATTTTGGATTATTTACAATAGTCTATGGAGTGTTCTATCTATATTTACTATATAGTTTATTGTTAATTGCACTTAGACAGGATGGCATGAATAAATTTACAGCCTATTCATTGTTAACATCTTTAATTGGTTTTTCTATAGGAAGTTTTTCTCCAAGTTCTGTCACATATTTTTTACCTAACTACGTATTATTTGCACTAAGTGTATCATTTATACAAGTAAATAAAATAAAGGGTAGTAGATTATATGAATAATAAAGGTAAGTTAGCAACTACAGCTGGATTAATTGTAATTTGTACTTTTATAAGTAAGTTTCTCGGACTTTTAAGAGACAGTGTAACAGCAGCTAAATATAAACCAGGTGATTTAGATGCCTTTTTTCAGGCATCTAATGTTCCAATGGTATTATTTATAATGATAGGAGCAGCAATAACTACTACATTAATTCCTCTTTATAATGAAAAATTGAAAGAAGGAAAAAAAGAAGCAATAGACTTTATATGTAATCTTTTAAATGTATTTATAATAGCTACAGCAGCTATATCAGTATTATGTATAATTTTTAGTAGGCCTATAGTTGAGTTGTTGAATCCAGGATTTATTGGAGCAAAACTGGAGTTTACTCAGAGACTTACTAATATACTGATACCAACTTTAATTTTTAATGCAATAATATATATATTTAATGCTGTATTGCAATCAGAGGGAAACTTTACAATACCTTCTTTGGTAGCTTTGCCTTTAAATATAATTACCATAGGCTATTTAGTGCTATTTGGAAGTAAGCATGGTGTGGTAGGGTTAACTATTATAACTTTTATTGCTACTTTTGCTCAAATCATTCCGCAAGTTTTTGCTATGAAAAAGGTAGGATTTAAATACAGTTTTAAGGTGAATTTTAAAGATCCTATGATAATAAAAATGTGTGTTATGCTTGTACCTGTAATATTAGGTACTGGAGTTCAGCAAATTAATACCTTTATAGAAAGAGCTCAAGCAACACATTTTGGAGAAGGAAGTGTTGAATATTTAAATTATGCTTATAGAGTATTTGCTCTTTTTGTAGATATTTTTGTAGTAACATTATCTACAATTATTTATCCTAAAATGGCAAAACAGAGTGCTAGCAATGAAATAGGAGAAATGAAAAAGACCTTAAGTGATTCAATGGGAATGTTGATTTTAATGATACTACCTATGTCTTTTATTGTTATGGCACAAAGTAGACCAATAGTTTATATTTTGTTTCAAAGAGGTGCTTTTAAAGAAGAAGCTACAATAGAAACTTCTTTACTTTTAACCTTTTATGCTATAGGTCTTTTAGCATTTGGTATGAGAGATTTTGTTTGCAAGGCCTATTATACTTTAAAAGATACTAAAACACCTATGATCAATAGTGCTATAGCAATGGTTGTTAATATAGTACTAATTTTTATTTTTAAGAGAGTTTTAGGTCTTAAAGGATTGGCTTTAGCTAATGCCACGTCTATGTATGTTGCTTGTGGACTTTTAATTTATACTTTAAGAAGAAAGATAGGTAGTATAAATGGAAAGCATATTTTTAATACAGCATTAAAAACAATAGTTGCATCTATACCAATGGTAATTACCATAAGAGGTTTAAATATTCTTCTTTCATTAAAATATAATTCTATGTTCTTAGTATTAATTAAAGTTGCGATTTCTTCAGCAGGGGGAATAGTAGTATTTGTAATAGTGTCAATAATAATAGGCATAGAGGAATTAAAAAGTATAAAAGAGTTAGTACTTAGAAGACTTCTTAAGAAAAACAAATAGTTTTTCTTAAGAAAATATCCCCAATCCACGATTTGGTGATGGTCGTTACTCAGCAAGTACTCATTCGACGACAGGAGTAGGAGTTTCATTTTTATAATTTAGGTAGGTGAATATAATGGAAACTGTTTCTATAATTATTCCATGCAGAAATGAAGAGAAATACATTGGAAAATGTTTGGATACTTTTATGAGTCAAACGTATCCAAAGGAATGCTTTGAGGTTTTTGTTTGTGATGGAATGTCTACGGACAATACTAGAAATGTGGTTAGAGAATATGAAAAAAAATATAATAACGTTAAGATTATTGATAACCCAGGGTTATCTGCGCCTAAGGGCATGAATGAAGGAATTAGGAAGAGTAAAGCTGATATTGTTATAATATTTGGAGCTCATGCTTATGCAGATAAGGATTTTATAAAATACAATGTAGAAGCTTTAAGAAACAAAGAAGTAGGCTGTGCTGGAGGGCCGCTAGAAACTATAAGTGAAGATGATAAGGGAACTGCAATAGCGGTAGCAATGAGTTCGCCTTTTGGAGTTGGTAATGCACTTTTTAGGTATGCTCAGGAAGAAATGTACGTTGATACTGTAGCGTTTGGTTCTTACAGAAAAGAAGTTTTAGATAAAATAGGATATTTTGATGAAGAATTTGTAAGAAATCAAGATGATGAGCTCAATTATAGAGTTGTAAAAAACGGATACAAGGTATTATTAACGCCTAAAGTTAAATCCTCATATTACAGTAGATCGTCATTTAAAAAACTGTGGAAACAGTACTATCAATATGGATTTTGGAAGGTTAGGGTAATGCAAAAGCACGGAAAACCAGCATCTATAAGGCACTTAATTCCTATGTTATTTGTCAGTACTAATGTTTTAGGAGTGGTGTTAGGTTTGTTTTTTAAACCAATATTGTATTTATGGTTTTTAGAACTAGCTTTATATTTAATTTGTGATATTGGGGCTTCAATTAAGGTTTCTAAAGGAAATTCTAAATTATTAAAATATATACCAGTCACATTTCCTATATTACATCTAAGTTATGGCATGGGATTTATAGAGGGATTAGTTAGTTTTTATCTATTAAAATCTAATAAAGCTATAGAAAAAAATACTAAGATGTCGAGATAAGCTTTTAATAATTGAAGAGATATGGATTTTAAAAAATAAGAATCGGATATTAATATATTATAAAGTAGGTGGGGAAAATTGAAAATGGCTAGTTACATATTATATCTAATGATATGCTTATATATTATAGCTAATCCACTGATAATTACTGATAAAGCACATACACATAGGAGCGATATAATATTATTTTCAATCTTTTTAGTTTATTTATTACAATTGATCTTTTTTAAGGAAAAGAGAAAAAATTTTATTGTAAGTGTAAAAGATTTTTTTACTGACTCTCTTAATTTGTTCATGGCAGGCTTACTAATAGTAATGAGTATATCAGTGACTTATTCAACAGAGAAAGGCCTTGCTATATCAGAAACCTTTAGATTTGCAACATATATATTACTATTTTTTATAATAAAATATGAATTTAATAAAAGCAGATATATAAAGGGTTTTATTAATAGTTATATAATCTGTGTTACTTTAATGAGTTTGTTTGGCATATATCAATATTTTACTGGATTTGCTTTGGGGGAAGGCTTTGAAAAAACTGCTGGCTTTTTAGGAAGACCAAGAGTTACCGTTTCACTTGATAACTCAAATAATTTTGGTGCCTTTCTGATATTATCCATTTTTCCAGTAGTAATGCTTATGTTATATGAGAAAAGTATTAAAAAGAAAGTATTTTTTGGAGTCTTGTCTTTCTCTCTGTTGATAAACATAGTTTTTTCGTATTCACGAAATGCTATGGCAGGATTAGTAATTGGTTTAGTGATTCTTGCAGTAGTATACAGCTGGAGACTTCTAGTACCAATTGGTGGTGTAACCGCATTAGTATTTTTAATTCCTCAAATAGGGGGAAGGCTCAAGGAAATAGGAAGCGGCTCTGAAAACTATACTCGATTAAAACTTTGGAAAACAGCTTGGTATATGATAAAAGAGCATCCTTTGCTAGGAGTAGGTAATGGTAATTTTGTAAGCTTATATGACAGTTATGTAGCAAAATATCCAGAGCTTTATGCTTATTATGATTACAAAAGGTTCCCATGCCATAACTCATATCTAAAAATTCAAAGTGAACTTGGTGTAGTGGGAAGTGTATTTTTCATTGGAATTTTACTATCTTCATTAATAAAAGTTAAAAACATAATTACATTTGCAGAGAATAAACTTTACAAATATTTTTATACAGGTTTTTTAGCTTCAATGATAGCATTTTTATTTATGAACTTATCAGACAACCTATTTTTTGTACCTAAAACTACAACTTTTTTCTGGCTACTACTAGCGGTAGGAGAAAGTATTATGCGGGAGAAAAAAGGTAACTTTTTAATATAGCTTATAGTTCTACTAGCAATTTAGGTATAAAGTTAATAGACTACAAAGAATAAAGAAATGAAGCGAATTTATTTTAGTAACTGAATTCAATAGATGTATAGAGAACTACACCAGACACTTAACTTATACGCAGGTATATGTTGCCAAAACTGAAGGCACATATAAAAACTTTTTAAACATTCTTAGCTCAGCATTTTAGAAAAACTTAGGATTTCTGATATGTTTGAGGTACGAGTTTATCAGAGATTCTTAGATTTTCAAAATGCTGAGCTTTAGAATGTTTAGAAGTTTTTATCGTGCTGAAGTTTGGCAACATATGCCGGAGGATAAGTTAAGTGTCGGGCGTTTTGCTCTATAACTATATGGAGGTGTTTAAAATTAAAGTTCTTCAGATTATATCAGGGAACGATAATGGTGGTGGCGGAAACCATGTTTTAAACTTAGCTTATTATTCAAAAGATAAATTTCATTGCGTTATTGGAGCAATTGGAGTAGGACCTCTTTATGATAAAGCAAAAGAAAAAGGCATAGATATAGTACAATTTCAAAATAAGTCTTTTTATAATGGTGAAGTTTTGAGATACATAAAAGAGAATAATATAGATATAATAAATTTTCACGGAGCTAAAGCTTTTTTTCTTCATTGCTTCCTAAGAAATAAATTGGATATACCTTCTTCAGCAACTGTACATAGTGATTATAAAAAGGATTTTTTAAATAGTAAGTTCAAGTATATACTTTTTACACCTCTAAGTATAAAAGGACTTAAGAGCTTTAACTACTATATATGTGTATCTAAATATATAAAAAGTATATTACAAAAGGATAAGTATAAAGGTGAAAAATTCTTAGTTACTAATGGTATGGATTATGAAAGTATAGAGATCACTGAAGAAAGAAATGAGATAAGAAAAAATTATGGAATAGATAATGATGATTTTGTATATGTAAATGTAGCAAGAATGCATCCTATTAAAAATCACTTAGGCCTTATAGAAGCCTTTAATAAGTTGAAGAAAGAAAAGAGAAATGTAAAACTTATTTTAGTAGGTGATGGTGAATTAGAAGAGAAATTAAGGGGAAAGGTTTGTGAATTAGGACTCGGCAAATATATAATTTTCGCAGGCTTCTCAGATAACGTAGTGAATTTTATAAATGCTTCAGATATTAGTATTTTAACATCCTTTAGTGAAGGTGGATCACCTCCCCTGGTAATTTTAGAAAGTGCAGCAGCAAAGAAACCTTTTATAGGTTCAAAAGTAGGAGACATAGAGGAAACTATAAATGAAGATAGAGGATTTTTAATAGACCCTAATTCTATAGAAGATATATATGATAAAATGAAAGAAGCTTATGATAAAAAAGATGAGTTAGGTACTTTAGGAGAAAATTTATGTAAGTTTGCCCAAAACAGCTATTCTATGAAGAATTTTTGTAAGGGATACTATAATGCCTATAAAAAGATGCTTTTAGATAAGTAAGTGGAGTGAAAATAATGTCAGATAAAAAACTAATAAAAAGTTCAGTTATAGTAATGGTATTTATAATACTTGGAAAAGTATTAGCGCTAATAAGAGATGCTTTGATAGCGGCTAAGTTTGGAGCAACTTATGTTACAGACATATATAATTTTGCATTAGGAATAGTATATCTACTTACTACAATAAGTTATGGATTGACAACGACCTTCATACCACTTCATACAGAGCATTTACAGAAAAGTACTAAAAAAGTTAGAGATAAGTTTGTAAATAACGTTATTAATATGTCATCCATATTTACAATACTGTTGTCAATAGTTTTAATTATTTTTGCTAAATATATAATATATGTTTTCGCCCACGGTTTTTGGAATGATCCAAAAGTGTTTTCAATTTCCGTGGAAATAACTCGAATAATGATTATATCACTTATATTTATAAGTCTTCAAAGTGTTATTACAGGAGTTTTGCAGGCTCATAAGGAATTTTATGAGCCTGCAGCTATGGCTGCTATTTCCAACATAGTCTATATAGTTTATTTAGTATTTTTAACAAATAAATACGGAATAAAAGGGTTTGCGATAGCTACAGTAGTAGGTTTTTTTATGCAGTTTGCAATAAATATTCCTAAGTATATAAAGCTAGGGTATAGATATAAAGGAAACATAGATTTTAAAGAAAAAGAAATACATTATATGTTTAAGTTAATGATACCTGTTATTATAAGTACTTCAGTAGTACAATTAAATGTTTTTGTAAACAGGTCCTTTGCAACAAATATTTTTTTTGGGGCAGTTACAGTCCTAGATTATGCTAATAAGGTAAGCACCTTAGCTTATGAAGTATTTGCTATAGGAATAGGAATGATTGTATATCCTACATTATCAGAACTTGCAGCTAAGAAAGACGTAGTTCAATATAAAAAAGCTTTAGGAAAAGCGATAAATACTATACTTTTAATAATGGTTCCTGCTTCAATAGCAATTGCTATACTAAGGGAACCACTTATTACTATTATTTTTAAGAGAGGAGCTTTTGACAATCAGGCTGCAAAGCTAACAGCTAGTGCATTGCTTTTTTACTGTCCTTCTATGATTGCTTATGGAGTTAGAGATATTTTAAATAAAGCATTTTATTCTATAAAGGACACAAAAACACCTATGATAAATAGTTTTATAGGTATAATCATGAATATAATAATAAACATAGTAATTATAAAATACATGAAAGTGTCAGGGCTTACTTTAGCTACTAGCATATCAGTTATTATAACGACTATATTAATGATATGTAATTTAAATAAAAAATTAGAGGGAATGGAAATAAGAAGAATTATAGATGTCTTTTTTAAAGTAGTAAGTTCTTCGGTTATTATGGGAGCAGTTATATTTATTGTTAACAAAACAGTTGTATTAAAGTTTGGATATGGACTAAAGGCAAGTATAATGTCTGTATTAGTTTCTTTTGTATTAGGAGCTTCTATATATTTTGTTTCTATATTTTTACTTAAAGTAGAAGAATTTAATCATTTAATAAATAGCTTTTTAAAACGAAAAAATATTGAAAAATAATAAGTTACTAAAAATGTGGCAGCTTAAAGCAAATATTAAAGCTGCCATTTATAATTTGAATTATTAAATTACAGTTAACATTAATGCGAGAACTGGTCACATTAATGAAAAGCATGTTTAATTATGGTATAATAAGTCTTGTTTGTTTAAATAGGAATATATTTTAATTAAAGCATTTAAGAGTTATTAGGCTTCAGATGTAGTAACGGATATCTGAAGCTAGAAATTTTTTATTATATATTTATATTTTTACTCATAATTACTTATAATATGCTTTGAGGGGGAGATTATGATATGCAGAAAATAGCTGCTAGAAATAAAGTCAACTATAAAATGCTTTTAATAGCTTTTTTTATTGTCCTAGGATTTCAATTCTTTATAGAACCAAGCTATGGAAAAGTTTTTGCCAGTAATGGAAATACTTATTATGTTTCAATGCAGGGAAATGACAAAAATAGTGGAACCTTATCTAATCCTTTTAAAACAATTCAAAAAGGAATAGATACACTAAAGCCAGGAGATACACTTGAGATAAGGGGGGGAACTTATCTTGAAACTACAGATGCTTTTGATAAAAATGGGTCAGAGAATGCATGGTTTACTATAAAGAATTATAAAAATGAAGAAGTCACTATGGTTGGAGATTATAAGCTTAACTGGGGAGGAAAAATAGCACCGGATGCTATAACTTTTAATGATAGTTCTTATTGGAAAGTACAAGGAATAAAGATGACGAAATATACTGGAGCTGGTATATATATTACCAATAAATGCAGTTATATAGATATGTCTGATTTAACAATTTGGGATTTAGATTATCCAGTTTACAGGCCTTATGGAACTTCAGGAATAGATGGCGAAGATTCTAGTTATTGTTCTGTTAAAAATTGCAGAATATACAATATAGGATTAAAAGTAGATAGACCCAAGGATCATGGAATATATATAGGATATGGAGCATATAACTGGACTTTTGAAAATAATGATATTCATGATGCCGCAGGTGCCGCAATTCAGCTATATGGAAGTCCCAATGGTGGCAGTAATTGTACAATAATAAATAACCGACTATATAATAACCACGCATACGGAGTTGCTATTGGTTCTAATGCAACTAATAATATTGTAAATAACAATGTGTTTTATGGGAATAACTGGTGTGATGTGTACATGCTGGAAGCAGCAACCGATAATTGGTTTAAAAATAACCTTTTCTTAACAGGATATAATAATTATAATGTACAGTTAACAGATTCTAGTTCTGTAGATAATTCTTTTGATTACAATACTTATTATAAGAACAATGGCTATGTAGCTAACAGGTATGATCAGATTTTAACTTATGATGAATGGAAGATGTATTCACAAGAACCCTCAGGAAAATATCTAGATGAACCAGATGAGGTTCAACAAAGCATTCAAAATTGGGCTCCATTGAAATCAAAGCAATACACAAGTAAAAGGTTAAGTGGATTAGATAGATTTGAAACAGCAAAAAGCATAGCTGAAGAATTTAATAATTCAAAGGTAGGTAATGTACTAATTACTTCTGGATATACATTTACTAATGCCCTTAGTGGAAGTGTACTTGCTCAGAAGTTAAAGGCTCCAATACTTTTATCAGGGACAAATGATTCGGAGAATACAAGTGCGATTGATTATGTAAGAAATCACTTGGATAAAAATGGTGTAATATACATATTAGGGAACGAAGGAAATACTAATGAAAGTATAATAGTATCATTGAAAAGTCTTGGATATAGTAATATAAAAATATTACAGGATGGAGAAAAATACGGAAGTATAAAGGCTATAAATGATGAAATTGCTGCACCGCATGGAACACCTATTGTTATTGCGTCAGGAAATCTTTTTGCTGATGGGCTTAGTATATCGGCAGTAGCAGCAGCAAAAGGATATCCTATAGTGCTATCAGATACGGATGCATTACCGACAGAATCTGAAGAAACCATTAAAAAAATAAATCCTTCAAAGATTTATATAATTGGAGGAACTGGTGCAATATCAGACACAGTAAAAGATAATGTAAAAAAATTAGTAGGAATTTCAAATAATAATATTGTAAGGATATGGGGAGAAGATAGATACAGCACATCTATAAACATTGCTAAACAATTTAATCTAAATGGAAATGTTATTACACTTGCTTCAGGTGTGGATTTTCCAGATGCCCTGGCAGGAAGTATACTTTCAGCAAAGCTTAATGCTCCTTTGATATTAATAAGTGATGATAACAACGAACAGAAGAAGTTCATTGATTCAGGTGATTATTCTGATGAAATTGTATTTGGTGGAACGGCTTCTGTAAGTGAGTTAACACGACAGAATCTAGCTAGATAAATATCTTATATATAGGAGAGGAGTGTAAAAAATTAGTAATAAGCGTATTTTACAAATGGATATTATAAGAGGGACGGCCATTATTGCAGTAGTTTTAATACACGTTTCCGCAATAGTGATAAGCGGCAGCAATCCTAACTCACGAACTTATGATTTATCTATGATCATTAATCAAGCCTCTAGATTTTCTGTACCTGCGTTTATATTAATTTCTGGTATGGGACTTACTCTTAGTTATAAGAAAGATTATGGATATTTTAAATTTGTTGGACATAGGTTTAGTAAGATTCTTCCTAGTTATGTATTATGGTGCTTAATATATATTTATCTTACTAATAAAAATTTTCAATTGGATATTGTAGCTAATAATATAGCTTATGGAAAGGTGTTTTATCATTTCTACTACATTCCTTTAATTGTACAGTTTTATATTGTATACCCTTTTATTTATAGGTTTATAGGAAAAAAGCAGGGAATAGTAATAACTTTTCTTATTACTTTTGGAATACTAATTGCTACACATTACTATGTGTTAAATAATGAACTTCTATGGTTTTTTGATAAAAAAAACTTATTGGATTGGAGTTTTTATTTTTCTGTTGGTGCGTTTATCGGAGAAAACTTCGAAAAGTTTTTAAGCATAATTAACAGATATAGAATTTGGATTTTTATCATATTTTTAATGTCAACCTGTGGAATGTTGTATGAGTCATTTTATGGTATAAATGTAGTTAGAAATCTTGAATATGCTACTACATTTATGAGACCTACTGTGGCTGTATATTCTATATTTATTATACTTTGCATGTTTAATATACCTTGGAAAGAAGGTATATTAATCAATATTATAAAATATATTTCGAAGAATTCATATTTTATATATTTGTCACATGCTATTGTATTGTATTATTTTACTAAATATTATTTGCAAAATTCGCTATCAGTTGGAACTGCCCAATTTGGAGTTGAGGCATTTGCAGTAACTTTAATCGGGCCTATAGCTATAAATGAGGTAAAAAAGTATCTGTAAAAACTATATAAATATTGTATGATTTTATATAAAAACCTTGTAAACTTGCTTTATATTTGGTATATTGTATATTTAGTAGATATATTTATATAATTTTAGGAGGATATTGATGCAAGCTGAAAATATAAAAATAGACACTCAAAAAGACATTAATAATAAAAAAGTACAATTTTTTTTGAAAAGAATAATGGATATAATATTATCCACAGTTGGTATAGTTATATTATCACCATTGTTTATAATATTGTCTGTATGGATTAAGTTGGATTCAAAGGGACCGGCGGTTTTTAAACAAACAAGAGTGGGATTAAATGGAGAAGATTTTACTATATATAAATTTAGAACTATGGTTGTAAACGCTGAAAAGAAAAGGGAATTAGATATAGATCCGGGTAATTTGGAAAATTTTGTATTTCAAAGTAAGGCTGATAATAGAATTACAAAGTCAGGAGCATTTTTAAGGAAGACTAGCTTAGATGAAATTCCTCAATTATTTAACGTTTTAATCGGAACTATGAGTTTAGTGGGTCCAAGACCTGAGATTCCAGATGTGGTTAAGTATTATCCAGAAGCATATAGACAGAGGCTTCTAGTTCCACCAGGTATAACTGGTTTGGCACAAATAAGCGGTAGAGGTGAAATAGAACTAGGTAAAACTGTTTATTATGACTTAACATATATAAAAAAGTTTTCTGTATGGTTTGATATAAAAATCCTATTTAAAACTGTGTTTTCAGTGGCAAAAAAAGAAGGAGCATTTTAATAGTACATTTTATTAAGTAGGTGAGTACCTACTTAATTTTTTAGCATAAAATATTTAAATTTGGAGGTTTTCAATGTTTACCAGAATATTAAAATATGATATTTTTAATGGAACAAAATTAGAGCTCATGAGTTATATTGAAAAGTTTGAAAAAGTAAACATAATATCTGGTAATCCAGAAGTTTTATATAATGGGCTTAATGATCATGAGCTATTTAATAATTTTACAGGAAATAGATCTGTAATAATTCCAGATGGAGTTGGGACTGTAGTAGCATCAAAGATTATAAGAAAACCTGTGAAGGAAAAAATAGCAGGCATAGAAGTAATGGAAGAAATAATAAAAAAATGTGAAAAAGAAGAAAAATCCATATATCTTTTAGGTTCTAAGGAAGAAATATTACAAGGATGTATACAAAATTTAAAGAATAAGTATAAAGGTCTTAATATAGTCGGTAGCCATAATGGATATTTTGATTTAAATAATTGCCAGGATATAATAAAGGATATACAGCAGAAAAAACCTTACGCATTATTTGTAGCTATGGGCTCACCAAGACAAGACAATTTTATAATAAATAACATGGATAATCTAACTTGTAAAATATTTATGGGTGTTGGAGGAAGTTTTGATGTTTTCTCTGGAAAAGTTAACAGAGCACCGAAATGGATGATAAAACTTGGATTAGAATGGCTTTATAGGGTATCAAAGGAACCAGAAAGGATAAAAAGATTAATTTCTATCCCTAAGTTTCTATTTAAAGTAATTAGATACAATTAAAATTATTGTTATATTTTATTTGGAGGGGAATGTAATGGAGCTAAACAAGAAAATCGATCTTTTGCAGGAAGAATTGATTGAAAAGACTCAAGAACTTATTAAAATTAGGAGCATTGAAGGCGAAGAAAAGCCAGGTATGCCTTTCGGGGAGGAAGTAAACGATGCTCTAATATATACTTTAGAATTAGGAAAAAAACTAGGGTTTAAAACCAAAAATATTGATGGGTATATGGGATATTTAGAATACGGAGAAGGAGATGAAATGGTAGGTGTTCTAGGACATCTAGACATTGTTCCAGAAGGTGATGGTTGGAATTTTGATCCATATGGAGGGGAAATTCATGATGGTAAAATTTTTGGAAGAGGAGCAATAGATGATAAAGGACCTATAGTTTCTTGTATATATGGTCTTTATGCTCTGAAAGAGATAGGTTTTAAGCCTAATAAGAGAATAAGAATATTGCTTGGTACAAACGAAGAAACTGGCTCACAAGAAGTAGGATATTATCTAAAAAAAGAGGAAGCACCAACATTAGGATTTACTCCCGATGGCTTTTTTCCAATTATTTTTGCTGAAAAAGGCTTAACAGTATTTAGTTTAGTAAAGAACTTTAATTTATTAGAGAAGTGTCCTGTAGTTTACATAAAAGGTGGAAACAGAGAGAATATGGTGCCAGACTATTGTGAGGTTGGCATTAAAATAGAAGATAAGCAACCTATTATAGAAAAAGTGGTTTCCTATTCAAAGGCTAATAGTATAAATTTAAGTTATGAAATAAACGATGAATTACTAATATTAAAATGTGTAGGGTTTTCAGCACATGGAAGTATGCCAGAACTTGGACAAAATGCTATAATGCAGTCCTTAATATTTTTGAACTACTTAAATATATGTGATGGAGAAGTTGGAGAGACGATAAGGTTCCTTGTAGAGAATATAGGATTGGAGACTAATGGAAAGTCTTTTGGTGTTTACTTGAAAGATGATGCATCAGGAGAGTTAACTTTCAATGTAGGAACCATTAGAATGAGTGAAAATTCTATGTTGTTAGGATTAAATTTAAGATATCCAGTGACGTGTACATTTGAACAGATGATGAATCCTCTAGAAGAAAAAATAGAGAAAGTTGGCTTCAAGGTAGAAAACATGGATCACCAAAAACCATTATATTTTCCAAAGGATCATAAGTTAATTGAAATTTTAGCAAAAGTTTATCATGAACAAACTGGTGAAGAAGCAGAATTGCTTGCTATAGGAGGGGGAACTTATGCAAAGGAGATGCCTAATACTGTAGCATTTGGACCTGTTTTTCCAGGCAAACCAGATTTATGTCATCAGTCTAACGAATACATAGAAATACAAGAGTTAATGAAAATGACAAAAATTTATGCGAATGTAATTAAAGAATTGTCAGAGTAAATAATAAAAATCTGTAGCAAGTATAGGGTTGCACGGCCGACACTTAACTTACACTCCGGCATATGTTTCCAAGCTTCAGCACTATAAAAACTTTTTGTCAATCTAAAGCTCAGTATTTTGAAAATCTAAGAATCTTTGATAAAAAATTACCTCAAAC
>NZ_JAEEGC010000068.1 GCF_019207025.1 Clostridium thailandense | reverse complement strand
CAAATCTTCTAAGCTTTTTTAAAAATATGAACTAAGACTTGTAACAAAAGTATTTAAATGTGCCTTCCAGAATGTCAATATATCCCTGCGTATAAGTTAAGTGTCTGGTGTGGATGTCTATAGTGGGTAATTTT
The DNA here is from genome assembly GCF_019207025.1 of Clostridium thailandense. Lineage (GTDB taxonomy): Bacteria > Bacillota > Clostridia > Clostridiales > Clostridiaceae > Clostridium_AM > Clostridium_AM thailandense. The sequence continues at coordinate 36,723 of NZ_JAEEGC010000068.1, read as the reverse complement.
TCCGACAGATAAAATATTTTTGGAATTTAAGAGGGGGATATAAAATGATGGATGTGTTAGTAATTAATGGTTTAATTGTAGATGGTACAGGTAGGAGAGCTTATCATGGGAATATAGCTATTAAGGATAACAAAATAGTGGGAATTGGAAAAAACGTTTATAGTGAAGCAAATAAGGTCATTGATGCAGCTGGATTAGTAGTATGTCCGGGGTTTATAGATGTGCATAGTCATAATGATCTAGTACCTTTTATGAGTGACAAAATTCAAAATTTAAAGCTGATGCAAGGAGTTACTACCGAACTAGTTGGTCAATGCGGGTTAGGGGTTATTCCCTGTGTAGAGAGTAAAGATAAAGTGTGGAAAAACTATATTAAGGGCGTTGTGGGAGATCCTGGAATACAGTTTGATTTTCATGATTTTGATGAATACGTAACTAAGATTAGTGAAAGGGGATTAAAAAATAATTATGCAGCACTGATTTCTCATGGAGCGGTTAGGGCAAATGTATTGGGACTCAACAGTAGAGTGCCAACAAAGAGCGAGCTTGAGAATATGTGTGAGATAGTAGAAGATGTTATGAAAAAAGGTGCTTTTGGTATGTCACTTGGACTTCAGTATATGCCTGGTATTTTTAGTGATAAGAAGGAACTGATTGCTATGTGCAAGATTGTAAAAAAATATGAAGGCATTGTCATGGTTCATCTTAAAAACCATGATGTATCTATAAGATATGCATTGGAGGAGATTATATCTATAGCAGAAGCTTCTGGTGTAAAACTTCATATTTCTCATTTGAGATCCTATGATTCGAAAGATTTTGGATGTAGTGCTGAATTGCTAATCGAAACAATAGAAAAAGAAGTTGATAGAGGAATAGATATAACTTTTGATGAGCATCTTTATCTGTCAGGGAGTACTTTAATGACTCAGCTTTTGCCACCCTGGCTTACAGATAAAGGAACCGATGTACTCTTGAAAAATTTAAAGGATGTACGAGTATTGAGCAGGTTGAAAGAGGAGCTTGTTAACAAGGAAATTCATTATAGAGGATGGGATAATTATAGTGGAATTGCTGGTTGGGATGGAATACTTATAACTTCACTTGGAAAGATTGAAAATTTAAAATATATTGGGAAGACCATTGGAGAAATTGCAAGAAACCTAAAGATCCATCCAGTTGATTTTATGGCCAATCTTATTGTTAAGGAACAAACAGGTGTCGGAATAGTGACTTTAGACATATTCTCAGAAGAAGATACTATTAAGCTGATAAGGCACCCTTTACAAATGGTAGGTTCTGATAGTATACCAGCAGGTGTGCCTCATCCACGACTATATGGTAATTTTCCTCTCTTTATAGGAAAATATGTAAGAGAAAGAAAAGCACTTACTCTTGAAGAAGCAGTATATAAAGCAACACTTTTTCCAGCTAAGAGATTAGGAATGAAAAATGTAGGAGAATTATCAGTTAATAAAATAGCAAATATCACTATGTTCTCTTTTGATGAAATTACAGGATATGAGGATTATAGAAACTCAACTAAAAATCCTGTTGGAATAAAACATGTTATATTAAATGGTAAAATTGCTGTAGAAAACGGAATTGTATCTAAGGAGGCTAATGGTAGTTTTCTTAAGTATGGATTTAATTAATAATTTAAGAAAAGACTGCTGACATGTATAAAATGTTAGCAGTCTTTTCTTAATGTATAATTTATCAGTGTATCATAGGGGTATCAACGTTTGCACTATCAGAAATGCCTTTATCACGGCCACTGTTCAAAAATGCATTAAGAATTACGGCAACTACAGATGCAGAAACTATACCACTACTAAAAATTGATTTGAAAACTGTTGGTGTATGATCAAGCAAGGTAGGTACAGCTGTAATTCCAAGTCCTATACCAATAGAGCAAGCAACAACAAGCATATTAGAGTTTTTATTAAAATCTACGCTCGAAAGCATCTGTATACCAGCTACTGCAACCATGGCAAACATTATAGTTGTAGCCCCACCTATAACAGGTTGAGGAATGATTGTAGCAATAGCTGCAAATTTAGGAATTAATCCAAGACATATAAGAATAATACCGGAAGCCACTACAACAAAACGGCTTTTTACTTTACTTAGTGCTAAAAGACCTAGATTTTGGTTAAATGTAGTGTATGGAAAAGAATTAAAAATACCTCCTAGTATTGTTGCAAGCCCTTCTGCTCTAATTCCACGCACGATATCTTTTTCTGTAATATCTTTTTCACAAACTTTAGAAACTCCAAGAAATGTACCAGTTGATTCAATCATTACTGTTAACATAACAAAGGTCATCATGACTATCGAGCCAAGGTCAAATTTAGGCAAACCGAAGTTGAAAGGATGTACAAGGCTTACCCATTTTGCATTTACTACTTCAGTAAAGTTTACTTTACCCATAAATGCAGCTACTATCGTTCCTAAAACAATACCGTTTAAAACAGAAATTGCTTGAAAAAATCCTTTAAAGTATTTATTAGATAATAAAACAACAATCATTACGAATACTGCTAGCAAAAGGTTAGACATGCTTCCAAAGTCTTTAGCACCTGAACCACCACCAATACTAGTTACGCCAACGTTAATTAAAGAAAGACCTATCATTGTAACAACTGTACCTGTGACAACAGGAGGAAAAAACCTTAAGATTTTTCCGTATAGTGGTGCAATAAGTACAACAACAATTGCGGCTACTATTATAGCACCATAGGCATGTTGCATTCCTAAATTTTTGCCTACAATAATTAGTGGACCAACAGCTGCAAAGGTACAACCTAAAATTGCTGGCAGTCTAATACCGACATATGGTCCTATACCAATTGCTTGTAGTAAAGTTGCGATTCCGCAAGTAAATAAATCGGCAGCCACCAAAAGTGCTAGCTGAGCTGGTGTTAAGCCTACAGCTCCGCCGATAATTAACGGTACGGCTACAGCACCTGCATACATTGCAAGGACGTGTTGAAGTCCTAAAACAGCAAGCTGACTAACTGGAAGCATTTCATTTACTTTGTCCACTTTTTTAGTGATTCCTTCTGACATATACAAACCTCCTTATCTAATAATTAAAATGGATTGACTAGTTAATTAGTATATTTTAATTTAACAATAATATATAGTAATTGTCAATATATTAACAGCAAAAAAATTCAGAAAATTGAACAATTAACAATAAAAAAATTCTTTTATGTTAAATGTTTTAATTATTAGAATAAATTTTAATATATTTAAATTGTTTGTATATTGACAAAATTATCCTTATATTATAATATTGTACCAATTAATTAGTCAAATATTGTTCGTAAAATTAAGGAGAGCATGATGAGTGGTATGGAAGTGATACGAATATTAGCTATTAGATGAATTAATGCTGTAACGTAAAGTAAAGGAATGGGTGAAAATGAATATAAATTCTGTTGTTGTACGAGGTGGAGGAGATATTGCATCAGGAACAATACAGAAACTGCATAGAAGCGGTTTCAAAGTATTGGTTTTAGAAGTAGAAAAACCAACATCTATTAGGAGAAATGTAGCTTTCAGTGAGGCTGTTTATGATGGGCAAACGGTTGTAGAGCATACTAAAGCGGTACTTGTAAAAGAAAAAAATGAAATAATCAAAGCATGGGAAGATAATGTTATACCAGTTGCAATAGATGGAGAGGGAGAATTAATTAATATTATTAAGCCAGATGTTTTAGTAGATGCAATTCTTGCTAAGAAAAACTTAGGCACAAATAAAGAGATGGCTCCGATCACGATTGCTTTAGGTCCCGGCTTTAATGCAGGAGTAGATGTAGATGTGGTTATTGAAACCATGCGAGGTCATAATCTTGGAAGATTAATATTTAAAGGTTACGCTTTAGAGAATACAGGAACGCCTGGTATGATAGGTGGCTATTCAAAGGAAAGAGTTATATATAGTAACTGTGATGGTAGAATAAAAAATATAAAAAAAATTGGAGAACATGTTGAAGTTGGAGAAGTTGTTGCAGTTGTAGGGAAACAGAAAATAAGGTCGGTCATTCCAGGTATCCTTAGAGGAATTATAAGAGATGGGAGTATTATATTTAATGGTCTTAAGATAGGTGATGTGGATCCTAGATTAACAGAATCTGAAAATTTTAATACTATTTCAGATAAGGCTAGAAATATAGCTGGGGGAGTGTTAGAAGCTATTTTATTTCTTGCAAATAAAAGAAACAACATTTAATTAATTATTCTATAAATCTAAAATAAATGTTTGCAAAATGATAGTATAAATTTTATAATGTTTTTGAGGAAAATTTTATACAATTTATACTATCATTTTGCTGAAATTAAGTAAAATATATTTTGAAATTTGTTATAAACAACATATAAACAAGTTTAGTTATCTAATAAGCTTGTTAGCTGTTTCATTAGAATAATTTGTATACAACTAAGAATTATGGTTTTCTTTAGGAAAGAGGTTAGGATATGGCAAAAGACATAGAAAAAAGGATATTAGATGCTGCAATAAAGGTAGTAGCAAGCGAGAAAATAAGTGGTACTCGGATGCATATGATTGCAAAAGAGGCTAAAATGAGCCAAGCTAATTTACATTATCATTTTGCTACTAAAAATGATATAATGATAGCTCTTTTGGACAACATACAGGAGCAATTCTCAAACGATCGTAAAAATTATATTGACTTAGAAAATAAAACGGCTGTAGAAAATTTAGAGGGCTTTTTTGAACAAAAAAAACATGATATTCTTGACAATAAGGAACTCGAATATGCACAGCTTGATTACTGGGTTCAGGGAACAGTAAATGAGGAAATAAGAGCTAAATTTCAAAATACTTTTGATATATGGAGAAATGGCATTATAGAGGTTTTAAACAAAGATGAATTCAAATCGAGCATGGATGATAACGACAGAAATATGATGCCTTTTATAATTGTATCACTAATGCTTGGAGCATCTTTACAGTATCTTATTGATGAAGGTAAATTTGATTTGGATAAGTATTTTGATATATCTAAAAAATTAGTAATGGATCGGTGTTCGAAAAAAGAAGATTAATTGTATAATAAAACAAGATACAGTTAATAGATCATGGGAATTCACTTATAATACCAGGCTTTGTTGATCTCCATTTACATGCGCCACAGTTTGCAAATTTAGGCTTAGGACTTGATAAGGAATTGATGCAATGGCTTGAAACCTATACTTTTCCAGAAGAGTCCAAGTATTCAAATATTGATTATGCAAGAAAAGTATATTTAACTTTTATAAGAGAATTGTGGAAAGTTGGTACTACTAGGGCCTGTGTTTTTGCTACCCTTCATAAGAATGCAACAAAACTATTGATAGATTTATTTGACCAGTCAGGATTATTTGGAGAAGTGCCTACAGTTATGGCTAACTGCGTTTTGGTAGATGAAGAAGAAATTGAGTTAATGGCAAGAAAAAAGGTTTTTGTTGCACATAGTCCTAACTCAAACTGTAATTTATCAAGCGGCATTGCACCAATAAGAAGGTTAATTACAAGAGGAATACCTGTAGGACTTGCAACAGACGTATCAGCAGGGCATAGTTTATCAATGAATAGTGTATTAGTCAATGCTTCACAGGTATCAAATATTAAGTGGCTTGAAAGTGGTAGAGTAGATAAGCCACTTAGTACTGCAGAATTATTCTATTTAGCAACAAAGGCTGGCGGACAATTCTTTGGCAAAGTAGGGAGCTTTGAAGAGAACTATGAGTTTGATGCTCTTGTTATTGATGACAGTAGTTTGTCTATCTTTAAAACATTAACAATAGAAGAAAGATTGCAAAAGTTTATTTATACTGGTGATGACAGAAACATTAAAGAAAGATATGTGGCTGGCAAAAAAATAGAAGAGCCAAAATGCTGTTGAAGTTAAAATTTCTATAATAATAGGAATTTTAAATATAATTTAAAACAGGGGGGATCTTATGCAAACTGGGATTAACAAGGGGAAAGGTTCATTTTTAGAATCCTTCTTTAAGTTGAAGGAAAACAACACCAATGTGAAGACAGAAATTCTTGCAGGGATTACGACATTTATTACAATGGCCTATATAATATTCGTAAATCCTAATATTCTTAAGCTTGCTGGTATGAATTCAGCAAATGCAATAGGTGATGCTGCCGGAAAATTTGCTATTGGCAGTGATCCAGTAGTATCAGCAGTATTCGTTGCTACTTGTTTAGCAGCCGCAGTAGGTACGTTTATAATGGGCTTCTATGCAAATTTACCTTTTGCTCAGGCTCCAGGAATGGGACTAAATGCATTTTTCACATTCACTGTTTGTATGACACTAAAGTTTACCTGGCACCAGGCACTTTCAGCAGTTTTAATTTCAGGAATTCTATTTATAATTATTACAGTTACCTCTATACGTGAAAAAATAGTTGATGCAATACCACAAAATTTAAAGTTTGCAATTTCTGGTGGTATAGGGTTGTTTATAGCTCTTATTGGACTAAAGAGTGGCGGAATAATAGTTGCAAATTCAGCAACTCTCGTTGGCTTTGGAAATTTTGCACAACCTGGAACTTTACTTACTGTAATGGGAATCTTAATAACTGGTATTCTTATGGCTAGAGATGTTAAGGGATCAATACTTTTAGGTATAATTATTACTACAATTATAGGTATTCCACTTGGAATCACTTCACTAGCCAATGTACATGTTTTTAGTGCACCACCTTCAGTTGCTCCTACTTTTGCAGCCTTTGACTTCGGAGGACTTTTATCTAAGGGAGGAACCAGCGTACTAGCAGGAGTTCTAAGTGTTGCTATGGTTGTAATAACAATTTGTTTAGTTGACCTTTTTGATACTATTGGAACGCTTGTTGGAACTGCAACAAAAGCAGGTATGGTAGATGAAAATGGTAAAGTTTTAAGAATGAAGAAAGCTCTTATCTGTGACGCAGTAGCAACAACTGTAGGATCATTTTTTGGAACAAGTACTGTTGTAACTTATGTTGAGTCAACTTCTGGAGTTGCTGTAGGAGGAAGAACAGGTCTTACTTCAGTAACCGTAGGTATAATGTTTATTCTTTCGTTATTTTTCTCAGGACTTGTTGGAATAGTTCCTTCTCAGGCTACAGCACCAGCACTTGTCATAGTAGGTGTTCTAATGATGAGTGCCGTTAAAAATATAGACTTTGATGATTTTACAGAAGCAATGCCTGCATTCTTTGCAATAGCAATAATGCCTTTTAGCTATAGTATAGCTAATGGAATTGCAGCTGCTATGATATTTTATCCAGCAGTAAAAATATCTACTGGTAGATATAAAGAACTTCATCCAATAGTATATATACTTGCGTTACTGTTTATTTTGAGATTTATACTGCTTCCGCTTGAATAGCAAAGTAAAATTAAGATTTTATAATTATATAGATAAGTTTCAATGAAGGAGATGTTGAACTTATATATACCAAACATCAGACACTTAACGTATACGTTAACTGTCTGATGTTGGTGTCTATAAGTTCAACATCCTTTTTGTTTTTTTATCCGATTAAACTCTTATTTTTAAGAATCTAAGCTTATCTGCAGGCCATGAGCTATTATATGGAATATTGAGAGCTTCAAAAGAATGATGAGATATAAGCGGAATATTGTTTGAAATAGAAGTAACAATAGCTGAATGAAATTTTATACCATTGCTATTTTCAAAAAATATGAGGTCTCCAGGTTCAAGCATATGTGCACTAGAAACTTCTAAGCCTTTAGGACCATATAAATTTGATTCATTATTGATCTTTAAAAGCCAATAAAGTGCGTGGGCTACTGTCCAAGAATTGGTCCAAGTATCGTCATCTACTTTAGATGTACCTTTATTATTATACCACCACTGATTACTAGAGTTATAAATCATTGGAGCTCCACCAGCAAATAGACATTGAGAAAGAAAATTAGCACAATCTCCTCCTGTATTGTCATTAAGTTTGAAATATCTATATGCAGGATTTGGCTTTAAAGCATATCTAACCGCATAATTTACAGCAGCAGTTCTTGAATAAGAATTTTGTCTCATGAACATAAAATAAGTCTCCCTAAAATTATTTATGATAATATTCTATGTCACTTGATTATAAATGCTATAGGAATAAGACCAGAAAATACTAGTGCTTATTTACAGTTTATTAATATTATTGCCACTTGAGTGTAACAAAAAAAATGTAATATTTGAATATAAGATATTTAGTAAGGAGTGAAAGGATGAATATAAGCAAGTTTAAAATTATAAGTAAACTTAGAGATAGTAAGATATTTAAAATGCTTATCTCAAATATAGATATATTGCTATTTTCAATATTAATATTTATAAAAATTATGAATTATGCAAAACAAATTTCTCCTGAATATTTGTACATTGGAGTAACTCACCCAGTGTTTGCATCAATTTTAGTAATTGTTAGCTTTTCTGTGCTATTTAAAGTTAATAAAAGAATACGATATTTATATCTTTTAGATTTAATTATAAGTTTAATTTTGATGGCAGATCTCATGTATTATAGATATTTTAAGGATGTAATAACTTTAGCAGCAGTAAAAAATGCCAAGCTCTTAGGAGGTGTTTCTTCAAGTGTAGGAAGTTTGTTTAACGTTAAAGATTTGTTCTATCTATTAGATATAGTAATTCTTATACCGTTTATTAAAAGATATAAAAAAAGAGAAAGTTCAAGAAAAAAGAAATTCTTACCTAAATTTGCTGTTTTCATAGTTATGTTCTTAATTGGAATATCTATAGATGTAAAATCAGTTTATGCTGTTGCAAAAGAACAACCTACTTTGTTAAGCTCCATGAGTAATAGAATATATTTAACAAAAATGATTGGAAACTTGAATTTTCATGCTATAGATGCTTATAACTATATAAGTACAAAATTTAAGAATTCTAAAAAAATATCTGCTGATGATGAGAAAGAGATTAAAAATTTTCTTGATCAAAATAATGCAGTTACAACTACTAATCTAAAAGGAGAAGGTGAAGGAAAAAATTTAATCGTTATACAGGTGGAAGCACTTCAACAGTTTGTAATAAACCAAAAGATTAATGGCAAAGAGATAACTCCAAATCTAAATAAATGGATAAATAAAAGTTTATACTTTGATAATTATTTTTATCAAGTAGCTGGAGGAAACACCTCTGATGCGGAATTTATGTCTAATAATTCATTATATCCAGCACAATCAGGGGCAGCCTATTACAGTTACAGTGGAAATCAGTATGATTCCTTGGCAAAACAACTTAATGATAAAAATTATTACACTGCAGCACTTCATGGAAATAATGAAGGTTTCTGGAACAGAAATGTTATGTATAAAGCTGAGAAGTTTGATGATTTCTATGGGGAACATAGTTTTAACATAGATGAAACTGTAGGTTTAGGATTAAGTGATAAATCCTTTTTAGACCAATCCGTAGAGAAAATGAAAAACTTTAAGCAGCCTTACTATTCATTTTTAGTTACCTTAAGCAGTCATTATCCTTATGATGACGTTAAAAATTATGGTGACTTTGATGTGGGAGAATATGAAGGCACACTACTTGGAAACTATTTAAAATCAATACATTATACTGATCAGCAATTAGGGGTATTTCTAGACAAACTAGATAAAGAAGGAATTACTCAAAATTCAATTATTGCTTTATATGGAGATCATTTTGCTATTCCTAAAGATAACACAGACCAGCTTTTGAAATTTGAAAATGTGAATGATACAAGTGACTTGCAATGGTATGAGTATCAAAAGGTTCCTTTAGTTATTCATTTTCCAGAAGATTCTCATAAAGGAATTAACCACACTTATGGAGGACAGATGGATCTTTATCCAACTTTAGCAAACTTATTTAATTTGCCTAAACAATACATGATGGGAAAAGATTTATTTAATAGTGATAGTGGAAAAGTAATATTTAGAAATGGTTCCTTTACTAATGGAAAAATCTTTTATGTTTCTTGGACAAACACCTATTATGATATTAAAAGTGGGAAACAAGTAGAAGAAACGGATGAATTGAAAAAACTAAGAGATGAGTATAATAAAGAGCTTGAATACTCAGATGATATTTTAAATCATAATTTGATAAAGGTCTTTGAAAATGGGAATTAAAGAAGTAAAATTTGTGCCTTGTTGTATAAGTGGTGCTTATGATATTATATACTAGAAAACATTTTATACAGGAGGATTCAAATGATTAAAGCTATTTTGTTTGATTTAGATGGGACATTGATAGATACAAATGAGCTTGTTGTACAAAGCTTTAAATATGCGTTTAAAACACTTTTTAATAAGGAAATACCAAGAGATGAAATTGTAAGAACTTTTGGAGAACCTTTGAGAGATGCAATGGCTAGATACAATGAGGATAAAGCAGATTTAATGGTAAATACCTTTAGAGTTTATAACCAGGCAAACCATGATAATATTTCAACTATATTTAAAGGGGTTAGAGAAGGTCTTGAGGATTTAAGTAGAATGGGTATAAAACTAGGTGTAGTAACATCAAAAATGAAAGGTATGGCAGAAAGAGGTTTAAAATTAATAGATATAGATAAATTTATTAATGTTTCTGTAACACCAGAAGACACTGAAAAACATAAGCCTTTGGGAGAGCCTGCACTAAAGGCATGCGAACTGTTAGGTGTTTTACCACAGGAAACAATTATGGTGGGAGATAGTCATAATGATATTCTTTGTGGCAAAAATGCAGGCTGCAGAACATGTCTAGTTAAATATACAGTCCTTCCATTAGAAGAACTTATGGAGCATAAGCCAGATTATGTTATAGATAGCATAGAAGACCTGGTAGAAATTTGTGAAGAGTTAAATAAGGAAGTTGTATAAGAATAGGATGTGTCTTAAGGCATGTCCTATTTTTATAATTTCTCATATAATAATTGTCTCTACTTAAAATTAGTGAGTAAAGATTTACCGACGTTGTAAAAAAGATATTGTAATTATATTCAGAAAGGTGTGATATAATGAATCTACGTATTTTCAATTAGAAAATGAAGGAGGTTAAGTGTGGAAAAAATTGTTGACTTTTTAGAAAAGAATATAAGGGAAATTTATAAAGATAAATTTTTAATGACAGCAATTATAGGAACATTACTGCAGTATGTTCTATTTATATTACTTTTGTCAAATGGAAAAGCAGTAAGTATAAATTTTAAAACGGCTATTTTGGGAGTACCTCCAATATTAGTATATATAGCATTTGCTATAGTTCCTTATTCTTTTGCTTTTTTATTTGATGGAAGAGAGCAAAAGTTAGCGGTAATAATAGGAAATATACTTGTCTCATTATTAATGATTTTTGATTTATGGTACTATAGAAGTAATAGTTCATTTCTAAACTACTATATGTTTAGTATGACTTCAAATTTAGAAGGATTAGGTCCGAGCATACTTGCGATGTTTAGAACAATAGATTTAATGTTTTTAATAAACACTTTAGTTCTTATAGTGATTTTTATAAAAAATATAAGAGCATATAAGGAAACCAAAAGGAGCTTGAGTAAGTTTGGATTATTGTTTTTAATTCCTATTTTATATTTAGCCTATAATCATATCAAAGTGGACAAATTTCAGAGAGGATATGCTTATCAATATTTGTTTAAAAGAACATGGTCACAAAATCAAATGATGTATTATTTGACGCCTATAGGGTATCATCTATACGATTTATACAATTATGAACAGGATAATAAACCTTATGTAATGTCTAATCAAGAACAAGATGAAATAAAAAATTATTATAATTCAAAAGAAAAAAACCTTAAAAGTAATGAATATAGTGGGATTTTTAAAGGGAAAAACTTGATTGTCATTCAAGTAGAATCTATGGAGAATTTTGTTATAAATGAAAAAGTGAATAATCAGGAAATAACACCTAATTTAAATAAGTTGATCAATAACTCCTTGTACTTCTCCAATTACCATGAGCAAACTTACAATGGTACAACTGCGGATGCTACTTTTGTGTCAAATACTTCTATGTTACCTGTTTTAGTTGGAAATAACAATTTTAATTATCCATATAATGATTATAATTCTCTGCCTAAGTTGTTGAAAAATGAGGGCTACAAAACTTATTCAATGCATGGAGAAAAAGGGAATTATTGGAATTGGATGACGGCGGAAAAGCATTTAGGATTTGATAATTGTTCGGACATAACACAGTTTAAAGAAGATGAAATAATTGGATTAGGGTTAAGTGATAGAAGTTTTTTATCGCAAGCATCCGAAAAAATTGAAGAACAAAAAAATCCTTTTTATACTTTTATGATAACAGAGACTAGTCATAGTCCGTTTAACCTTCCTAAAAATCAAAAAACAATTAATATATCAGATAACTTAAAAGGAACAAAAATGGGTGGATTTATAGAATGCATACATTATACGGATGCAATGCTAGGAAAGTTTATAGAAGATCTTGATAAAAAGGGGATACTTGAAAATACAGTTATAGCTATATATGGAGATCATGAAGGTGTGCATAAGTTTTTTAGTGAGGAAGTTGGTACTATCAAAGGAATACCAGATAAATGGAGAAACAATGATAGAAGAGTTCCTTTAATAATATACTCAAAAGGTCTAAAAGGTAAAGAAATTGAAGTAAATGGAGGACAAGTAGATTTTCTTCCAACTATTAGCTACTTAATGGGTATACAGGAAGATAAATATATTAATACTGCATTAGGCAGAAATCTTTTGAATACTAATTTAGATTATGCAGTGTTGACTAATAAGACCTATGTAGGGACTGAGGTTTCTGATGAGGAGAAGCAAAAGTATATTGAGATAATACAATATTCCAATGATATGATAAAAGCTAATTATTTTAAAGGAAGGTAGTAAAAAAGGATGGATAATCTTTTAGAGCAAAGCACAAATAATGCTTTGATAGAATTGCAGGAAGAAATAAAGATAGAATATAAGAAAAGTCTAATGTACATGTTTGTTTTTTTGAATTTTATAATACCGATATTATCTGTGGAAGGAATATTTAGTTGGTCTATTGGAATCTTGGGGTCATATAAAATCATAAATATATACAGAAGTACTACAGAAAAAAATAAGGCAGGCAAGGCAGCAAAATGCCTAATAATATACTGGACAATTGCCATAATATATAACATTATAGTCTATTATGCAACAAAGGTAATTTCGGCTAAAGTGGTCTAATTAATGTTTTTATTTTCTATAGAATTATATTATCATAAGATAAATTGAAAGCACATATGTTATTATGTGAACAATTTTATATAGGAAAAATAGAAAATGGATTTATTACAATTCACTACTGCAGCTTTGATAGTAGAATCTTTATGGGAAACTACAAAAATGTTTTGGCAGAATGGTAAGTTTAGTTACGATAAAATAGGATCGGTAGCTTTTGGGGAACTTATAGCTGTTGGTGCTGGTATAGATTTTATGGCAGCGGTAAAATTGCCTATAAAGGTACCTTATGTTGGTATGATTCTTACAGGAATACTCATATCCAGAGGCTCTAATTTCATGCATGACATTTTAGGAAATATGAATAATATGCATCAAAAAAGTAAGACGAAATAAAATGGGGCTGTTGCTAATGAACAGCCCCATTTTCTAACTTTATTAAATAATTTCTGTTTCAATGCTTTGAAGGACAGCATCAGTATTATCTTCAATAAAGTTAATTACATTTTGAATTATGCTATCAGCGTGTCTTTTATCAGTACTTACACAGGCAATCCCTATGACAATAGACTGGTGCAAATCCTGGTCTTCTATTTCAGCTATAGAAACATTGAATTTGTTTTTAGTTTTATCAATAATGCTTTTCACTATCATTCTTTTATCTTTTAATGAATGGACCCAGTTTGCAAATAGGTATAATTTAGTTGTACCAATAATCAAAGTTAATCACATCCTTTAAATATTATTATATCCAAAATAGTTTGTCTATGTTTGAAAATTCATAATTAGACAATTATAATATTGGCAGTAATATTACTCAATGGGATAGGTACTAAGGCATTTGGTATCTGTATAATTTTTGTAGGTTTAGGCATACTAACTTTTTGTATTTATATCATTGGTTTTAGTTGGAGAGGTTTGCTTAAAGGGTGTGTTTATAATCCTAATAAAGTAGTATGTTGCCCTTATACGTTGTTTGTTTTCAGTTGAAAATCATATTACATTACCATGCCACCATCTACGTTTATGACTTGACCTGTAATATATTGTGACATATTTGAAACAAGAAATAGAACTGAATTTGCGACAGCCTCTGGTTTTCCATAGACTTTCATTGGAATTTTAGATAACATTTCTTCGGTTACTTTATCGGAAAGTATAGAAGTCATATCTGTTGAAATGTACCCTGGAGCAACAGCATTTACTGTTATACCGCGATCTGCCAACTCTTTGGCTACTGTTTTAGTAAACCCAATAAGTCCAGCTTTGGAGGCAGCATAATTTGCCTGTCCAACGTTACCAGTTATTCCCACAACGCTTGTTATGTTCACTATTTTCCCTGACCTTTGTTTTAACATATGCTTTGACACAAATTTAGTACAGTTAAATGCTCCTGTAAGATTTACATTTAGCACCTTATCCCAGTTTTCTTTTTTCATAGTCATCATTAGGCCATCACTTGTAACACCCGCGTTATTTATTAATATATCTATCTTTTTAAACTTTTCAATTATAGATTTTACAACTTCCTTTGTTGAATTCTCTGAACTTACATCATGTTTTAAACCTAAAGTTTCAACGTTATACATAGATGATATTTCTGATGCTGTTTGTTTTGCTCGTTCTTCGTTAACACCAGTTACAATTACTTTTACTTTTTCTTCTGCTAATCTCTCAGCAATAGCTCTTCCAAGGCCACGTGTTCCTCCTGTTATTAAAGCAACTTTATCTGTTAACTCTAAATCAATCATATTTTACCTCCTTGGTTATAGAATTTGTTTTACCACTATCATGTTGAATTTAAATTATTTTACAACAAAGTTAAGCATATCCACAATTTTAACACTACATTATTCCTTTGTCAAAGATCATGATACTTATACTATTGTTCATTTTTTTGAGAATATTCTGATGAGCATTGACAGTGAAGTTAATCTAAATTATACTATAGTTACTACTAAAGTGGTAGCTACAATGTAGCATTAACCATGATGTATTTTTCTAGACAATATTTAGAACTAGTAATTTTATTTTTATTTGACCAGAAAGGAGGATAAAGGTGATAGACGAATCCTTGATTAACAAATTACAAAGCTTTGGATTAAATCAATATGAAGCAAAGGCATATGTAGCTTTATTAGGTATTGGCAGATCCAACGCTTACAATGTAAGTAAAAAGTCAGGAATACCTCGTGCACGTATTTATGATATATTAGAATCGCTTATGATTCGCGGAATAGTTATGTTTGAAGAAACAAGCGATGGTACAAAAAATTACAATGCTTTACCGGCAAATGTGTTCTTAGATCAGGCACGGGAAACATGGATTGATAATTATAATCATGTGGAAAAGGAACTTAAAGCTATAGAAGCACAAGAAAAGAAAGAAGAGATTTATGTTTCAACGGTAAAGGGAGAGAAAAATATTTTAGCTTTTTGTAGAAATTTGATATGTGATGCAAAACAAAAAGTAATTATTTCAATATGGAATTCGATGTATTTAGAATTGCTTGGTGATTTGCAAGCGTGTGTCCATCGTGGCTGTAATGTTCGTGGAATAACCTTTGGAGTGCAAAATCCACTAAGTACTTTAGATAAACACAAGGTGAACAAAGTACATAATAGTTTTGATAAGAAGAAGTGGTTTATTCTTTCAGTCGATAGTAAAAAATTATTATATGGTCATTCGTCAGAATACAACAGCAATGCATTTTATACTGATGATCCTACTCATATATATTTACTTGAAGATTATATATTTCATGATGTCTTGGTTAACCGTGTTATAGAAAAGGAAAATAAGGATCAAGAGGATAATCAAATGATATCTGAAATATTGTCTGAAATGAAGGGCACTTTTTAGCTATAAATTAAAGGGAGGCAAGGAAAATATGAAAATAGTTAATTTTAAGGTTGGAGATCAAATTCGTTTAGGCATTAAGAGAGATCAAGGGATTATAGATGTAGAACAAGCAGCAGTAAAGTTTTCTATTGAAGCACCTATTACTATAGAACAAGTTATTGCAGGTGGAGAAAAGAGTTTAGTTCAGTTAGCTGAATTAGTGGAAAAAGAAGTTGAAATTATTCCAGAAGAAAAAGTTGTTTATGCACCATGTATAATTAACCCTGAAAAAATTCTATGTGTGGGTTTAAATTATACGAGCCATGGAGCAGAGTGCAAAATGGATATTCCTACTTCGCCGGTTCTTTTTAGCAAATTCAATAATGCATTGGCTGCACATAAACAAAGCATCTCTCTTCCTAAGCATGCTGAAAAATTTGATTATGAAGCAGAGTTAGTTATTGTTATTGGAAAAGAAGCTGTAGATGTTTCTAAAGAGGATGCTCTTTCTTATGTATTTGGTTATACTGCTGGAAATGACTTATCTGCTAGAGATCTTCAATTTGTTACTGGTCAATGGTTATTAGGTAAGACTTGCGATCAATTTGCTCCTATTGGACCTTATCTAGTAACAGCCGATGAAGTAGATCCTAACAATTTAGATATAAAATGTGAGGTGAATGGAGTTGTTCGTCAATCTGCTAACACTTGCGATATGATTTTTGACTGTGCTACAATTATAAGCTATGTGTCCCAGTATATGACCTTAAAACCAGGAGATATTATCTTTTCGGGAACGCCTAGTGGTGTAATTTTAGGTTATCTAGAAGATGAACAGCAATGGTTAAAAGCTGGAGATAAAGTTTCTGTCTCTATCGAAAAAATTGGTAGCTTAGTTAACGTATTGAAGTAGAACAGCTTTTTATTTCTATGATAAGTAGGAATATCACCAAAAATATATTAAGAAAAATCTAGGGTAATAATGTCATATAAAGTTGGAGTGATCTGAAGTCACTTCAACTATTTTTTATGTTAAATTGATTTCGTTAAATTTTCCATGTATTTTTTATATAATTATCTGGTGTAAATTTTAGAAAAGTGAAATTTATCTGTTATAGGACTATTGGACTAACATTTTCTGAGATGTTATAATGTAAACTAAAAAAGGCTTTTAGCAGATAATGAATATCTTGGAATATATAATTTAGATAACATACTTGTGGTTTTGTAAATTTAAAAAGGATGTGAGTTAATGAAAAATAGGTATATAAAGATTATAAATACAACTTTTATAACAATTATTTTAATAATCTTATATCTATCAAGTTTATATAATTACCTTTTATTTCATACAATTGCAGAAATATTTAGTGTATGCATAGCTTTTACAATATTTGTATTAACGTGGAATTCAAATTCATATTTAAAAAATAATTACTTGATATTAATTGGTATATCCTATTTTTTTATTGGAGTAATTGATTTATTTCATACAATGTCATATAAAGGTATGCAGATATTTAAAGGATATGACTATTATGCTAATCAGCTGTGGATTGCCGCTCGCTATTTTGAGAGTGCAATGCTTTTGATATCATTTATTTATATAAAATCAAAGAAAAAAGTAAATATATATATTACTTTTACCATTTGTACGATTTTTACAACTTTAATTATGTTATCAATATTTGTGTGGAAAATATTTCCTGTATGTTTTGTTGAGGGAATAGGTCTTACCCCTTTTAAAAAATACAGTGAGTATATCATATGCATAATTCTAATGACAGCTATAGTTGTACTTACTAAGAATAAAGATACATTTGAAGGTAAGGTGTATAGATTTATATTTTTATCTATGGTTTGTACAATTATTTCAGAATTTGCTTTTACTATATATATAGATAACTACGGACTCTCTAATTTAGTAGGACATTATTTCAAGATATTTTCATTTTACCTAATTTATAAGAGTATTATTGTTAAAGGAATACAGGAACCTTATGAAGTTATATTTAGAGAAATGAAGATAACAGAACAAAAGCTATTTGAGCATAATTGCATTTTAAAAGACCAGGCAACAGTTGATGGTCTAACAGGACTTTTCAACCACAGACATTTATATGAATGCTTAGAAGAAGAAGCAAAAATATGCAGCTCTATTGATAGCACCTTTGTTGTAATGCTATTAGATATAGATCACTTTAAAAATATTAATGATACATGGGGACATATAATAGGCGATAAAATATTAAAAGAGCTATCTCAAGTTCTTAAAGAAAATGTAAGATCAAATGATATAGTTGGGAGGTATGGAGGGGAGGAATTTTTAATTAAGTTAACTGAAACTAATTTAAATAAAGCTTTTGAGTTTGCAGAAAAAATAAGACAAGCTATTGAATTGAAAGAATTTACGGAAGGAATACATTTGACTGTTAGTATTGGAATTGAAATATATAAGGGAGAAAGCATTAGTGAATTAGTCGGAAAAGCTGATAATAAGCTATATATTGCTAAAAATAGTGGAAGGAATAAAACAGTAATGTAAAAGAAGATGATTTAATCTATTATTGAAATATATAACGCAAAGGAGTATAATATACCTTATAAAGAGTTGAAAAATATTTTATTAAAAGTTAAAGGAGAAAACATATGTTTGTTTTATGGTATTTTTTATTTCCGCTATTATTTTTGAATTTTAATTTTAAAAAGAGTTCAAGAAGTGAACAAATTTTAAGATATGCAATAGGGTTTGTTTATTCATTTTCAGTATTTTATTTTGGTAATGAAGACAGAAGTATATCATTTGCAATAGCAAACTTAAAATGGGTAGCAATATTTCAATTGATTCTTAATTTTGCTAGTATACTAAACAAGAGAAGTTTAAAAGAGGGTAAAGAGATAGTAATAAGTAAATTCAATGCTTTATTTGTAATTATTTTAACAGCCAGTATAATATATTCTTCAGCTCCATATACATATGGAGGAGCAAAAAATTTGTATACGATGACTAATGTAAAAGAAAGTGATAATCAGTCACCTAAAATTGATACAGAGAATATAATAATAATTCCGCCAGAAACAGCATACTATCAGATGCAAACATTGATAGGTTCATTGCCCAATCCAAGTCTTTATAAGATAGGACAAGTTACTCTTACAAAAACAGAAAAAGGAGCTTATTACGTAGCACCCATAGATATAGAAGGTGGCTTGAAGGCCTTTCTAAACAAGGAATTACCGGGTATAGCTTATGTTTCTGCAGAAAAATTAGAGGATGCAAAACTAGTATCTGTGCCATATAAATATGGAGAATCTTTGGTACTAAATCATAATATATATAGAAGATTAAGGACTTATGTACCGGATAAAATATTATTAAATGCTAATGTAGAATTAGATGATAATTTGAATCCATATTATGTAGGTTCCTATGGTCATTATAAATATGGTAGAAATGGAATAGTAGTGGATGGGGTACTTCTTTACAATACGAAAACTGGAGAAGTGCAAAATTTTTCGAAGAATAAAGTTCCTGCTTGGGTCGATCAGATTTATACTTCTCAGGTAGCAGAAACATACAATGATTATTTCGGAAAATATCAAAATGGATTAATTAACTCGAGAATTGGTCAAAAAGGTGTTCATATTCCAACTCAATGGGCATCTACTGTTAAATTGAAGGGATTAGAGGTAGAATCAGATCAGGTTGTTGGTGTTGTAGGAAATAATGGAGGTTTCTATTTTTTTACAGATCACACCAATACATCTAGTACATCCACTACTATGACCGGATATACCTTAATGAATACGAGAAATGGTGATATGACTTACTACAAAACACCAGGATTTCTAAATGGACAAGGAGCTATGAATTCTATTGATAAGCTTTTAGGAGCTAATAAGTCAAACTGGGCTACAGTACAGCCAATATTATATAATCTTTATGGAATAGATACATGGGTTGTGCCTGTAGTTAATAAAACTGACGGTTCCTTTGTAAAACTTGGACTTGTTACAGCCCAAAGTAAATATTCAGTTCTTGCAGATAACAAAGCAGATTTGTTAGAAGCCTTGAAAAAGGCAATTGTTGATGGTTCAATAAATGAAAATTCAGATGTAAAAGTTAAAAATAATGCAGAATTAAAGAAAGTACAAAAGGAAGGTAAGATTGTAAGAATTAATCAAGTTGTGGAAGGTAATAAAACAGTATTTTATTTAAAGATAGATACTGAACCAAATAGTATATTTATGGTAGATAAAGGCATAAATGCGGATATAGTAATTGCAAGAGATGGCGATAGTATAAAGCTAGAATATGTTAGTATAGAAAATCAAAAGGTTGTTCCAGTAACTGGATTTCAACTGAAACTTCAATAGTTAACTGAAAATTAAGTTAAAAGTAGGGTCGTCGCATTTATAGTGCGACGACCCTATTTGTATAAAATCATAAATGTATATTATTAATCTTCTATACAAATATCAGCCATAATTACTCCAACTATATTTCCACGTGAATCCTTAAAAGGCTGGGAGACTGTAATACAGTAATTGAAAGTCGTATTAGAAATATAAGGTTCAGTAAAATACTCCTGTCCTTGAAGAGCAAGTTTAAAATAAGGCCTGTACGTAAAATCATTGCCTATATTAGTATCAACACTTGCAGATACCATTATGCCTTCTTTACTAATAGTTGATATTAATTCAAATTGTGGATAGAATTTAGCTTTTTCTCTAAAGAAGCTTGTAGCATTTTCGATGAGTATATTTTGTTTATTGATGTCTTGATTTAAATTTTTAAGTGTTTTGAAGCCTTCATTTATTAAAGACATTTGTTTTTCGCCAACACTAATATTTTTGATGAAGGAATTTAACACCGTATCAATGTTATCAGCTGTGGTATTCATTTTTTCAACAAGTTTGTTCATTTCCTGCATAGAACTAAGTTGTTCTTCACAAGCAGCTGAAACCTCTTGGGTAAATGCACCAGCCTCCTGTGTTGAATAAGATATTTCTTCCACTAACTTGGTTACAGTTGAGGTTATTTCCATAGAACTCATTGATAATTCATTAATTTGCTTTATTGAATCAAAGGTAGATTGTGTTGATTTTACGATTTTATCGAAAGAATCTTTTGATTCATGCGCAAATTTTATATCCTTCTCTATTTCTTTTACCTGGTCATTTGTTTCTGATGTAATATTTTCAATTGTTAATGTAATATTTTCAATCAGTTTTTTTATTTCTCCAGCGGAATCAGAAGACTGTTCTGCGAGCTTTCTAACTTCATCTGCTACAACTGAAAACCCTTTTCCTTGTTCACCTGCACGAGCTGCTTCAATTGCTGCGTTAAGAGCAAGTAGATTAGTCCTTTCGCTAATTTCAGTTACAACATTAGTGATATTTTTAATTTTATCCGCTTCTGTGTGAAGTTGATAAATGTTTGATGCAAGTTTAGTTGTCATATCACCAGTATTTTTTATGTTACCAATTAAGTTATCAAAAAGTTCAGTATTTGTTTTTACAGTTTCTATCATTTCACTGGCAACTAATTTAGTTTTTTCTGCCTGCTCCATAATTATATTATTATTTTTAGCCATTTTTTTCACATTCTCATCCGATAAAATAGCAGCGTGTGATTGCTGATTTGTTCCTTCTGCAATAGAATGAACTGAAGTTGCTATTTCGTTTGAAGCTTTCTCAGTGCTTTCTGAGTTGTCCATAATTATTAATGCAAGCTCTCTATTTTTATCAGATACTTCGCCAACTTGACACAACACACGTTTGGTGTTATTTATAACTTTATTAATATCTTTAGCAATCACTCCTAAGAATCCTTTTTCGCTTACCCTAATTGAAAGCTCACCATTTGCTATAATTGTTAGCTTTTCTTTAAATGCATCAACGTTCATGAACATATTATTAATGCATATTGATAATATTACTAATGCTAGAATTGTAAAAATAGCAGTAATTCCTATAATAGTTAATATAATACGAGGGTTAAATACATATAATATTCCACTATTATCATTATTCTTTAAAATCAAGCTTAGTATGTAGGAAATAGTCATATTCGATACTAGGAATGTGACAAAGAGCATAGTAGTAAGCCAAAGTATGATTTTGTTTTTCATTTAATTATTTCACTCCTTGTTATAATTTGATACTTTGATTATATATTAATTTGTTAAATTTTGTATTTATTATGTATTATAATAGAATACATTTATAATATAACATAAATTAGGAAAATATTTAACGTGTTTAATAAATTTATAGGATATGTATATATAGGAGTAAAAAGAATAATTTACACACTGTATGTTATTTAGATTATATAAAAAAATCACTTCCATATTTTATTCGTATACTATATAGTTTTTAAATATTTTTAGTATATATCATCTTTTGTTATAATAAATTTAGGTTATAAAACAAAGTCAAAAGGTGAAGGAAGTACTATTATTGCAAATTAAGTTTAATATATAAAATCAGACTTATCAAAAGTATTTATTGTGTTGAAAGAATGCTAATATATTCGGTCGCATAAGTTAAGTGTTGGCCGTGGGTGTTTATTATTATTTTATATAAGGTTAAGTAAAACAATTTCTAACTTAGTGGGTTACTTAATTTTATATAAATTTTTTACGTAAAAATATCCTTAGATTGATTTAGACTGGGAGTTGATACATTTATGAATTATATTAAAAAAGGTACAAAGGAATTTAGTAATGTAGCTATTGCGTTGTTTGCTGGCGGATTTGATACTTTTGCTATACTATACAGTACACAGCCTATAATGCCAAACATATCGAAAGAATTTAATATTTCTCCTACAGCTGCAAGCCTTTCGCTTTCAGTAACTACGATTACTTTGGCAGTTAGTATGCTTCTATTTGGTTCACTTTCAGAAGCTTGGGGTAGAAAGTTAGTTATGTCTTTTTCTATAATATCAGCATCAATACTTGAAATACTGACTGCCTTTGTTCCAGGATTTCACTATCTCTTGATTTTCAGAGCTCTCCAAGGCTTTGTACTTGCTGGACTTCCTGCTGTTGCAATGGCATATATAGGAGAAGAGATTGACAGTAAAAGCTTAGGTGTGACTATGGGGCTGTATATAAGTGGTAACTCTATAGGGGGAATGAGTGGACGTATTATAATAGGTACTCTTACTGATTTTTTTAATTGGAGAATAGCTTTATTGATAATAGGTATATTTAGCGCTGCAGCTAGTATTCTATTCTGGTGTAAGCTGCCCGAATCAAGGCATTTTAGCGCTTGTGAGCTGGATATGGGGAAACTGTTTAAATCAATGGTGGATCACCTTAAAAATCCAAGTTTGCTTTGTCTATATGCTGTTGGATTTTTAATCATGGGAAGTTTTGTTTCTTTGTACAATTATATTGGATATCAGTTGATTGCACCTCCATATTCTTTAAGCCCGACTTTAGTTAGCTTCATATTTGTAATCTATATTATAGGAACCTTTAGCTCCACATGGGTTGGAAAACTTTCAGATAAACATGGGCATTCCAATGTACTATGGGTTATAGTATTGGTTATGGCAATTGGAGCGATTATAACCTTAAATATGAATCTTATACTGAAAATAGTGGGGATTTGTATTTTTACTTTTGGATTTTTTGGAGGCCATTCTACCATTAGCAGCTGGATTGGAAAATTAGCTTTTCACAACAAAGCACAGGCTTCTTCACTCTATCTTCTATTTTATTATATAGGTTCAAGTATTGGTGGTACAAGTGGGGGCATTTTCTGGACACACTATGGATGGCGAGGAGTAATAAGTATGATTTTATGTTTTCTCATAGCTGGAATACTAGTTTCACTTCATATGGTACCCTTACAACAAAAAAGTTGTAAAACCGCTTGAAAATTTAGATCCAATCTTAAATGTAATTAGAAACAGCCTCTTAGTTATATGCTTTGATAGAGTTACTGGAGGAAAAAGAGCGTTTATCAATTTTGATGGTAAGCTTATAAAGTTAGAAATTATTGAGGCTTTTTCAAAGGAATGTATTGTAATAGAGATATTATAGAAGGTAAATCCAGATGATAAAATTGCAGAAGGTTAAAAGAAAAAAGATGTATTATGTATAAAATAAAAATAGAAATATAAAGTTTATTGCAGTCTCCCATAATCAACTTAGATAGCTGTTTGCAGGAGACTGTATTTTTACTAGAATAATCTGAAATAAAGTTAAACCTAATTATACTAGTCTATTTTAAATAATGTCATTAAAAATTATAGTGAGAATGTTTCAGGTTCATCGGTAAAAGAAGAAATAGTAGCTGTTCCTTTTGTAAAGCATAGAACTGCAAAGATTCCATCATTAATGTTATACATAGACTTTAACATTGGAGCAGATTCAAGTGCGAATTCCTTTACTTCACGTCTGTCATCATTTGCCACTTCTCCAGTGATACGAATCCATTGTCCTTTCTTATTCATAGAAGAGATTTCAACTTTAGGATTTTCTATCATTTGTTTAAAACATTTTTTTGTATTATTTGTAACAATGTACAGTTTACCTTCGTATTCAAAGGCAACGCCAAATGGTCTAACTCTTGGTTGATCACCCTCAGTGGTTGCTAAATAAAAAGTGCCACTTTCTTGTAAGAACTCTAATGCTTTTTTCATAATTATTGCTCCTCTCATATATGTATGTTAAAATTGATTACATAATAATAATATCATGTACAAACAAAATAACAAGTACGATTTTTAGATAAGGTAAGTATATAATAGATACTATTGGAGGGGCAATATGGAAAATAATGATAGTCTTTTTGGAAAATGTCCATATTTTACAGCACAAAAGGTGTTTTCAGGAAAATGGTCAATTTTAATTATGTATCATTTAAATGATGGTGCACTACGTTATGGAGAACTCCAAAGAAGAATAGATAATATTACCCAGGCTATATTGACAAAGCAATTGAGAATGCTAGAGGATTTTGGATTGGTAAGTAGACATGTTTATTCAGAGATTCCACCCAAGGTAGAATATTCTCTTACAGATTTAGGAAAGGCATTCAGGCCAGTTCTAGAAGAGTTCAGAATCTGGGGAGATAAATATATTGAAGCTCTTAAAAATAGATAAATTTTAATTTAAGCTGCTGACAAACATATTTTGTTAGCATTTTTTTCGAACAAAAAAGGGTTTTGCTTTTTTACATAGAATATATTAGAGGTATAATAAGGAGGAATTATTTTATGTTTTATATAGTTGATCTTGAAAAATGGGAAAGAAAAGAACATTTTAAATACTATACAGAGAAGATTAAGTGTGGTTATAGTATTACTTCAAATCTTGATGTCACTTTGTTTAAAAAGTCATTGGAAAAGAATAAGCTAAAATTCTATCCTTCATTTATTTATTGTGTTACTTATAATATTAATTTAATGCAGGAGTTTCGCATGAGGTGGGGAGAAAATAATTCACTAATCATATATGATATTGTTCATCCTAACTATACAATTTTTCATAAGGATGATCATACATTCTCAGATATTTGGTCGGAATATGCGAATGACTTTTATAAGTTTTATGATAATTATAAATATGATATTGAAAAGTATTCAAATATTAAAGGTGTGAAGGTTAAGACAAATCAGCCTGAAAATTTTTATTGCATATCTTGTGTTCCATGGCTCAGTTTTACAGGATATTCAACATATACTAATGACTCTAGCCCATCATTAATGCCTATAATAACATATGGAAAGTATAATGAAGAAAACGGAAAATGGATAATGCCATTTACTGTAACAATATCACATGCAGTAGCGGATGGATACCATGTAAGCAAATTGATCAATAGTATTCAAATGACAATAGATAAATTTGATATGATAGTGTAATTTTGATAAACTCGTACTTCAAACACATCAAATGCTCTCAGATTTTCTAAAATGCTTCACTAAGACTGATAAAAAAGTTCTTATATGTGCCTTCAGTCTTTGTAACATCTATCTGCGTATAAGTCTACTTTCTGGTGTATTTATCTAAATTTAAGTAGAGAAAAATTCTTAGTTGAGAATTTATGATTAAAGCCTTAAGCCTATGCTTCGGTATAGGCTTGCTCTATTTTTTGAAATAAGTTAATGATATATAAACAATTAAGTACATCTAAAAATGTATAAAATTACAATAATTTGTAATATAATAAGGTTAAAATAGATTTTTTGACGTTTTTTTACGTTTTGTGGTAAAATAACGGTGTATTTAAAATAAAGGTGGGATTAGGGTCATGAATTTTAATTATGAAATAGATAAGATAAACCCTATAAGTATTAGTAAAGAGGAATTTAGTATTTATGAAATTTCAGATAATGTCCGAAAATCTATAGGTTTGTATAATAAATCTATCCGAAATTTAAAAATAAATTGCGTGGATTTAGCTATAGCTGATTTAAAAAAGGCATTATCTCTTAATCCCAATTTTTACGAAGCTATGAAACTTTTAGGACTGTGTTATATTTATAAAAAGAATTTTAATAAAGCTAGAAAGTTATTCGAAAAGCTAGCTGAATATGATATATATACTGAGATAGCCAATAAGTATTTACGGGAAATTAGAAATGATAGAGCTACTTCAAAAACTCTCACGACTATAAAAAATACTAAAAAGCTTATTATAGCATTTATGGTAGTTATTGTGATAGTCGCTGTCGCATTAGGAATTTATTTTAATACTTCTAGTATTCAAAGTGTATTTAATAGATCTCAAAATGCTGAACTTGAAAAAAATAAAGGTATAGATCAACAAAAATCTATAGATGAAAAAAAGAAAGAAATGAATGAAAAGTTGGAAAGACTTAAAAAAGAGCAAGAAGCTGAAAAAACAAAAATTGACAGCAATAATAAAAACAATGTTGTTTCAATTCTTAATGATGCTGAGAATTTTTATTCTGAGGGAAACTATGAAAAAGCATTAGATAATTTAATAACGTTAAAGTCTTTAAAATTAGATGGTGCAGAAAAATCAAGATTTGATAAATTGTGGAATGGGATAAAAGCGAATAATGTATGGAATATATATAATGAAGGCAATAAATTATATAAACAGGGAAATTACCAAGATGCACTACAAAAACTTTTAAAAGTTCAACAACTTGCACCGGAATTGGAGGTTATGCCGTGGGCCATTTATCAGATAGGAAATTGTTATAAACAAACTAATGATAATAAAAATGCTCTTATATTTTTTCAAAAAGTTATGAGTGATTATCCAAATACCCAATATGCAAGATACTCTGAAGAAATGATTAATGAAATAAATAATAATAAATAGAAATAAGGACAACCTTAAGGGTCCTAACATAGGACCCTTAAGACACTTGAGCAGCATAAAAGCGGGATACGTTAAGAGCTAGCAGTCCTTATCAAATAGCAACTTCCTTTAATGAATTTAGCTTCTTTTTTTATTGTTGCGGTAAATAGTCCAACTTCTTCTGGATCTGAAAAGCTGTTTAGCTTACCATATATACCTGCAATTGAAAGAGAAGTAATTGGGAATATATCTTTAATTCCATGTCTATCTGCTGCTTCAATATACTTGTTTTTTCTATCCTTTTCATTAAAAAAGTTTAAAATTCCTATATCAAATTTTTCTATAATCTTTTCGCATAATTTTTCACATTCTTCAATTGAACTTTCTATTACACTTACAAAATCATCTCCGCCTACATGTCCGATAAATCCAGTGTAAGGGAAATGTGATTTTATTTCAGAGTTTATTAATTGAGCTGTATATTTAAGAATTCTATCACCATTTTCAAATCCATAGGTATCATTATAAATTTTAAAATTATCTAAATCAAAATAAAGAATACAACATATGCGTTTAGCTTCAAGTATACTATTTATGGTGTTTTGTATAACTGTATTACCTGGTAGTTCAGTAAGTGGATTGAGTTGTTTTGCATAATTACACTCAAGCATAGTAGCATAATTAAGCAGGGATCTTATAGAAACAATACCATAATACTTATTATTATTAGTTATAATGACATAGTCATATATATTTTCTGTTTTTCTAGACATAGCCATTTTTGAAACTTCATTAACTGGTGTATGGCAGTCTACTATTAAAGGATTACTGTCCATTACTAAAGAAACAGGACGATTTGTAAAAATAGCTACTCCATACTGTGTAGCAAGAGCTGAATTTAGAGAATGTTTCATAATAAGACCTATTGGAATTTCATTACTATTTACAATACAGACCCCTGTGATATCATTAGCATCAAAATATTCTTTAATATCCTTACAGTGAGTTGTAGGACTAAAAGTCCTATCTTGTCTTACAATTTCAACTATATTATTGTATTGATAATTATAAGAACTATTATTTTTAAGCTTATTAGAACGTGTAATTAAAGTCTTAACGGAGTCCGATATATCCAAAAAGGTTCCTGCTGGGCGCCCTATAAAGAAACCTTGGCCAGCATATACACCTAAATTTATTAATGTTTTCAATTCTTCTTTGGTTTCTATACCTTCAGCGATGAGTTTCATATTAGTTGACTCTGAAAGCTTAACAAAACATTCTAATAAAGATTGTTTAAAGGAGTCCTTATTAATATTTCTAATTAAATCCATATCAATTTTTATAAAATGAGGTTTTGTTTCATTAAGCATCTTAAGTCCTGAATATCCTGAACCAGTGTCATCAATTGCAATTTTATAACCTTGACCCACATAATTATTCAGAGCTTTCTTGAAGCTTTTATAATCTTCTATACAAGTCTTTTCAGTAATTTCGAATATTATACAATCAGGTGACATGTTATGCTGAGCGAGAAATTCCTTTGTAAATCCTTTTTTGAATTTTTCATCTTTAAAGATATAAGGATCTACATTTATAAAAAGATACCTATTTTTTTCAATAGTAGCCGCTTTTTCAATAGCTTTTGTTCTACATAATTGCTCTAATTCCCAAGTCTTATTGTAAATTTGAGCAGCTTTAAATAATTTGTCAGGGTTTTGTAGTGGTGAATCTATAGGGCCTCTACTTAAAGCCTCATAACCTATAATTTTACCATCTAGAAGTGAAACGATAGGTTGGTAAACTGTAGAAATATTTTTATTATTTATTATATTCTTCAATTCTTCCACCTCGTTATAATTTGAAATTTTAACTAGTGAATTTATCATATAATAATCTCCTTGCATATGTTATAAATAAATTATTGTAATAATCAGTACAAATAGAAAGTATATGTATGCTATCAACTTATTCCATTTTATAACATAAAGGTAAATCACGCATAATGTAATTGTTAAATCGATGTTAAATATTATAGACACCCACGGTCTACACTTAACTTATAAAAAATATTTATTGGTAACAGTTAGCACAAGTTAAACATTTTTTAGAGGACAGAGGACAATTGACAAAGGACAGTGAAGGAGAATTTTTTTCCGTTGCACTACGAAAAATCTTTAATTTAAAAGAAACTCCTGCTCTCTTGTTTAGCAGGAGTACTTTCTGAGTATCTAAATAAGCGATGTTTTGCATTAGAAAAACAAGCTTAAAAAAATAAATTAGTTTTCTGACGTAAGGAAGAAAACTCACCTTCACTGTCCTCTATCCATTGTCAATTGTCCTCTAAAAATATATTCGTATCTTTTAAATATTACCAATAATTCTCATAGTATAAGTCTTCTTTCGGCCGTGGATACCTATATATAGTACAACAGCCACCTTAATACATTTTGTTTAAAAGCTATATAGAAGTTTTAGCGACAATATTCTATATTCAAAACAAGTTATATCAATACTAGTTCTGTAAACATCTGAACAGTTCATAATGTACAGAAGTATCATTTTTACGTTCATCAATAAAAATACGATATAATATCCTGTCATTAATTAAAGTTTGTACAAATACACCATTAGAGCCAATTGAATACTTCTTATCTTCAAATTCAAACATATCACGGTTAGTTTTAGCAGCTTCAATCATGCTTTTATCAAATGTTTTAATTTTATCAAAAAAAATCTTCTCAGAACTAATTATCATAATATCCCTTCCTTTATTGAATTAATAATTGATATATAATTACTATAACAAAGCAATGTTAAGTTAGTGTTAAATGTTGTAAATTTATATGGTTTTAATTTATTATTCTATAGAATTAGCTAACTTAGGCTTAAATCCGTTCTCAATCCAATATTCTTTATTATATTGTAACTTTGTCTGGTCATCATAATTATTTTTAAGTGCAATATTGCAAAAAATTTTTTGACCATTTACTCTTTCTTTTCCTCTTCTATCAATTCTAGCATAAGATCCATCTGTATTTAAAATTCTAGATTTAACTGTATCTGATAAGGAAATATCAAAAATCTGTTTGATTTTTGATATTGCATTTTTATCTTCAACTGGGAATAATAACTCTACCCTTCTGTCTAAATTTCTATTCATCCAATCCGCACTAGACAAATAAATCGTTTCGATTCCATCATTAAAAAAATAATAAATACGACTGTGTTCTAAGAATCTTCCCACAATACTTCGTACAGATATATTTTCACTTATTCCTGGAATACCTGGTCTTAAACAGCAAATTCCACGTACAATTAAATCTATCTTTACTCCAGCACTTGATGCTTTGTATAGGGCTTCAATAATCTCTGTATCTACTAAGGAATTCATTTTTCCAATGATTTTTGCAGGTTTACCCATATTGGCATTTTCTATTTCTTGAGATATCATATAAAGAAAACGCTCTCTTAAGTTTAAAGGTGCTAGGCTCAACTTATATAAATCAGTTGGATTAGAATGGCCTGACAACATGTTGAATATTGCAGAAGCGTCTGAACCTATATGAGGGTTTGTGGTAAATAATCCTAAGTCTGTATAAAGTTTAGCCGTAACATCATTATAATTACCTGTGCCTAAATGAACATAGCGTTTAATTCCAGTATCTTCACTGCGAACAATAAGTAATATTTTGCAATGAGTTTTAAGTCCAACCAATCCGTAAATTACATGGCAGCCAGCTTCTTCTAGGCGCTTTGCCCAAAGAATATTATTTTCTTCATCAAATCTTGCCTTTAATTCAACTAAGACTGTAACTTGTTTACCCTCTTCTGCAGCTTTAATTAAGGCCTCTATGATAGGAGAGTTTCCACTTACACGATATAAAGTTTGTTTTATTGCTAAAACATTTGGATCTACAGCTGCCTGTTTTACTAAATCAATAATTGGATCAAAGGATTCATAAGGATGATGTAATAAAATGTCATTTTTTGAAATTGATTCAAATATATTTTTAGTCTCTAAAAATTCATGTGAGACTTGAGGTTTCATAGGAGTATACATTAAATGGCTGTATCCTGCTTTTTTAGTAAGTTTCATTAAAAAGGTCAAATCAATAGGTCCATTAATCTCATATTCCTGATCTTTTGAAATTTCCAACTCTTTCTCGAGAATATGAAGAAGCCTTTCATCCATACCGCTTTCAAGTTCTAATCTCACTGCATGTCCCCATTTACGCTGCTTTATTGATTCCTCAATAGCTTCTAATAAATCTTCAGCTCCTTCTTCATCTAGAGTTAAATCAGCATTACGTGTAATACGATAACAGCTTGAAGCTAAGATTTTATGGCTGCTGAACAGAGAATCTAAATTAATCTTAATGATATCTTCTAAAAAAATAAAAGCTTTTCCTTTATTGTAAGGAAGTTCTATAATTCTTTCTAATACCGATGGAACCTGAATAGTAGCAAAAACATATTCACTGGTATCCTCATTTTTTTGCAATAATAAGCCAATATTTAAGCTGTGATTTAAAATTAATGGAAAAGGTCTACTATTATCAACTACCATAGGTGTCAACACGGGATAAACATTTTTCAAATAGTACTCTCGAATGTACTTGCATTGTTCGTGATTGAGTCCTTTAGTTTTTAAAAAAAGAATATTTTCCTTTTTTAGGGCTAATTTCAAAGAACGATTATAACAATTTAATTGATCGTGAACTAGATTATGAACGTGTATAGATATCTTAGTCATTTGTTCTAATGGTGTCAATCCAGCTGCATCAGGCTTGTTAAAGCCAGCAGCAATTTGATCGGATAAGGAACCTACACGAATCATAAAAAATTCATCTAAATTAGAACTTACAATAGCTTCAAATTTTAACCTTTCGAAAAGTGGATTACTGGTGTCTTGAGCCTCTTCTAGTACTCTTTTATTAAACTCTATCCAGCTTAATTCTCTATTTATGAAATTTTTAGGTGAACGATAAATACTCATTTTTTTCTTCCTTTCTCAGATTATATCAATAGTTTTACTCCAAATACTTCTTCAAAAAAATTTGAATTATTTATAAAGTTCCATTCCTCTAAAATGATGTCATCTTTAGCATTTAAATTAAAATAAAGTAAATCTCTGTCTTCTGACAAGTTTAATTCCTCTATTTTTTGGAGATGAGATATATCTAATGCTTCTGCTAATCTTAAAATGGCAGATAAAATAGAAACTTTCATTCTATCTTGATCGCATAACACATAATAATTCTTATGAGATTGATTTGGAATCTCTTCTGAATGGTATCTTGCTATATTAGCTGTTAAATGCAAATCTCTATTTGAAAAACCTATAATATTCTGACTTTGAATAATATTATAGGATTGGATACAGTGATTAGAAGCATCTATAAAAATTCCTACGTCATGTAGAATTGAGGCAATCTGCAAATAAAGTCGTTCTTTCTCCTCAAGTTTATGAAGTTTTTTAGTTTGATCAAATATAGATAAAGCAATGTTTTCCACAAAGGCTGCATGTTTTTTATCAATTCCATATTTTTCACCAATATACCATACAGAACTAATAATATGCTTTATAGATTCTTTTCTTTTATCAATATCAATTAATTTTTCTGATAAATCATATAGAATACCTTCTCTTAAGGATGCCATTGGAATTTGAATATTTTTGCTTTTAGTTATCTTAAGAAAACAATAGAAAATTAGAATTGAAGGCAAAAGCAATTCTGCAGTTTTATAAGAAATACCATATGCAAATCTTATTTGATCATTTGTCATGTTTTGAATATGTTTGTATAATTCTATGAAATCTTCTCTTTTTATGAAACTTTCTTTTTCTATCGAACATTTTTGATTTTTCATAGAACTTTTTGTGTTTATAATGGTGAAAATGGTTTTAAGCTCTCCGCCTAGTCCAATTAAGTATTTAATATCAAGGCTTTCAATAGTAGATTTTATTGAGTAGATTTTATTTTCGATGAATTGCTCCATTATTGAAGGAAAGTCTGTTGTTTTTGATTCTAATTCACCAAGGGTTTCTCTAAGACGCAAAGATCCTATTTTGGCCTCCTCGGTAAATTTTAATTGTCCTTTCTCATAAATTGACACTTCAACAACCCCAGAAGTAATATTTACAATTAGTGCTCGATCTAAACTGTCTAAATTGGAATTGTAGTCAATTGCTTTTAACATAAAAAGACGTTCTTCTGCAGTATTGATACATTCTACATTTAGTCCAGTTCTTAGTCTTATTTGCTCTAAGATATACTGCTTATTTTCAGCTTCTCTAATTCCGCTAGTGGAAACTGCTTTGTAAAATTTAACCTTATAATCTTTTAATAATTGCGAGAAACCCTTTAAATAATTACAGGTTTCATGCATGGTTTGTATAGAAATTTTTCTTGAGGTGAAGGTATCCTTGCCTATATTAGTAGGTTTAATTACCTCTTCAAGAAGTTTTATACTTTTATCTGTGCTAATTTCTGCTATACTCATTCTTAAATAATTAGAGCCTAAATCAATAGCAGCAATGGTATCTCCTATTTTGATTTTTGTCATAAAGTTTCCCTTCCTTAATAAATATATATTTTACATATTAAGACATATATAGTATTTGTTATGATAATTTTTACATATTGTTCTCTTAATTATAGTATATTTTCAGGGTTTATTGTCCAAAATTTACTTTCTTTAAACATACTTAACATGGAATTAACACAATTATAATAGAATATTACTATGTGTTAATCTGATTAATTATTGCAAATATCTTAAATATTCAATAGAATTAAAGATAAGTTTACTGATTTCTAGTGCTTGTTATTATGAAATATCGTAGAAATAACATATTTACTTTAAAAGTTTTTTTAGATATTTTTTAATTACTAGTAAAATAAGGAGGAGAAAATGAAACGAATAGCAATTATTGATATAGGTTCTAACTCAATACGTTTAGTACTTGTACAGATTAATAAAAATAATTTTTTTAGTGTAATAGATGAGTTAAAAGAAACTGTACGCTTAGGAAAAGATATGACTATTTATGGAGGATTAAACCCATTAAGAATTGAACAAGCCATAAAAACATTATCATTCTTCAAATGTTTATGT
The DNA here is from genome assembly GCF_019207025.1 of Clostridium thailandense. Classification (GTDB taxonomy): domain Bacteria; phylum Bacillota; class Clostridia; order Clostridiales; family Clostridiaceae; genus Clostridium_AM; species Clostridium_AM thailandense. The sequence continues at coordinate 2,238 of NZ_JAEEGC010000068.1, read as the reverse complement.
GAAGCACAAAATGTGACAGAAATTATAGCAGTGGCCACAGAAGCAGTACGTAAGGCATCGAATCAAGTAGAATTTATAAATAGGGTTAGATCAGAATTAGGTATTGAAATCCGAGTATTGACAGGAACATTAGAAGCTTACTATGATTATTTTGGTAATGTAAATAGTATGGACATTTCTAATGCGCTTCTAATAGATATTGGTGGCAGCAGTACAGAACTTATTTGGGTAGAGGACAGAAATCTTAAAGCTTCTATTAGTATGCCTTTTGGTGCAATAAATCTTACAGAAAGATTTTCTCTGTACAAAGCTATGGATGAAAAAACGGAGAAAGATCTGAAAGAATTTATTATTTCTTTATATAAAGATATACCATGGTTAAAAGAAATAAAAAATATTCCTCTAGTTGGTATAGGAGGAACAATTCGAAATATAGCAAAAATAAGTCGTAAAAAGAATAGTTATCCTATAGCTAACCTTCACAATTATCGAACCACTGTGGAGGATGTAATAGAAATATACAATATGTCGAAGATAAAGGATTACACAGAGAGAAAAAAAATAAAAGGACTATCAAAGGATAGGGCAGATATTTTTTTAGGAGCTGCAGGAGCTGTAATTACATTATTTGAATTCTTGGATTTAAAAGAACTTTATGTAAGTGGATGCGGACTTAGAGAAGGGATTATTTATGAATATATTTTACAGGGTAATACACCTTTGGAAGATGTTTTAGGATTTTCAATAAGTAATCATATATTTAATTATGAAATGAATTCAAATCATGCATACCAAGTTTGGAAGCTTACTGAGTGTTTATATAATGACCTTAAATCAATACTAAATATAGATAAGGATTGTTGTAAAATTTTAAAAACAGCTGCTCTTCTTCATGATTGTGGAGTACGTATAAGTTATTATGATCATCATTCGCACTCGTTTTATATAATTGCAAATTCGAAGATAAATGGTTTATCACATAGAGAACAGCTAATGGCTGCATATATAGCAGCACTTCATAGAAAAAATGATTTTAAAATAGATTTAGATAAGTACGAGAAAATAATAAATGAAGAGGATATAAAAGTTATTGAAAAGCTAGCAATACTAATACGAATTTGCGAGAACTTAGATGGAGGTGTAAATAGTAATGTAAGCGGTGTATCTTGTGACATTGAAGCAGGTACTGTAATTATAAGTGTCAAATCTAAAACAGATCCGATTTTAGAAATAAATCAGGCCTTAAATTGTGCTGCATCTTTTGAAAAAATCTTTGGCAAAAAGTTAAACATAAAATCAAGTTATTTTTAGTTTAAAATGAAAGTTATATATAAAGAATATTGCATATTTCTCCTGATACTTTCATATAATATGATGAATTTATTGCAAAAGGAGAAGAATATGATAAATATTCAGAGATATTTAAGTGAAAGCGAAGTGCTTAAAGTTATAGAAAAGTATAATGTCCATAATATTGTAGTACATGAAAAAAAGGTAGCGTCCAATGCTGTAGTATTGTTTGATTCTATAAAGCAGAATTATGAACTTTCAGCGGTGGACAGAGAATTCTTGAAATATAGTGCGCTGCTTCACGATATAGGATATTTTATTCATAAGGAAAATCATCATGAACATACAAAATATATTATATTAAAAGAGCCTTCTTTAGATAAACTTCCTAATGAAATTCGTTTTATTCTTGCTGCAGTAGCAGGCAGCCATGGAAAATCTATTGATGAATCTATAGGCTTTTATTCAGATAAATTAAAACTAAGATTACTAAAATTGATAGCACTGCTAAGAATTGCAGATGCTTTAGATCATACACATAATTTAAATGTTTCTTTAATAGGAATTAAGGTGAGAAATGAAGCTTTAAGAATTAAAATTACAGGGCAAGGTTCTGAACATATATTGAAGAAGTTGAAGAAAAAATCTAATTTATTTTCTAAAGTGTATAGAATACCAGTATTAGTAGAATGTTTTTGATTAAAACTAAATTATAATATAGACATCCACGGCCAAAAGTTGATTTACACTCCGGGATATGTTTCCAAGCTTCTGCACTATAAAAACTTTTTGTCAATCTAAAGCTCAATATTTTGGAAATCTAAGATTCTCTGATAAACTCGTACCTCAGACATATAAGAGAACCTAAGATTTTCTAAAATATTTCGCTAAGATTGACTAAAAAATTTTTATATGTGCCTTAAGCTTTGGAAACATATCCCTGCGTAT
>NZ_JAEEGC010000067.1 GCF_019207025.1 Clostridium thailandense | reverse complement strand
GTTCTCAAACAATCAAATCTTCTAAGTTTTTTAAAAATATGAACTAAGACTTGTACCAAAAGTAGTTAAATGTGCCTTCCAGAATGTCAATATATCCCTACGTATAAGTTAAGTGTCTGGTGTGGTTGTCTATACATAAAGAACCAGATCAGAAACCTGACTTATATGCAGGAACATATCCCGGAGTGTAAGTCCACTTTCGGTCGTGGTGTATATAATTATTCCTCAGTAATTGCAGCCTCCAATGATGATTCTAAAGCATCTGGAGTTATTGGGTTTATATTTAACTCAGCAAGCTGCTCATATAGTTTATTCATGGTTTCTTCAGGTTTATAGTAAAATTGGCTTTCTCTTATGATAAAGAATTTCCATCCTACTCTCTGAAGCGTCATACGTCTATTATGAGTTTCTTCCCAGTTAACTGCATAAGCAGTGGTTTCACTGCAGCAGTCTATTGCCAGTCTGTTATTTAATCCCTCGACTACAAAATCTATATTATATTTACCAATACAAACATCTAATTTTATGTTGTAGTACTTACTTTTTAATAAAGTAAATACATCTTTTTTAAAACCAGATATTAAAGTGTTTTCACTGTTAGAAGGTATAGAATATTTGCTGCAGGAATCTAAACAATAGCTTAATATCTCTGATCTTACACACTTAGAATTTAAGCTTTCTAAGTTGACAGAATAGAATAAAAACATTTGGTTTCGTGCTCTGCTAGCGGCAACATTAAATCTCCTTATATCAGATTCTTTGGTTAGAGCAGCAAACTTAGCATTGTCAGCTATAACCATAGATAAAAACATAATATCTCTTTCATCACCTTGGAAGGAGTAAGCATCTCCACAAATTAACTTTCTTGATATCATTTCTTCTATTCCTATTTTATCTTTAAGCATATTTTCGATTATCTCACTTTGAGCTTCTCCCAAAAGAGAGATAACTCCCATAGTCATATCTTGATATTTTGGATCGCTGCAACATTGCACTATCTTCGCTACAATAGCTTCTGCTTCTTTTTCGTTTGTATTTTTAGAGCTATCCTTAATACCATCTATTTTTACTGCACAAACTGTAGGAATAAAAGTATGCTTATTTTCAGGATATCTTAAAGGTATAATTTCTCCTGAATAACATAAGTTGTTGCTAAAGCTTATAATATCTGGAGCACATCTAAAATGTTCTTTAAGGACTAATCTACTCGGGAAGACTCTTAGAGCAGTATGATATAAGCTTGTCTTTAGATCAAACCATTCTTTATGAGGTATATCTCTTAAGTATCTATGAATCAAGTTTTCTACCATTTCGTTATCTTTTCCAATAGCTTCGGGACTTATCTGACACTCATCTCCTACAACAACAGCCCTCTTGCCGCGAAGTAATGCTGTTATTGCAGATATATCACTTTGGCTGCTTTCATCAACAATAACTACATCAAACATATTTTTTTCAAGTTTAATGCTTTCTATAACTTTGTTTAACGGCATAATCCAGACAGGTATAACCTCTTTGCAATTCTCCATTTCCTTTTGGGCTAATTTTCTATATTTTGCAGCGAATTTTCCGGTACCTTTTCCTATTCTCTTTATAGATTCAAGCCATGTAAAAAGACTTCTTTTTTGAGTCTCGTTAGTATGTATTATCTGATTATACCAAGTCTTTTTAGATACTATTTCTTTAATTAAGATTTTTTCTCTAAGTTTTTGTGCTTCTATATCTTGCTCTATTTGTTCAGGTCTTAATTTATAAACTTCATCTAATAAGGATTTTCCAGATTTCCATTTCCATGCTTCATCCCAGTTTTTATATTTATCACTTAAAGTGTTATCTTGCCATTCCTTTAGCAGTTTCTTAAAAAATACAGGACAAATTTCTTTTAATCTAGATAAATATCTATTTATTTTTTCAGCAGTATTATTGATTTCTCTTAAACTCCAAAAGGTATCATACAGTTTTCTGATTTTTACCTTATCAAAATCTGCAATCCAATCAGAGGCTTCATGTAATAGCTCATTATTCAAAAACGATTTTCTGAGTTCTTCAATTTGTTTAGTTAAGCTTTCATAGTCTCTTATATGCTTAATAGCTTGAAGTCCATCTAGGAGATAATTAATGCATTCTTTTTTATAAAGACTTAATTGAGATGGAAGCTTTATATTTTGCAGCAGATTATTTATAGGAATAATATACTCTTCTTCCCAATTTATGATATTAGTTATATCTAATATACTTTCATTAATTATATTAATAAAATTAGTATCAGAATTATTTATGAGTTTTCCACCATGTTCTTTGACGGTATTATTCCATAAATTTTTTAAATTTCTTTCCAGTAATTCTTTTTCTAAAGCTTTATTAAAAATATTGCATTGTTCTTTTGTAGTAATAGGCCTATAATCTACTTCGCAGTCTGTTAATATATAATTTACATTATTATGAAGTAGCTTGAAGATGACATTAGGCTTACCTTTAGCATCTATATGCTTTGAGACTATTTGAAAATCATTTTGAAGCTTACAAATATCTAAGTTACCAGGAAATTTTACATTATGTGAATTAATTATTTGTTTTAGTATATTAATTTGCTTTATATAGTTATTTATGTTAAGTATGATATCGCTCCAAAAATCTTTTGAGTTTTCAGTATTATAATAGGATTTCATTATGGATTTAAGCCAACTGTTTTCAATTCCTTCGATGCTAGACTTTGCATTTGAGCATAGTTTCAATAGCTCATCCAATTCACTATCGCATATATCCACTTCCCATGACTCTATCTTTTTTTTATAATTATAAATAAGCTCATTTAAAGCCTTTATTCTATCTAGTTTTAAAATTAACTCATCATAAGGAGGAAGCCTATATAATAAGCTGCTCACTTTATTTAATTTATCAACTTTAGGTTTTTCTGTAGTATTCATAAGGCTTATAAGGGTGTTAAATTCTTCTGAGGTTAGTGGACATTTTGTTTTAAGTTGTATTTCATCATCAATCCAAGAGAGAGTGAGTTGATTTTTATTTATCCATTTCGATAGATGAGAAATAGTAAAAGTTTCATTTTTATAATTAACAGTTTTATTTTCAAAAGATTCAGCTTCTTTTAAATCTTGCATAAGGTTAGTTATATTTTCCCTACAACTTTTGAGTTGATCTATTAATGGGTCAACTTCCCTTAGTAGCATATTAGGATCTAAGGATAAGTTTTCAGTAATTTTTCGTACTGATTCATCAAGATCTTTTAATGATTTAGCATCGTTTCCTAATAAACTTATGCATAACGATTTTATTTCATCCGGTATTTTATTGGATAAAACTTTTAAAGCCCTATCTGTTTGGCTTGTCACAAGAACTCTTTTTCCATGAGCCATAAGGTGACATATTAAATTTACGATAGTATGACTTTTACCAGTTCCAGGAGGTCCTTGAACGACAACTCCAAAGTTTTGAGCAAGTCTTCGAATTATTTCTTCCTGTTCTTCATTTGCAGGAAGAGGAAATAAGACATCATTACCAATAGAAGTCCATTCATTGGTATCAAAAGAGACCTTTGTATTAATATTTTCCTCAACTAATGCTTGAATAGTTTTAGGAATAGGGTTACCAGCATCTATGTAATCAAGTATACTATTTAATTCAGAATCCCAAAGCCTTGTATCAATATTCCTAAGTATTATACATGGAGCATTATAAATTTCAGGAGTATTAGAAACATTTATGGAAGACAAAGATGTAAGCTCTTTATTTATTGTGATATTTTCTTTTTTATTTAGGCAATTTAACAAGTTAACGGAAATTGATTCTATATCATCAATGTTGCGAGCATCTAGTCCGATGTTCTTTACTTCCAAACTCAAATCCAATATTTTATGTAGATTAGGCAAATCCAAGCCTTCAAAAATACCCATTTCTAAGTTAGTCATGTTATTGTAGGGAGTTAAAGTAAAAACAGCATTTTTAGCATCAAAGGTTAAAGACATCTTTGTAGTAAATATAGGATGAACTATTTTTTCATTATTTATTTTCCAACTTAGGATAGCATGGCCCCAAACTATTTCTAGGTCTTCACTATTTTTTTCGAGTATAGAATATATTCTAAAGAAAGTGTCATAGAGTTCACTACAACTCTTATTTACACGAATCCAATTTTCATCATCTTTTTTATTTAATAGACAACCTTTCTTGTTAATAAGATCTGCTTCTATAATAACTTTTTCGTATTTTGAAACATCACGTATTATTTTTTTGTCTATATTTTTAATGCTAAGCAGATATAAAAATATGTTTCTTATTTTGTCTTGTGTATTCAAAATAAAAACCTCCATTAAATGTAAAATAAAATTACACTTAATTATATCATATATTATGAAAACTATGGTCAAAATTTAACTATAATTTATTTGAAATTCAGGCTATTGAAAAAAGGAAATTTAAATTGTAAAATTATAGAAGGAGCAATGTGATAAAAATATTTTAGAAAGAACTGTTTAAGTTAATGACAGTAAAGATTATTTTAAATTGCAATATAAAAATTTTTTCATATAAGTTTTGAAAAAAATTATATTGAACTTTGTCGTAACATGTTGTATATTAAATATGTAAGCGCTAACATATTTGGATGTGAAATAGATATAGAAATGAGGGTAAGCAAAGTGTCATCAACAATAAATGATATTGCTGAAAGGGCTGGAGTTTCTTTAACTACTGTATCTAGAGTTTTAAATAGTTCAGGATATGTTAAAAAAGAAACTAGAGAAAAAATATTAATGGCAATAGAAGAATTAAATTATACTCCTAGCGCTATAGCAAGAAGTTTATCTAAAAATATAACCAATACAATTGGTGTTATAATACCAGAAATAAATAATCAGTTCTATGGTGAAGTTATAAAAGGAATTAGTTCTGTTTCAGATGAATATGACTTAAATATGATTCTTTGCAATACAGATGACAACATTGAAAAAGAGATAAGGGCTTTAAAGCTTTTAAAAGAACAGAGAATTTGTGGAGTAATAATTGCACCTACATCTGTTGAAGATGAGCTTAACAGTGAATATTTAAAAGCTATTGAGCAGTTAGGGATTCCAGTAGTACTATTGGATGGACATGTTAAGTACTCGGATTTTAATGGAGTTTTTGTGGATAACGTAAGAGGTTCATACGAGGGAACAGAAGCATTAATAAAACAAGGACATAAAAAAATAGCTATAATAACTGGACGTATGAATTCAGACGCTGCAAAGAGCAGACTTTTAGGATATAAACAAGCTCTTGCTATTAACAAGATATCTATTGATGATAGATATATATTGCTTGGAAATTATGGACAAGAGTCAGGATATAATTGTACTAAAGAAATTATACAGATGGAAGATAGACCAACAGCCATTTTTGTATGTAGTAATAAGATGACCTTAGGATGTGTCAAAGCTCTTAGAGAGTATAATATAAGTATTCCGGAGGACATATCTATATTAGGCTTTGATAAAGTAGAATTATTAAATTCTTTAGGTATGAATATTAGTTTTATAGATGGACCTACAACAGAATTAGGTATAACTGCGATGAAAATTCTTGTGGAAAATTTAGAACTTAAACAAAGTTCTAAAATAAAAAAAGTTACTCTGATGCCAAAGGTTGTTTTAAAAGGTTCAGAAAAGTTGATAAACAAATAATTATAAGTTGAAAAAAGATTCACGTTTTTAAAAAATGAATATGTAAACGCTAACACATTCATCGTTATAAATGGGAATAATAAATATGTGATCGTTTTCTTAAAAATTAGATTTAAATATAATTTGTAAAAGGAGGTATGGTGTTTTTTATAAATATAGTATAAATCCTTTTAATTTTATATAAACTAAATTTTTAGTTTAAGAATAAAGAAATATTAAATTTATTATTAATAAAATTTTTTGGAAGGAGGATACGGCTATAGTTTATTAATTATTTAATAGATTAAAGCGGTGGCTGCAATATGGAAAAAGTAATAGAAATGAAGGGCATAACCAAGGTTTTTCCAGGAACAATTGCAAATGATGATGTAGATTTCGAACTGCTAAAAAGTGAAACACATGTTTTGTTAGGGGAAAATGGTGCTGGGAAAACTACGCTGATGAATATCCTATACGGTTTATATCAGCCGGAAAAAGGTGATATATATATAAATGGTAAGGAAGTTAAAATAACCAATCCTAATGATGCCATAAAACTTGGAATTGGAATGGTTCACCAACACTTTATGCTTGTAAGTAACTTTACAGTGGCAGAAAATATAGTTTTAGGAAGAGAACCTAAAAAGGGACTTAAGGTAGACATTAACAAAGCAATAAAAGATGTTGGAGAACTATCAAAAAGATATGGATTTAATATTAACCCTAAATCAGTTATAGAGGATATATCAGTAGGACAGCAGCAGAAAGTTGAAATACTAAAGGCTTTATATAGAGGTGCTGAAATATTAATATTAGATGAACCTACAGCAGTTTTAACTCCTCAGGAAATTGACGAACTTGCAGAAATAATAGAGAACCTTAAAAAAGAAGGTAAATCTGTAATTCTTATAACACACAAGCTAAAAGAAGTTATGAAAATGAGCAATAGAGTTACTATAATAAGACGCGGAAAGGTTACAGGAATAGTTAAAACTTCAGACACTAGTATAAGCCAATTGGCAGAACTTATGGTAGGAAGAAAAGTTAATTTGGTTGTTGAAAAAGCTCCTGCAAAACCAGGTGAAGAAATATTAAAGGTTGAAAATTTAATTGCTAAGGACAGTAGAGGATTAAATGTAGTAAATGGTGTGGGCATTTCTGTTAGAAAAGGTGAGATAGTAGGTATCGCAGGTGTTGATGGTAATGGACAATCAGAATTTATAGAAGTAATTACAGGACTTAGAAAACCTGAAAGTGGAAAAGTAATATTAAATGGAAAAGATATATATGGAAAGAGTCCAAGAGAAATTATAGACAGCGGATTAGGACATATCCCAGAAGATAGACATAAAAGAGGACTTATATTAAAATATTCATTATTTGAAAATGGAATACTTGGACTTCAACATAGAAAACCTTTCAGTAAAGGGATAGTTATGGATTATAAGGCTATAAGAGAACACTGCAGGAGGCTCATAGAAGAGTTTGATGTCAGAACTCCTAATGATGAAGTTCATGCATCAGCATTGTCTGGTGGAAACCAACAAAAGTTTATAGCTGCAAGAGAAATATCAAAAGATCCAGAACTTTTAATTGCATCACAGCCAACAAGAGGAGTAGATGTTGGAGCTATAGAATATATACACAAAAGACTTGTGCAGGAAAGAGATAATGGTAAGGCAGTACTTTTAGTTTCACTTGAACTAGATGAAATTATGGCGCTTTCTGATAAAATTGCAGTAATGTATGATGGAAAAGTAGTAGAGGTTTTAGATAGAAAAGATGCTACAGAACAAAAACTTGGTATACTTATGGCTGGAGGAAGTTTGAGCGAAACAGAAAAAGAGGTGAAGGATGTTGAGTAAAGGAAAGAATAATGAATTTAAGAATCCATTTAAGGATTCACTTAAAGCTATTGCTTTCCCTTTGTTTGCTATAGTTGTTGCTATATTTGTGTCAGTATTCTTTGTTATGTGGGCTAAAGGGTATGGCATAACAGAATATTTCTCAGCGTTAGGTGACTTGTTCAGCACTATATGGAACGGAAGTTTTGGAGATACAAGAAAAACACTAGAAACTATGGTGTATGTAACTCCGCTTATATTTACAGGTATAGCTAATGCTATAGCATTTAAATGCGGACTGTTTAATATTGGAGTTGAAGGTCAATTTGTAATGGGAATGATTTCTGCTTCCTTATTAGGTTTAATACCTGGATTAAGTCCAGTAATTCATATACCTCTAATAATAATAGGTGGTATAATTGCAGGTGGTATCTGGGGGGGAATACCTGGATATTTAAAAGCAAAAATGGGAACAAGCGAAGTTATAAATACAATTATGATGAATTACTTAGGATTATATTTAGCAAACTACATAATATTAAGAACTAGATTTTCAGTAAAAGGTCAATCAAATACACCATTAATACAGAAAAGTGCTGAACTTTTAAGATTTAGTGATATGAGCAGGGCTAATGTATCAATTATAATAGGTATATTAGTTGCAATACTTATATATTGGTTATTTTGGAAAACAACTGTTGGTTATGAAATAAGAGCCGTTGGTATAAACCCATCTGGCGCAGAATATGGTGGAATAAATATAGCGAAGAATATTGCTTTGGCTATGATTTTATCTGGTGCAATAGCAGGCATTGGTGGAGCAACTCATATAGCAGGTGTTATGCATCAGTCACAGGATATGATGGCACTTCCTGGATTTGGATTTGATGGTATGGCAGTTGCATTGCTTGCAAAAAATAATCCTATTGGATGTATACCTTCAGCAATATTATTTGGAGCGCTCAACAGTTCATCAAAGATGCTTCAATTAAATGGAATACCAAAGGAAATAGTTTATTTAATACAATCAATAGTAATTATATTTGTTGCTACAGATTACATTGTTAAATACTTCTCAGAGAGAAAGAAAAGGAAGGTGTTAATCAATGGATAGTGTAATGATATTAGGATTAATAACTGCAACGCTAAGAACAGCAACACCTTTAATATTTGCAGGCCTTGGAGGAGTTTTCTCTGAGAGATCAGGAGTTGTTAACGTAGGTCTTGATGGTATGATGACAATGGGTGCTTTCTTTGCAGTATTTGGGACTTATGCAACAGGAAGTCCAGTTGTAGGTGTAATATGTGCAATACTTGCAGGTTCGCTAATAGCTTTGCTGCATGCATTTTTAAGTGTACATTTAAAATCAGACCAGGTTATATCTGGTACTGCTATAAACCTTTTTTCATCAGCATTGGCAAGTTTTCTTATATTAAAGATATTTAAGAAAGGTGGCCAAACAGATATAGTTGCGGCTCTTCCATATAATATACCAGCTTCAATAAAAGCAATTCCTGTAATTGGACCAATAATTGGAGGAGTAAACTGGTTTGTTATACTAGCAATAATACTTGTATTTGTAGCTAATTTTGTAATATTCAAAACTCCACTAGGTCTTAGAATAAGATCTGTTGGAGAACATCCAAAAGCAGCAGATACATTAGGAATAAATGTTTATGTTACTAGATATTTATGTGTTGTATTATCAGGAGCATTAGCAGGACTTGGTGGAGCAGCATTAGTTGGAGTAACACCAGTATATAGAGAGGGAATGGTAGCAGGACGTGGATTTATAGCACTAGCAGCTATGATATTTGGTAACTGGAAGCCATTTGGAACAATGTGGGCATGTATGTTATTTGCCTTTGGAGGTTCTTTCGAAATCTTTGCACAAGGATTCAGCTGGCATCTACCAACTGAATTCTACTCAAGCATACCATATATACTTACAATGCTTGCTTTAGCAGGATTTGTAGGAAAAACAACTGCACCAGCAGCAGATGGAGTTCCTTACGAAAAAAATGGTAGATAACTAAGATGAGGCTAGAAAATTGATTCTAGCCTTATTTTTATTCATATTATCTTATGCTAAGAACTCTGTTTATGAGTAAAATGGTCTGTTAATATACATACTAATAATCAGAGGTGATAGTGATGGTTAATAAGCATAAGGTGAAGGATAATCAGTATGCAAAGCTGGGAATAAGGAAAAATGCTAATGGTGATTTTGAGTATATTGACTCAGCTGAAAAAAATAGATCCAAATATGAATCAATTAGAAAATATACAAAGTCTTAAAAGGTTGAATTATTGAAAAACCAGCACTTTTAAATGAGTTTGGTAAAATTGTAAAAGCACTTGGATTACTCCAGGTGCTTGTTTGTTGTGAAAAATAATGATATAGAAAAGCTTAGCATGATCGATAAAGATAATATAACACAAAATTTACATTATTATAATTTTAAAATAATAATATAAATGATATAGTATATTTGAGGTGATAATATTGGAAATTGTATTAAACGTAGAACAATTTAAATTACTCGCACTTCGATATCAAGAGGCTAAGAAAAAAGGAAAAAAAGATTTATATAACTATACTGCAGATAGGTCTTTGCGTATAAAGAAAAGATGTGGATATTTTAGATGAATTTTAGAGCTCATAAGAGCTCTTTTTTTATATAAAAATAAAACAGTTAGAGTTTATACTGAAGCATTTATTGATAATAAACCCTAAAAAGCACATAATGAAATGGTACGAACCCTAATTTTAAAATTATAATATAAAGGATGATGAATATGAAAAATAGCGCTATAGATGAAATAGGACAGGAAAAATGTACAGGCTGTTTTGGCTGCTTTAATTCTTGTAATGTGGAAGCTATTTCAATGGAAATATCAAAAGAAGGTTTCTATTATCCATTGATAAATGATGGAAAGTGTGTTTCGTGTGGTAAATGTAATAATAATTGTCCTGTAATAAGGTTTAAGTCTGATAATTATGATGAGGATAAGATAAAAGCTTACGCTGGATATACATTAGATGAAGATATTAGAATGGAAAGCTCTTCTGGTGGAATTTTTTCTGAATTAGCTAACTATGTTTTAGAACAATATGGAGTAGTTTTTGGCGCTAAGTGGAATAAAAATATAAAGGTTAATCACAGCAAGGTTTGTAATAAGCAAGATTTAAAAGAATTGAGAAGTTCAAAGTATGTTCAAAGTAATATTGGCAATGTATATAAGAATGTACTTGAAGAACTAGATAGGAACAAGAAGGTTTTATTTGTTGGAGTGCCTTGTCAGGTGGCAGCATTAAAAACTTTTACACAGAGTGAAAGTCTAATTACTGTTGACCTAATTTGTCATGGAGTCCCATCTATGAAGGTTTTTGAAAGTTATCTTGAAAGTAAAAGTAGAAATAAGAAGGTTAATAGTGTTAATTTTAGAGACAAGAGTAAAGGGTGGTCTAAATATTGTACAAAGATTAGTTTTGAAGATGGAAGTCAGTATTTAAAAATAACGAGAGAAGATCCATTCTTTCATGGATTTATATGTGACTTATATCTAAATTCAAGCTGTTACGACTGTAAGTTTGCATCGATTCCAAGAAGTGGTGATATTACAATTGCTGATTTTTGGCAGATAGATGAAGAATTAATGGACGAAAGAGGAATATCTCTAATACTTACAAATAATGAAAAAGGTGAAAATATAATAAAAGAACTTGTAAAAAATAATAAGATTGAGATATTTGAAAAAACTCTAGAAGATGCTTTGAAAGGAAACCCAAGAATTAAAAATGGACATTTGAGAATGAGAGATAAAAGAGAAGAATGTTTAAGGAATATAGAAGAGGAAGGCTTTGAAGAAATTAGTAAAAAATATATAGTGAATTTGAAGAGATATGTATATTAGAGAATAAAGAGAAGCACCATTGAAATTGCCTTGTTTTTCTACAAAGTCATAGACAAATATAATTAAATATAGTAAAGTGTATTTACGAAAAAGAAGTTGAAAAAAGCATTTAAGGAGAATGGAAATGTCAGATAAAAACATTGAAATGATGAAAAAATTAATTGAAGAGAAAAAGAAAAAAGGTTCTAGCAAAGGTTCTAATTTAAGACCAGATAAGAACATTGGTGGAACTAGAAAAGCTATTAAAAGTGGTAAAACTGGCGGTTTATTTGATAAATAGTTTAGACACCCACGGCCTAAAGCAAACTTATCCTCCGGGAGATGTTACCAAGCTTCGACACGATAAAAACTTTTAATCATTCTAAAGCTCAGTATTTTGAAAATCTAAGAAGTTTTTATAAACTCGTACCTCAAACATATAAAACCTCCTAAGATTTTCCGAAATACTTCGCTAAGAATGATAAAAAAGTTTTTATATGTGTCTTCAGCTTTGATAACATCTCCCTGCGTATAAATTTGCTTTCTGGTGTGGGTGTCTACATGATTATATGGCTGAAAGTAGAATTAAACTCCAGTATATATCATAGAGCAAGCTTATTTTTGATCATGTTTCCCTATAAATGTCTTATATCATACACCCTTTTCAGCTTCAATTTTTTCAGCTAGTTCATTTAGATAAGTCCATCTTTCCATGGAATAATCTAATTTGCTAGTTAACTCTTCTTTTTCCTTTATCAGCTTTTGGAGAGACTCATAATCACTTCCAGAGGAATTTATCAATTCATCAAGCTTAGAAATATTGTCTTCTAAATCAGCTATGGTATTATCTATTTCTTCAAATTCCTTTTGTTCTTTAAAAGTAAATTTAAGAGGCTTATTTTTTTTCTTTTCTTCTTTATAAGAATCCTTAGTTTCTTTTTTATTGATATTTTCTTTTGTAACATTTACTTCAGAGCTATATTTCTCAATGTACTCAGAATAATTACATACATAATGGCTTATAGTACCATTACCTTCAAACACTAAAAGCTTTTCAGATGTCCTATCTAAAAAATATCTATCATGGGATACTGCAATCACAGTACCTTCAAAACTGTCTAAATAATTTTCCAATATAGTTAAGGTCTGAATGTCTAAATCATTAGTTGGCTCATCTAATACAAGTACATTAGGTGCTTCCATAAGCATTCGGAGAAGTTGAAGTCTTCTTCTTTCTCCGCCAGAAAGCTTGGAAATTGGAGTCCACTGCATATTAGAATCGAATAAGAAGTTTTCAAGCATTTTTGAAGCACTTATGAGTTCACCCTCAGAGTCCTTTATGAATTCTCCACCTTCACGAACATATTCGATAACACGTAAGCTTTCATCCATTTCTCTGCCTTCCTGGGAGAAGTATCCTATTTTAACCGTTTCCCCAATTATAACTTCTCCACTGTCTGGACGTGCTTTGCCAGTACATATATTAAGAAGGGTTGACTTTCCCATACCATTAGGACCTATTATCCCTACTCTATCATTTTTTGAAAAAATATAGCTAAAGTCTTTTATTAAAAATCTATTATCATAGCCTTTATTAATGTTATTAATTTCAATAACTTTTTTTCCAAGCCTTGAACTAGCAGCAGAAATTTCAATCTTATCGTCTACTGTATCAATTTTACTATTTTTGATTTCTTCAAACCTTTGAATTCTGGCCTTCTGCTTAGTTGACCTAGCTTTTGCACCTCTTCTAATCCATTCTAATTCTCTTCTAAAAGTGTTTTGGCGTTTGGCTTCTATAGATTTTTCAAGTTCTTCTCTTTCTATCTTTTTCTCTAAAAAAATACTATAGTTGCCATCGTAACTGTATATATTGCCAGCATGAAGTTCCCAGATCTTATTGGTTACTCTGTCTAAAAAATACCTATCATGAGTTATCATAAGAAGAGAAGCTTTTCGATTGTTTAGATATTTCTCTAGCCACGCAACTGTATCGTTATCAATATGATTGGTAGGTTCATCTAGTATTAACAAGTCTGAAGGCATTATTAAAGCAGCGGCTAAGGAGATTCTTTTCTTTTGCCCTCCAGATAAAGTTGATACTTTAGCATCGAAATTGTAGATGCCAAGTTTGGTAAGAATTGTTTTGGCGTCACTTTCTAATTGCCAAGCGTTCATAGCATCCATTTTTGATGTTAACGTTAAAAGCTTCTTCTGAAGACCTTCATTTTTTTCATCTAACTCTAATTTGTTAACTGTACTCTCATAGTCTCTTAAAAGTCTCATTACAGGTGTATCATCTTTAAAAATCTGTTCAAGGACAGTAGCTTCTTCATCAAAAAAGCTTTGTTGAGATAGATAGCTAACTCTAAGTCCATTAGAAGTCATTATATTACCATTTTCATAATTTTCTATTCCAGCTATAATTTTTAGTAAGGTAGATTTACCGGTACCATTAATACCAATAATACCTATTTTTTCTCCTTCATTTATTGAAATAGATATATTATCTAAAAGTACTTTTTCACCGTAGCTTTTATATATATTTTCTAAACATATTAAGTTCATTTAATTCACAAACCTTTCTTCAAATATAAAAAATATTGGATAAGACATATAGAAAGTATATTATTTTGAAAGATTTTTTTCAAGAACATAGTATAAAAGCTAACAAATTTTTTATATTAATTATGGTAATAGCTAG
This sequence comes from Clostridium thailandense, assembly GCF_019207025.1. Lineage (GTDB taxonomy): Bacteria > Bacillota > Clostridia > Clostridiales > Clostridiaceae > Clostridium_AM > Clostridium_AM thailandense. Next base: position 19,408 of record NZ_JAEEGC010000067.1, on the reverse strand, counting down.
AGACTATTTTAGTTTTGTATGTTAAACTTAGTTTTGCAAATTATAATAACAAGTGTAATTTTAGAACTATATATGTGTGAGGTAAAAATATGACAGATGCAAATTTTAAAAACTTTGACATAGGTGAGGAAATATTAAAGGCTCTAGAAAAATTAAAATATAATAAGCCATCAGAGGTGCAGAAACAAGTTATACCTTTAGCCCTTCAAGGTAAAGATATAATTGTTAAATCTCAGACCGGAAGTGGCAAAACCGGAGCTTTTGCTATTCCTATTTGTGAAAAGGTAGAAATAGAAGAAAGTAAATTACAGGCATTGGTGCTTACACCTACTAGAGAACTGGCCATTCAAGTGAAAGAGGATATAAAGAATATAGGAAGATTTAAGAGAGTAAGAAGTGCTGCTATTTTTGGTAAACAGCCTTTTAGTGATCAAGTAAGAGAATTAAAGCAAAGAGTTCATGTAGTTGTTGGAACACCAGGAAGAACCCTGGATCATCTTAAAAGAGGAACTGTAGATATAGGTGATATAAAATATTTAATAATTGATGAAGCAGATGAGATGCTTAATATGGGATTTATTGAACAGGTAGAAGGTATAATAAATTATTTACCTAAGGATAGAGTTACTATGTTATTTTCTGCAACAATACCAGAAGAAATAGAAAAATTGTGTTATAAATATATGTCTAACCCTGAGAATATAGAAATAAATTCTAATAATCTTACTGTTGAAAAGATAAAACAAATATATTATGAAGTTGAAAGCAATAAAAAGTTTAGTTTTTTAAAGAATATAATATATACAGAGAGACCAGATAGTTGTATTATATTCTGTAATCTAAAAGATACTGTTGAAAGTCTAACTCAAAGGCTGAAAAGCAGGGGTTACTCCTGTAGCAAACTTCATGGTGGAATGCTTCAGAAGGATAGAATAGATATGATGGAAAGCTTCAAAAGAGGAGAATTTAGATTTTTGGTAGCTACAGATGTTGCTGCTAGAGGAATTGATGTGGAAAATGTAACTCATGTTATAAATTATGACATACCTATGGAAAAAGAAAGTTATGTTCATAGAATCGGAAGAACAGGACGTGCAGGAAAAGAAGGAATAGCAATAACTTTGGTATCTTCAAAGGAATATAGATTTTTACGTGAAATTGAAGAATACATAGGTTTGAATATAGAAGAAGGAAAATTACCCTCTGAAGAAGAGATTGAAAAAGGAAGGGAAATTTTTGAAGAAATCATTAAAGTTAAACATGTATTTAAAAATATAAAAAGTGTGGATTTAGATAAAGAAATTATGAAAATACACATAAATGCTGGAAAAAAGAAAAAAATAAGAGCGGGAGATATTGTTGGTGCAATAACTAATATAAAAGGAGTTAATGCTGAAAATATTGGTGTTATAGATATACAAGACAACTTTTCTTATGTTGACATACTTGATGGAAAAGGCAATCTAGTAATTAATGAACTTCAACAAACTACTATAAAAGGAAAAAGTGTCAGAGTACAAAAAGCAGTGAAGTAGAAAATAAAAATTAAATATAGGTTAATGGATAAATTATCAAGAAATATTTACACTTATCTATTGCGTATTAATTAATAATATGATATTATTAAGAAGTGCTAGAGAATAAAGTATGTCTAGACACAGGTTAGGTATTTAATATGGTGAACAGCATTCCTCTTTTTAGGAATTTATTGTTATCAATTTTTAAATCCTAATACTAAAAAGGAGGAATATTGAAATGGCAGATAAGACATTAGTATGCAAAGATTGTGGAAAGGAATTCGTATTTACAGAAGGCGAGCAAGCTTTCTATAAAGAAAAAGGATTCGAAAATGAACCACAAAGATGCCCAGAATGCAGAAAAGCAAGAAAACAACAAAACAACAACAGAGGATTCAGAAGATAATAATATCGGACGTTTCAACCCTATAAGGTTTACCTTATAGGGTTTTTTAGACTTATTTATTAACTAAAAGTTAAATATTTTAAAACTTTTAAAAAAGGGAATTGTAGTATTAAAAACTTTTTTATATAATATTAATAAGTTTTTTGAAAATACATTGATTGAATTTGCAACTTTATGGATAATATATAAAGTTATAAAACAGAATCACAATTGAAAAACTAGCATTATATTATAAAGAAAGATATGATATACTGTAATTAAATTTTACTATGAAAATATGGAGATGATAACATGCAAATGTGTTCTATTTGTCATAAAAATATAGCCACTATATATACTGCAAAAGTAGATAATAATAAATCTGAAATGATAGGTATATGCTTAGAATGTGCCAAGAAAATGGGAATTCCAATTGTTGATCAGTTGATGAAGCAGGCTGGAATATCTAAAGATGATATTGAAAACCTTTCAGAACAAATGAATAGTATGCTTCAAGATGTAAATGTAGAAGATATGGAAAATAATCCCTTTATAAGTATTTTTAATAATACAGATACACAAGGAACTATAAATAATAAAGAAGAAACAGTAGATGATAAAGAGAAAGCTACAGACAAAAATAAAAATTCAAATGTTAAGACAAAAAATGGTTTGTTTAAAAAGAAAAGAAAAAATCTCAATGCCTATGGAATAAATTTAACAGAAAAGGCAAAGAGTGGAGAAGTTGACAAGGTTATTGGAAGACACAGAGAGATAGATAGAGTTATACAGATATTAAATAGAAGAACTAAAAATAATCCTATATTAATTGGAGAACCGGGAGTTGGAAAAACAGCTATTGCTGAAGGCTTAGCAGTTAGAATTGCAGAAAGACAAATACCATCAAAGCTATTTAATGCTGAAGTTTACTTGTTAGATTTAACGGCAGTGGTAGCTGGAACTCAGTTTAGAGGACAGTTTGAAGGGCGTATGAAATCAATCATTGAAGAAGCTAAAGAAGATGGAAATATTATATTAGTTATAGATGAAATTCATAATATAATTGGTGCAGGAGAAGCACAAGGTGGAGCAATGAATGCAGCTAATATACTAAAGCCCGCATTAGCTAGAGGTGAAGTTCAAGTAATTGGTGCAACAACTCTAGAAGAGTACAGAAAGCATATAGAAAAAGATTCTGCGTTAGAGAGAAGGTTTCAACCTATATTAGTTGAAGAACCCACAGTAGAAGATACAATAGAGATCTTGAAGGGTATTAGAAACTATTATGAAGAATATCACAAAGTTAACATATCAGACGAGGTAATTGAGGCAGCGGCAAATCTATCTGAAAGATATATAAATGATAGATATCTTCCTGATAAGGCTATAGATGTAATTGATGAAGCAAGTTCTAGAGCAAATCTAAAGAATCAAGGACTTGTAGAGCTTAGTGCTTTAAAGGAAGAACTAAGTGAATTACAAGATAAGATTAGAGAAGCAGCAGATAGTAATGATTATGAGAAGGCTGCTGAATTTAAAACTGAGGAATGTAAAATTGAAGAAAAAATAAATAAAATAGAAAGAGAATGTTCTAATGTTAGTTTAACAGTTGAAGATATTGCATATGTAATAGAAGCCTGGACTAAAATTCCCGTACAGAGTATTACAGAAGAAGAGGCAGAAAAGCTTCTTAATCTAGAGGAAAGACTTCATAAGAGAGTTATAGGACAGCACCAAGCTATTGTAAGCTTAGCACGTTCAATAAGAAGAAATAGACTAGGCTTTAGAAAAAAGAGAAAGCCATCTTCGTTTATTTTTGTTGGTCCTACTGGTGTAGGTAAAACCGAACTTGCAAAGGCACTTTCCTGCGAACTTTTCGGCAGTGAAGAGGCATTAATTCGCCTTGATATGTCTGAGTATATGGAGAAGCACACAGCATCAAAGTTAATTGGCGCTCCTCCAGGATATGTGGGATATGATCAAGGGGGTCAGTTAACAGAGAAAGTCAGAAGAAAACCTTATTCAGTTATTCTTTTAGATGAAATTGAAAAAGCTCATCCAGATGTATTTAATATGCTGTTACAAATTCTTGAAGATGGAAGGTTAACAGATAGTCAAGGAAGAACTGTTCACTTTGATAATACTGTAGTAATTATGACTTCTAATGCAGGAACAAATTTCAGATCAAATGGCATTGGTTTTGCAAAGGAAGGATACAATGTATTAGAGGAACAGGTAAAGGAAGCGTTAAAAGAAATTTTTAGGCCAGAGTTTTTAAATAGAATAGATGAAACAATAGTGTTTACACCTCTAACTAAAGAGGAGTTGTACAAGATTATTGACTTAATGGTAAAAGAAGTTAAAGATGAGGTGAAAGAAAAGGGAATAACACTAGAAGTAAGTGACGAAGTTAAGAAATTTATATTAAAGATTGGATATGACGAAAAATACGGAGCAAGACCTTTAAGAAGATCAATACAAAAATATATTGAAGATGAAGTTGCAGAGCAATATCTTCAAAAGAAATTTAAAGTAGGATCTAATATTAATATTGATCTAGAGGACGATAAGATAGTTTTAAGAGAATGCAATAGTCAATTATTGAAGTAATTAACTTAGCGGATACAAAAGGGCATCTAATTTAGATTAGGTGCTCTTATTTAAAATTCCAATAATTGTTCTATTTAAGATACTTAGGGTTGATTTTGACATATAACAAAAACTGTTATATACTAAAGTATACAACTATTAACTGACTAGTCAGTATAATTGTAATTTTGTGTAAAAAGGGGGCAAAAAAATGCAAAATTTAATTGATTTAACAATCCATGAGGAACAGTTGAAAAAAACAGTAGATAGTGCTAGAGAAAAAAATGTTATTATTCCAACTTTAGCTCAAATGAAAGATTCTAGTAAGGTACCTGAAAAAGTTAAGTTTAAATTAAAAGGAACGGGGCTCTGGGATATAGATCCCATTAATTTATTTAGGATTTCTTGGTATAATCAGCCTGTAGCACAGGGAGGGTTATACAACGACTTACCAAACTATATTGAAATTCCTTCCGAAATTTCAGGCGTTAAGGCTAGAATTTTTGCTATGGCAGGAAAATTCTTTCCAACAGGGGCACATAAAGTTGGAGCGAGCTTTGCTTGTTTAGTACCACGTTTAGTAACTGGACAATTTGATCCTACTTATCATCAAGCAGTATGGCCTTCAACAGGTAACTTTTGTCGTGGTGGGGCTTATAATTCAGCCTTATTAGGTTGTAGTTCAATTGCTATTCTGCCAGAAAATATGAGTAAAGAACGTTTTGATTGGCTCAAAAAAGTAGCTGGGGAAGTTATTGCTACTCCTGGTTCTGAAAGTAATGTAAAAGAAATCTATGATAAAACCTGGGAACTAAGAAGGACAAGAGATAATGTTGTTATATTTAACCAGTTTGGTGAACTTGGCAATCATTTGTGGCATTATGAAGTTACTGGTAGTGCTATGGAAGCAGTTATTAAAGCTGAAGCTGGTGAGAATGGGAAACTTGCTGGCGTGTGTTTAACATCAGGATCTGCTGGAACTTTAGGCAGTGCAGACTATTTAAAGGATCAATATCCAAATGCTAAATTTGCCGTTGGTGAGGCATTACAATGTCCAACTCTGCTTAACAATGGTTTTGGTGAGCATAGAATTGAAGGTATTGGGGATAAACATGTTCCTTGGATTCATAATGTAAGAAATACAGATATGGTTATTGCAATAGATGACAATGATAGTTTAGGATTATTCCGCCTATTCAATGAAGCAACTGGGCAAGAATATTTAAGATCTATTGGAGTTAAAGAAGATATAATTGAAAAGCTTTCATGGGTTGGTATCTCTGGGGCAGCAAATATACTTTCATGTATAAAATTTGCAAAATATTATGAGTTAAATGAAAATGATATGGTAATAACTGTACTTACTGATTCAGCAGAAATGTATCAATCGAGATTACAAGAAATGACTGCTGAAAGAGGAAAAGTTTATGGATCTATTGATGCTGCTGTAGATCATAATAGAAATGTTTTAGGTATTAGAACTGACAGTATGGAGGAATTAACATATCAAAGCAAAAAACGTATCCATAATCTTAAATATTATACATGGATTGAACAACAACAATATGATTTAGAGGAATTAAATGCACAATGGTATGATTATGATAACTATTGGGGTAAACTTCATAAAATGGGACCAGAGCTTGATAAATTCATTGAAGCTTTTAATGAAAGAACTGGTTTGACAAAAGATCTATAATCTTAGGAATAAAAATTGTGTATTTACATTTCAAGATATCATTTATCTCCACTTAAATAATGTTTTTTATAAAAGAATAGAAATGTAAGAAAATTTGGAAAAGCTTTTAACGAGGTGATATTGTGAGGGAAGTCGGAGCAATTATTGCAGCCGCAAATAAACAGGTGGCCTATCCAACGAAAAAAGTAGGTTCAATTTCTTTAATTCAAAGAGTAGTGCTTACATATAAGAAAGCTGGTATATGGCCTATTGTAGTAATAACGGGATTTGAAGAACCAGAGGTAAAGTCAAATCTTGTTAGAGATGATGCTATTTTTATTATAAACAATGATTATGAAAATCCTGAGCTTATTGATTCGTATAAGATTGGACTTAAATACCTTGAAGGAAAGTGTAAAAGAGTGTTGTTAACACCTGTAAATGTGCCTATGTTTAATTATAATACGGTGAAAAAAATGGTTGAAACAGAGGGGGAAATTGTTATTCCTTCGTACAATAGGCATGGTGGGCATCCTATACTTATTGGTAGCGTATATATTTCTAGAATTCTTTTATATGATGGTGATGACGGTTTGAGAGGAGCAATTAATTCTTTTGGTGCTGATATAACTCGGGTCGATGTAGATGATAGAGGAGTTGTATGCTCAATTCATGACGAAAATAAGTTGGAAGAACTTTTAACAGCACATAATGATAGTTTGTTCCAGCCGGTTTTAAGTGTAAGTATGAGAAAGGAAAAGATTTTTTTTGATTCTAGATTAAGGCTTCTTCTTGAACTTATAGATGAAAATCATTCCGTTAATGGTGCCTGCAAAAGGATGTCTTTATCTTTGAGCAAAGCTTGGGAAATGATTAAAGAGCTTGAAGAAAACCTTGGCTATGAAGTGGTTTTGAGAAGGCAAGGAGGTGCAAGAGGAGGTAGAGCACAGCTCAGTGATAAAGGCAGAGAGTTCATTGATAACTATAATAAGTTCTTTAGCGCGGTAAAGAACTATGCCGATGAGCAATTTAAAAAGTATTTTGAAGGTAAAAACTGATTATGATATAAAAGGGTTGTCGCACTGCGATAACCCTTTTTGGTTACTCAGATAACTAATCAAATACTTTTCAAGAAGAATTTGAAATTGAGTAAACGTTGCCATATAATATAACTCATAAGTATAGTATAGCGGTGTCATGTAGTCTTGTTAAAGATTTATTAAGTATTGCTTTTAACGCAGCGAAGTCTTATAAAGAGATTGTGTAAAATATATGAAATAAAGGTATTATAAGGAGGAAATTATGAGGAATATAGGAAATTCAGTTCTTAAGAAAGATCATGAAGAAAAAATATCAGGTATAGCTAAATACGTGGCAGATATTCCTACAGATGGAGTTCTTCATGGCAAGTTTTTAAGATCTACAGTTGCACATGCTAAAATAAAAAACATTACCATACCTGAGTTGCCAGATGAATACATGGTAGTTGATAAAGATGATGTACTTGGTGAAAATAAGATTGGTATTGGACTAGGTGACATGCCGGTATTTGCCATAGATGTAGTGGAATACATTGGAGATCCAATCTTAATGATAGTAGGGCCAGAAGAAGAGAAGGTAGAAGAAATTGTATCCCAAATAGTAGTGGATTATGATGAACTTCCAGCTATAATGGATGTTACTAAATCAGATGTTGCTTTTTATGAATATCAACATGGAAAAGGCGATGTAAATGCAGCTTTTAAAAATGCGGATAGGATTTACGAAGAAGTTTTAAGTACAGGTTATGGTGAACAGATTTATCTTGAAACCAATGGTATAATTGCAGATTACCATGATGATAAGATGACTATTAGAGGGTCAATGCAGTGTCCATATTATCTTCATTCAGCGCTTCAAGCTGTGACAGGACTTGGAAAGGATAAGATCCAGATTATAGCGGAGACTACAGGAGGAGGCTTTGGAGGCAAAGAAGATTTTCCATCCATATTATCATCTCAGGCTGCTGTGGCGAGTATGAAGGCTAAAAAACCAGTAAGAGTTGTCTTCGATAGAAGAGAAGATATTACTGTAACTAGCAAAAGACATCCTTTAATTGCAAGATACAAGGCTGCTGTTAAAAATGGAAAGGTTACAGCAATAGATATTGATTTGATATATGATGGAGGTGCATATTCAACACTTTCAATGGTAGTATTGCAGCGTGGGACAATATGCGCTACTGGAGTTTATAATATAGAAAATCTTAGAGTTCATAGTAAAGCAAACAAAACAAACACAGTTCCTAAAGGCGCTTATAGAGGATTTGGAGCACCTCAAGTATTTTTTGGTATAGAGCTTTTTATGGAGCATATAGCAAAAGGTGAAGGAAAAAATACATTAGAATTTAAAAAGGAACACATGGTTAAGCAGGGAGACCCTACAGCAACCTTAGGAAAGTTTCATTTCCATGTACCGCTTAATGAGATGATAGAAGAAGCAAATAAGCTTTCTGATTATAAAAGAAAAAGAGAACTTTATGAAAAGCCTCAGACAGGAAGATTTAGAAGAGGAATAGGAGCATCACTGTCATTTCATGGTTGTGGATTTACAGGTTCTGGAGAAAGAGATTTGATAAAGGCAGTACTTAAACTTAAAAAATACAAGGATGGAACAGTAGAAATTCTTGCTGCAAATACTGATATGGGACAAGGGCTAAGAACAACTCTTCCCAAAATAGCTGGCAAGGAGCTTGGAATTCCATATGATCAGATAGTTTATGCTAATCCAGATACTGATAGAGTTCCAGACTCTGGTCCAACAGTTGCCTCTAGATCACTTATGGTAGTTGGAGAACTTGTAAGACGTGCGTCTATTAAACTAAAAGAGCAATGGAAAGATGGAGAGGAGCAAGTAATTGAAGAGCGTTATAAGCACCCAGAGTATCTCATTCCATTCTCAATCAATGATTTCCGTGGAGATGCGTATCCAACTTATTCATGGTCAGTACAAGTAATAGAGTTAGAGATTGACATGCTTACAGGTCAGCACAAAGTTCTAGGTGGTTATGGGTCTTTCGATGTAGGTACTCCTATTGATTTGAATATACTCCACGGACAGATGGAAGGTGGAATGCTTCAAGGTATAGGATATTCATCAATGGAATACATGGATCACGATGGTAAGGGACGTGTAAGAAACAATAGCTTCAGTGACTACATTATACCAACAGCTATGGATGTACCAAATCTCAAGGTTCAAATGTATGTTGCTGAGTATCCAGATGGCCCTTATGGAGCAAAGGGTGCAGGAGAACTTCCGAATGTAGGTACTGCACCAGCATATATAGCGGCTTTGGAACAGGCTTTAGGAAAGAACGTTGATCACATTCCATTTACAGTGGAAGATACTTTAAAAGCAATATCATCAAAGTAAGAATTAGGACTTCGTTGAAATAAATAAGGAGGTAAATTCATGGGATATATTGAATTCAAACTTAATGGAGAAAATGTGCAATATAAAGGAAATGCATCAGATCGACTTTTAGATGTATTGAGAGATACTTATAAACTTACTGGAGTAAAATGCGGTTGTAAAGAGGGTGAGTGCGGAGCGTGTTCTGTTATAATTGATGGAAGGCTCGCTAATTCATGTATGTTTGCAATGGGAAGAGTTTATGGAAGTGAAATTACAACTATAGAGGGATTTAGCAAAACTGAAAGATTTAAGGTTATTGATAAGGCTTATGGGGATGTCTCAGCCGTACAATGTGGATATTGTATACCAGGAATGGTACTTGCGACAGAGTGCATCCTTAGAAAAAATCCACATCCAACAGAAGCTGAAATAAGACGAGGAATATCCGGAAACCTATGTCGTTGCACAGGATATAATGCTATAGTTAAGGCAATAGAAATTGCAGCGAAAGAAGGTGAAGGACTATGGTAAAGTTAAATAATGGATATGTGCCAGAAACAATTGATGAGGCATTAGCAATAATGAAGGAGCAAGAGGTAAAACCTTACGGCGGTGGAACGGATTTAATGATTGATGAAAAAAGAGATTCAACTTATCTGTTTTTACACAAGGTATCTGAGCTAAAGATGATTACAGAAGATTCAGATTATATAAGAATAGGTGCAGAAGCTACTTTTACTGATATAGAGGAATCTGATATTACGCCGCAGATTTTAAAAGATGCAATGTCACATTTGGCAGGTCCAGCTATAAGAAATTTTGGAACAATAGGTGGAAATATTGGAAATGGATCTGCTAAGGCGGACTCAGTGCTCATATTATTTGCAACCGACTCACTTATGGTACTAAGGAGTACTGATTCTGAGAGAACCATTTATGTTAAAGATTTTTACAAAGGTAGAAAACAGCTTGACCTTGAAAAAGGAGAACTTATAACTGAAGTTTTAATTCCTAAAAAGTACCTTAACAACTACTACTATAAGAAGATAGGTGCTAGAGATGCATTAGCAATCTCTAGAATGGGTTTTGCAGCACTTCTCTATGAAGAGAATGGAATAATTAAGCATATTGCAACAGCATTTGGAGCAGTGGAACCTATTATAATCAGGCGCCCAGAGATAGATGCCATGTTAATAGGAAAGACTATAGCTGAAGCTAAAGCTTTAAAAAATGACTACTTAAAAGCATATGACGATGCAATAAACCCAAGTGCGGGAAGAGTTTCAAAGGAATATAGAAAGAACGTATGTATGAATCTTTTAAAAGACTTTTTGAAAGAAAATGGAATCTAAGAAAATTAAAAATATATAAATGCTATCTTGTATATATTGGAAATTGGTCTAATAGTCTCTACCGGGTTGCCGTAAACTACCTGACTACAAGAATAACCTCAAGCTATGAGAAATTTTCAGCTTTGGTTATTCTGTAGTCTTTTTTAGTTCGGTGGCCCGTTTTTTATATATTTGTAAAGGAGAAACTATTTACTAAAGACAAGGGAGGTAGTTAAATTTAGTCTAGGGAATATGTTATTATACCTACAACCTCAAAATACATCTTACCTGAAGGGATATGTAACCAATTGGTGGTAAGTAACTGTAAATTTATAAGTAGAGTTTTATTCTGTGAAAGTTGCCAAATTAAATAGCAGATATGAAAATTTTGAGGTTATATATTTATGTTTATTAAAAAAATTCAAAATCTAATTTATACTAAATTTGGAGGGAAAAAATATGGCGGTTATGGAATTGAAAAAGAAGGAAAATAATGAAAACAAAGGTTTTTTGGATAAGTACTTTCGTCTATCAGAAAGAGGAAGTAATCTTAAAACTGAGATGCTAGCAGGACTGACTACATTCATTGCAATGTCTTATATTATATTTGTTATTCCAGGTCAATTTCTAGTTGCAGCAGGTGTACCGAAGGGAGCTGCTACTGCAGCAACTATTTTGTCAGCAGCAGTTGCAACTTTATTAATGGGAATTTACGCAAATCTTCCATTGGCGATGGGACCAGGTCTAGGTATAGGTGCTGTGTTTGCTTTTGTAATGTGCGGTAGTATGGGGCTTAACTGGCAGACTGCTTTAGGTGCAGTATTTATATCTGGTGTTGTATTCTTTATACTAGCGGTAACTAATATAACGAAATCAATTATTGAAGGTATTCCTAAAGTTCTCAAATCAGCAATTGGAGTAGGTATAGGTTTATATATTTCCTTCATTGGTTTCAAAAATGCAGGGATAATTATTGCATCTAAAGGTACTATTGTAGGAATTGGTAACTTGAAAGACCCTGCAACTTTGCTCGCTATAATCGGTTTTATAATAATATGTATACTTATGGCAAGAAACGTTAAAGGAGCCTTTTTAATCGGAATAGTTCTAACTACTATTATTGGAATGTTCATGGGTGTAGCAAAGGTGCCAACAAGCATACATGATTTTATTTCCTTTATTCCACCACTTCCAACAGATACATTTGCTAAGCTTAATGTTATGGCTGCTGTAAAATATGGACTTGTTTCAATAGTTTTTACAATAACAATTGTAGATCTTTTCGACAATATTGGGACTATCATTGCTGTTTCAGGTAAAGCTGGGCTTTTAGATGAAAATGGAAACTTACCTGGAATTAACAGAGCTCTTCTTTCAGGTTCCTTTGCGGCAATGATAGGAGGACTACTTGGTGCATGTACAGTTACAACTTATCTTGAAAGTGCATCTGGTGTTGCTGAAGGTGGTAAAACTGGCTTAACATCTGTAACAACTGGAGTTTTATTCCTTTGTGCTCTATTCTTAACTCCACTTACTGCCCTTGTTCCAGGAGCAGCTACAGCGCCAGTATTAATGATCTTAGGATGTCTTATGATCAGCGAAATCGTTCACATAAACTTTACTGACTTTACTGAAGGTATGCCAGCATTCTTAACACTTATAATGATGCCTTTAACTTTTAGTATTGTAGAAGGAATGTCTTTTGGATTTATAGCTTATACTGTTCTTAAACTTGTTACAGGTAAGCATAAAGATTTAAATCCTATTATGTATGCACTTTCAATTTTATTTATAATTCACTTGGTAATAGCTTAAGATAGAATAAAAGGGGTGATAAGTATGAAAGGGCTTAAGGGTAATATAATTTTTACCAGTTCTGCTGAAAAATTTGAGATTTATGAAAACAGCTATCTTGTAGAGTCTCATGGAAAGGTTTATGGAATATATAAAGAACTTCCATTTAACTTGAAGGAAATTGAGATACAAGATTTTGGTAAATCACTAATAATTCCAGGATTCGTTGACATGCACTTTCATGCTCCTCAATTTCAAAACATTGGTCTTGGATTAGATGAGGAGTTGCTGGAATGGCTTGAAAAATACACTTTCCCGGAAGAAGCAAAATACAGTGATAGTGAATACTCCAAGAGGCTTTATACAAATCTTGCAAAACAATTGTGGAGAAACGGAACCACTCGTGTAGTTCTTTTCTCTTCCATCCATACAAGTGGAACCAAAATTTTAATGGATATCCTTGATAGGGCAGGGATTGGAGCCTATGTTGGAAAGGTTAATATGGATAGAAACTCTCCAGACTTTTATGTAGAGTCGACTGAAGAATCTTTGACAGCTACAGAAGAGTGGATATTAGAGACTAAGGATAAGTATCAACTAGTAAAGCCTATAATAACTCCAAGATTTGTCCCTACATGTTCAGAAAAGCTTATGAAAGGGTTAGCTAACCTTGCAAAAAAGTATAATCTTAAGATTCAAAGCCATCTTTCTGAGAATGAGGGAGAAATTGAATGGGTAAAAGATCTTCATCCAGAGTTTGATAGCTATGGTGAAGTATACGATGGCATGGGTCTTCTAAATGAAAATACAATTATGGCTCATACTGTCCACAGTCCAGAAGACGAGATAGAGCTTCTAGCTAAAAGAAAAGCTTTCTCAGCACACTGTCCTAATGCTAACTACAACCTATCATCTGGAATAATGCCTGTAAGAAAGTTTCTTGATGCTGGAGTGAAAGTAGGACTTGGATCGGATGTAGGTGCAGGACATCAGATAGGTATGTATAAAGTAATGAGTCAGGCCGTGCAAGCTTCTAAGATGAAGTGGTTTGAAGGCGGAAAGGTTGGAAAATGCCTTAGTACATCAGAAGTTTTCTATATGGGAACAAAAGGTGGCGGAGAATTCTTCGGCAAAGTAGGATCATTTGAAAAAGGATATGATTTTGATGCTCTTGTAATAGGTGATGAAGACCTTGGCGAAACAGATTTCAGAAGCGTTGAGGAACGTCTTCAGAGATTCATATATTGCGGAGATGACAGAAATATAATAAAACGCTACGTGGCTGGAAAACTACTTTCTGAGCCAACAACGGAAAGAGAAGTGGCTGCTGCACTATAGACATCCACGGCCGACACTTAACTTATACTCCAGAATATATTGGCATTCTTCCGGCACAATAAATACTTTTTATAAGTCTAAAGCTCAGTATTTTGAAAGTCTAAGAACCATTGATAAACTCGTACCTCAGACACATCAATAGTCCTAAGACTTTCTAAAATATTTCGCTAAGACTTATAACAAACGTATTTAATTGTGCCTTCCAGAATGTCAATATATCCCTGCGTATAAGTTAAGTGTCTGGTGTGGTTATCTATATAGAATAAACTAACCTACTTTCGACCGTGGATCTCTATAAGTGGGTAGCTATTTATTTGTTTATTTGAAGAGTAATATAAAAAAGAGTGGACATTAAGCCACTCTTTTTATGGTTTTATTCAGCTAGTGCAACTACTTCTATTTCAACTAAAGCGTCTTTTGGAAGTACTACTTGTACACATGATCTTGCAGGCATATCCTTTTGGAAATACTTTGCGTAAACTTCGTTAACAGCAGCAAAATCACTCATATTTTTTACGAATACAGTTGTTTTAATGACTTTATCTAACGATGTTCCTGCTGCTTCAAGAATAGCCTTTACGTTTTCTAATGATTGTTCAGCAGCTTTTTTAACGTCATTTCCAACTAGTTCTCCTGTTGTTGGGTTTAGTGGAAGTTGTCCTGATGTAAATACTAAATTTCCAGCTTTAACAGCTTGAGAATAAGGTCCTACTGCACCTGGAGCAGCTTTTGTACTTATTATCGTTTTTTCCATGATGTTAATTCCTCCTTTAAATTGATTTACTGAAAAAATTATAAGTAATAATATACTTTAGCATATTAAATATTTATTCTTTTTAAATTCTTCATGTGATCTAATGAGCCTTTATTTCTAATGAGCAATATCTCACTTAAGATACCTAACGCTATTTCTTCAGGCTTTTCTGAGGCTATATTTAATCCCATTGGAGAGTATACTTTTTGAAGGTCTTCTTTAGGTACTCCAGCATTAATCAAGTTCTGCATAATGAAAAGTATTTTTTTAGTACTACCAATCATTCCTACATAAGCAGCTTTCCTAGATACTGAGGCCATAAGTGCATCACTATCGGATCTATGGCCTTTTGTAACTATCGTTATATAAGTATTTTCAGTGACTTCATATTTAGCTAGAGTATCTCCTATGTTTCCTATAACAATCTCATCTGCATCATCAAATACTGTGCTATTTACAAGTTCTTCTCTATCATCAAAGATAACGGTATAAAAGCCTAATATTTTTCCAAGCTTATGAAGTTGTTGACCTATATGGCCTGCACCTGCTATAAGAAGTTTTGGACTAGGATTAAAAACTTTTATAAAACCTTTAATTTCTCCGCCACATTGTGCATCTAGGCCGCCTTTTTCACTTAATACGTATTCAAAGTTAGCGCTTTCAAGTTTTTTAATACATTCTATAGTTTTAAGAATAACCTTATGTTCAACTATTCCTCCTCCAACGGACCCTAATATTCTACCATCTTTCCATACAGCCATAGTAGATCCTGATTTTCTTGGAGCAGATCCCGAAGAATCAGTTATAGTAGCTAGAGCAACTCTTTCTCCCCTACGTAAGCTTTCATATACTTCTTTTAATATCTTTTCTTCCATAGCCACACACCCCGTAGTTTCTGTTATTTTTCAGATATAATATAGCTTCTAATACCCCACCACCAATATTTCTTGCCTTGTCTGAAATTGTATAACAATTTTGTTTTTCTGTAATTCTTGGATCAATATCCGCTATTTTAAGTTTCTTTGTAATACTACTTCCATCCCTTATAAGTCCTCTTAATAGTCCACTGATACTAGCCTTAACCTCCATATCATCTACATAAGCAATTATATCGTTAGCTTTAACTACATCTCCGATATTACAAATATTTCTAATAATACCAGAGCAAGGACTGTATATTACTCTTTCTTTTGAGTATCCCATTATATCGCCGGGAATTCCTGTATCTTTCTTAGCATAGCCTTTTAATATAACTCTGCCTAAATTGTGTCCTCTCATAGTTTCAATCACTGCATCTACATCTCTTCCGGCTTCAAAGCCTGGTCCTAGAGCTATAGTTATACTAGCCATATTTATATTAGTACCTAAGTTTTTTTTCGCTAGAATTGCATCTACTAAAATCCCAGGCTTAAAAACATCTATATATAGACCATTTGGGTCTACAACCACTGGTATCTTATTTTCTAACCATGCCTTCTTAATTTCTTTCATATTACAAGCATAAACAGATGTAATACCTTCGATTGTAATTTGTTTTTCATATATAGCTTCACTAAAGCAAACAGTTCTTCTTATTGAAGTAGGGTTTGGTACTTCCAGTACTAGAACCTTAAATCCACTTCTATGCAGTTTCTGAATTGTTCCTGAGGCTATGTCTCCTCCACCTCTTACAATTACAAGTTCATTAAACATATCTAACCGTCCTTTTATTATAGATGTCCATAGCAGACAATTAACATATACTTGCGCATAAGTTAATTGTCTGATGTGTGTATCTATAAGCATATTTAATATATTTTATATAAATATTATAAGCAATTAATATGCCAAAAAACAAAAATTTCAAATAAATATTTAATGGCATATAATTAGCTAGTAAACTAACAGGTTCTAAGTTTTTAATCGAATTTTATTGACTATAAATATTGGGAAATTCTATTTACTTCGTATATTGACGAGTAATATATGAGCAGTAGAATGGTACATGGTTAAGAATTTTATTATCATACTGATAAAAATTATCATTATGATAATAAAATCCTATATTGTAGTAAGCTTTGCTTATAATAATTAATTAAATATATTATCATTTTGATAAAAATATATAAACTTTGAGAACAAGTCATAATCTATCCCGGAGCATAAGTTAAGTATCGGCCGTGTTTGTCTAAGTTCAACAACTTTCTTGATTTATAATTAAACTGTGCTGGAACTAACTGTATTAGATTGATCTCCATGAGTATCTAAATCACTATGAACTTTTTCACCATGATTTAAAAAGGCGTTAAGGATTACGGCCACTACAGAAGCAGATACTATGCCGCTGCTAAAAATTGATTTAAAAATTGATGGTGTATGATCAAGCAAAGTAGGGACAGCAGTTATTCCAAGACCTATTCCTATAGAACATGCAACAACTAGCATATTAGAGTTTTTATTAAAATCTACATTTGAAAGCATTTGTATTCCAGCTACTGCAACCATTGCAAACATTACAGTTGTAGCTCCACCTATAACAGGTTCAGGAATAATTGTAGCTATAGCTGCAAATTTAGGAATTAATCCAAGCAAAATAAGAATTATACCAGAAGTAATTACAACAAAACGACTTTTTACTTTACTTAAAGCTAGAAGTCCTAAATTTTGATTAAAGGTTGTGTAAGGAAATGAGTTAAATATTCCTCCTAAAACTGTTGCTATTGCTTCGGCTCTAATTCCGTGTACAATATCCTTTTCAGTAATCTTTCTTTCACAAATCTTAGAAATTCCAAGAAAAGTACCAGTTGATTCTATCATTACTGTTAACATAACGAATGTCATCATAATTATTGAACCAAGATCAAATTTAGGCATACCAAAGGTAAAAGGATGAACAAAACTTATCCATTTTGCATTTGCTACTACTGAGAAATCTACTTTTCCCATGAAGGCTGCTACTATAGTTCCTAAGATAATACCATTAAGAATAGAGATTGCTTGGAAGAAACCTTTAAAGTATTTATTTGACAATAGTACAACTATCATTACAAATGTACCTAATAAAAGATTAGATATACTTCCAAAATCTTTGGCACCTGAACCGCCACCGAAGCTGGTAATGCCAACATTTATTAATGAAAGTCCAATCATAGTAACAACACTACCTGTAACAACAGTAGGGAAAAATCTCAATATCTTTCCATATAGTGGTGCAATTAATACAACCACTATTGCAGATACAATAATAGAACCATATGCTGCTTGCATTCCGAGGCTTTTACCCACAATAATTAATGGCCCGACAGCTGCAAATGTACATCCTAAAATCGCTGGTAACTTTATTCCTATGTATGGTCCAATTCCCATTGACTGCAGTATAGTTGCAATACCACAAGTGAACAAATCTGCGGCTACTAAAAGTGCTAACTGTTCTGGTGTCAAACCAACAGCTCCACCTATAATTATTGGTACTGCTACTGCACCTGCATACATTGCAAGTACGTGTTGAAGACCTAAAGTAATAAGTTGATTAATTGGAAGAATTTGATCTACTTCATCTACGTTTTTTTTGCTATTTTCTTCTGACATATATGTAACCCCCTAATGAAATTTTATTTTAATACTTAAATTTTTGGCGTTTAAGTATTAATTACGAAATTACGATGGACCTAATAGATTTTAAAACGAATCTAGTGGTGTATACGATTTCATGACTTGCATATTGAGGCATATTTAATATCAATTATCTAAAACTCAACTGACTAACCAATCAGTTGATATATTTTAATTTAACTATATTATATATACATTGTCAATATTATCACAATAAAAAATAAAGAAATAAGTAAATGTTTCGAGTTTGTTGCTTTGTATTAAAATAATTATTGGTATATGTGGAAAAAGGTAAAAGGTTAAATAATTTGAATGTTGACAAAATTATTTTCACATTATAAAATTAGATTAACCAGTCAGTAAAAGCAATTAATTTCTAATCACAGATATATTCAATTAATTAAGGGATTAAATTCAATTAACATTTTGAGAATTGGGAGGACAATTATGGAAGAAATTAAAAAACTAATTGAAAAGTTAGAAAATTTAAATTACAAAGATATGTATAGCAATGACTTTTTTTTAACATGGGAAAAGACAGATGATGAACTTAAAGCTGTATTTACAATAGCAGATATACTACGTAAGATGAGGGAAAATAATATATCTTCTAAAATTTTTGATAGTGGATTAGCTATATCATTATTCCGTGATAATTCAACAAGAACAAGATTTAGCTTTGCAAGTGCTTGTAACTTGTTGGGACTTGAAGTTCAAGACTTAGATGAAGGAAAGTCACAGGTAGCCCACGGTGAAACTGTACGTGAAACAGCAAACATGATATCATTTATGGCTGATGTTATCGGTATCAGAGATGATATGTTCATAGGTAAGGGAAACAAGTATATGCATGAAGTTTCAGATGCTGTAAAACAAGGAAATGAAGATGGAATATTAGAACAAAGACCTACATTAGTTAACCTTCAATGTGATATAGACCATCCAACTCAATCAATGGCTGATATGCTCCATATTATTCATGAATTTGGCGGTATAGAAAATCTTAAAGGTAAAAAAATTGCAATGACATGGGCA
>NZ_JAEEGC010000066.1 GCF_019207025.1 Clostridium thailandense | reverse complement strand
AGACTTGTCAAAGTATTTAAATGTGTCTTCCAGAATGTCAATATATCCCTGCGTATAAGTTGACTTTCGGCGGTTCTGCTTTATAGTGCGACAGCCCCATTAAGATGTATTAACTTTACTTAATACTAGTTTATAGGTTTGATTAAGTAAAATATACTTGAACGCAATTAGATAAATAAGTTAACATTTGAATCCTCAGCTTCGCCTAAGTAATAGCCAACGCCGCCTATTTTAACTCCATCAATAAGCTCTTCTTTGCTAAGTCCCATAACATCCATAGACATTTGACAAGCTACTATCTCTATACCACTATCTACGGCTGATTTAATTAGATCTTCAAGAGAAGTTACATTTTTATTTTTCATAACCATTCTTATCATTTTTCCACCCATACCCATCATGTTCATTTTGGATAGCTTTAATCGCTTGCTGCCTCTTGGCATCATAAAGCCAAACATGGAATCCATAAGGCTTTTCTTTACAGATACTTTTTCGTGTTTTCTTAGAATATTTAATCCCCAGAAGGTAAAGAACATAGTAACTTTTTTACCCATTGATGCAGCTCCGTTTGCTATGATAAAGGAAGCTATTGCTTTATCTAGGTCTCCACTAAATACAACTAACGTTTTATTATCTTTTACAGGTGTAGCATACTCAATATTATTTGCTACTTTAGCTCTATTGCTGTTTTTTTTTATAAAGGCAGTAATACTACCTTTATCCTTACTTAAGTTAACAAGTTCATTGTTAGTTCTTTGGCACCATGCTTTTATATCTTCATAAAAACCAGGGTCAGAAGCGGTTACCTTAAGAACCTGACCATCCGTTAAATCATCTATAGACGCTTTAACTTGCATAAGTGGACCAGGACAGCAAAGACCGCAAGCATCAAGACTTTTGTCATAATTTAAACCATTTGAAGCTAATTCAGACTTTACTACCTGCGTATCTTGATCTAAAACTAGTTTTTTAGAATTATTTTCTTCGGATTTTTTAGGAATAAAATTTAAAATCGACATACTTTTGTATCCGCCAGTTATATTTTTAACTTTAAATCCATTTTGAGATAATATTCTTGATGCAACATATCCTCTAAGACCAACCTGGCAATACTCAATTATTTCCTTATTTTTATCTAGCTCTCCGAGTCTTTCTCTTAGGTCATCTACTGGAATGTTTAAAGCACCCTCAATATGACCATTATTAAATTCTATATCTGTACGTACATCCAAAAGAATAGTATTTTCTTTATTATAATTAGAATATTCTTCTGGAGTGATAACTTCCATTTTTCCAGAAAGAACATTTTCGGCTACAAAGCCAGCCATATTTACAGGATCTTTTGCTGAAGAAAATGGTGGTGCATAACACAATTCAAGTTCTGTTAAATCTGACACTGAGCCACCAAGTCTCATTGTTGTAGCAATAACATCAATTCTTTTATCAACTCCATCATAGCCTATAGCTTGAGCACCCAAAATTTTGCCTTCATCATTAAATATAAGTTTTAATGTTAGAGGAAGAGCACCAGGGTAATAAGATGCATGAGATACTGGATGTACATAAATAACTTTATAAGGTATATTTAATCTCTTTAGAGTTCTTTCATTATTTCCTGTGCTTGCAGCCGTTAGACCAAAAATTTTAATTATTGCAGTACCTTGAGTACCTTTATAATTTGAATTTAATCCTACTATATTATCTGCAACTATTCTTCCTTGTTTATTTGCTGGTCCAGCTAAAGGTATTGCAGTGTTTTGGTTGTTAACAAAATCAACGACTTCAATTGCATCGCCAACAGCATAGACATTTTCTATATTTGTTTCCATTTTATTGTTTACTAATATATGTCCTTTAACTCCAAGCTTTATTCCACTATCTTTTATAAAATTAGTATCAGGAGTTACACCAATAGCTAATATTACTAAATCAGCAGTAACTTTGGTATTACTATTTAGAGTAACTTCAATACTATTTTCATTGTCTTTAAAAGATTTCACTCCATCATTTAATAATAACTCAATTCCATTTTCTGTAAGTTCCTTCTCGGCTGTAACTACTATATCTGAATCAAATGGTGCAAGAATATGAGGTGCGGCTTCAACTAAAGTAACTTCTAGACCTTTTTCTTTTAAGTTTTCTGCCATTTCAACACCTACATAGCCACCACCGATGACAACAGCACTTTTTATCCCTTTTTTATCAACTAATGATTTTATGTTATCTGTATCAGGGATGTTTCTTAAGGTGAAAATTCTGTTACTGTTTATACCTTCGATGTTTGGTCTAATAGCTTTTGCACCAGGAGATAATACTAAATAATCATAACTTTCTTCGTAGATTCCTTTCTTTTTACTATTTACTTTTACTATCTTTTTGTTAACATCAACGGCAATGACCTCGCTATTAATTCTTACATCAATATTGAATCTATCGTGCATACTTTCAGGTGTTTGAACTAAGAGCTTTTCTCTTTCTTTAATTGTTTCACCTATATAATAAGGTAAACCACAATTTGCAAAAGATATATATTCATCTCTTTCAAACATTACTATTTCTGCACTTTCATCTAATCTTCTAAGCCTTGCAACTGTAGATGCTCCACCTGCAACTCCACCAACAACTAATATTTTTTTACTCATGAAAATTCCTCCCTTTAAGTATATATTTCTATTATTAATTAAACTCTTAAAAATTATTTTTAGAATTACTTTAAATTTAATTTTATATAGAATTTAGAACAAAGTTTCAAGCAATTTAATAACTAATGGATTATAAATTTTATAGTGAACTTCAAGCCCATTTCGTTTGCCCTCAATGACTTTGGCTGTTCTTAGCTTTTGTATGTGTTGAGATAAGGTAGATTGAGGTATTCCAAGGCAATCTTGCATATATCCAACATTGCACTCCCCCTTTTCTAATAATCCTTTAACAATGCATAGCCTAATAGGATGTGCCAATACTTTAAGAATTTCTACTTTATCATCGTATTTTGTAAAATCTTTATCCATAGTTTTATACCTCGCAAAACATATTTTTAAATCTATATATTTATATATTACGATACAATGATGTATAAATCAATACTTTTTAATAAAAAAATTCTAAAATAAAAGTTAATCAGATAAACATATAAGAGCTAATAAATGACTTATTGACAAAATGGTAAATAATGGAAATGATATTGTGAGATTTATGATACGCCATTATATAAGAGAAAGGCTGTAATTGTGATGGGTTATAGCATATTGATAATAATAGTTAAAAGAGGTTAAACTAAATAATCTAGATTAACCTCTTTTTAGCTAATAGAATATTGTTCAGCTACTACAATAGAATTTTTTTCATATACTTTGATAAGGAGAGATGAAGCCTAATTTTTTTATTGTTTTAAATTAGTAGATCGCTTATCCCATAGATGTTAGATAGAACGTTTTTTCTGTAATAATTCTTCTAACTCATTAATACGTTGAGTTGTTTCTTCTATTTCAGCTTCAAATTTCTTCACTGTAGTACCTGGTAAATGGATACCTGTCTGACCTAGTACAAGAGATCTTTCTTCTTCTATGTCTTCAAGAGAGTCTTTAAGTTTTTTAAGCTTTTTTTCTAATTCAAGAATGCTCATTTTTTCGAAATTATTCATTATGATATTCACTCCTTTTGATGTGATTGGTAAATCTTAGAATGTAATAATCTGTGATTTATGATTAAATTATACTATGGTAGTAAAAACTATACAATAAATTAGCCGATTTTACTTTAAACTTTCTCTAGCTGTTTCAACTTCAAAATCTGGTACAAAGTTCTTAACATCTTTTAATTTAGTTTCTTTTGGTACTGTAGTAGGTATATTTAGCTTTTTATATACTTCCTTTAAATCTATTTTTAAAGCAGTGGAAACATCTTCAATGCTCATGTAACCTTTAATTTCTTCTGGATTAAGAGTTGTAGAAGAGGTTATAGGTGCTGGAGTTGTCTGATATACATTAGTCAGCTTAGTAATTCCTATGCCACCGAAGAATATTGAAATTACAATAATTATAACTGTTATAGGTGCAATTCCCTTACCGAAGAATTTAAATTTAAGTGTATCTTTCATTGGGCAAGATAATATACAGCTTTGGCAATTTAGACATTCAGCAGATTTGATTACTTTGCTTTCAGAAACCTTAATGTTTACAGGACAATTTTTATTACATAATCCACAATTTACACAAGTATTTTCATCCCTAGTAATTTTTCCAGGGCTTACTTTTGATACTATTCCATAAAAGGCACCCATAGGGCAAAGGTATTTACAGAAGAATCTATCATATAACATTGAACCTATAATAGTAATTAGTAATAATATAGATCCAATTGGGAATTCTTCTATGATGGAATTTAAGCCTTCACCTGCATGTCCATAAGCAGTCCATGGATCATAAGGAGACATCCATAACCCTGCAGTTTTCCAGCTATAGTATAGAGTTATAAAGAGAACAACATATTTTAAATATCTTAAAGGATTGTCTATTTTTTTAGGTAATTCAAATCTTTTCTTAAAGAGCTTCTTGCCAAGCTTACCAAAAAGTTCTTGAATAGTTCCGAATGGACAAATAAGGCCGCAGAAGCTTCTTCTAAAGATAAGTGCAAGGATTAATGTTAGACCAAACAGTATAAAGGTACCAGAGAAAATTTTTTGTATAAAAGTACCACTAAAGCTTAAATTATACAAGGACTCTAGTGCGCCATAAGGACATAATGCATGGATTGATGCGTAGTCTTTACCGCCAATAGTAACATGTAAGTAGGATTGTATAGTAACAAAAATAAGAATAGCCGCTAATATTACATAACGAAGGCTTTTAACTAAGTTATTTTTCATAATTATTCACTCCTTTTGATAAGTTTTCACGAGTTTGAACATCAATATTTTCATTTTCAACAATTTTTTTAATACGGAATAATTCGGTAGTATCTATTTCGCATTTTGCATATCTTTCAAGAAGTATCAAGGAATATGGAGATAGAAAGTCACAATTTTCAATAATAACTTTACGTTTAGCATATTCATCATAAGTAATAAGACCTTCAGCATATTTTCCCTTTAAAACATCTAAAAGTTTAATAAAATATCTGCTTGGGGGAACTGATTTTTGTTTTAAGACTAAATAAACAATTAAGGCAATTAGGAGGATTGTTAAGGTCATAATGTAGGGACTATAAAGACCTAATCCTAGGTGATAACCGTATCTCATAATTTACAACTCCTTTATATTTTTATAATTTGAATCGTGCTGTATATTAACTTTTTCCTCGTTTACAATTTCATTATAACAGCACTATTATCTGAATTTGTGAAACAATTGTGGACTTTATATATTTTTGAAACTTGTTAGAAATCTTAGTTCCAAAATGATAAAATATTCTCAAAAAGAGACCGTATTTTTTCAAAATGAAACTTTTGTTTTAAAAAATAAAAGTTAATATCAGAAGATGCTTCGCTAGAATCTATTTTCTTAACGATTTTACAATTAGCATATATCTTTATATAAACTGGCATGAATATTGCTAGTTAAATATCTAAAATATAAATTGGCATTTGCTAGTTAAAAACAACTAGTAAATAGCAAAACTTTAAGGAGGAAATATTATGAATAAAGAATTATGGGAAAAATGTGTGGAGTTTCACGGACATGAATGTCCAGGATTGGCAATAGGTTTTAAGGTTAGTGAGGCAGCTAAGGAAAAAATGGGATTATCCTTTTCAAAGGACGAAGAAATTGTTTGTATAACTGAAAATGATGCTTGTGGTGTTGATGCAGTACAGGTTATAACAGGATGCTCTATAGGTAAAGGTAATTTAATATACAAGGATGCTGGTAAGATGGCTTTTTCGTTTTTTAATAGAAAAAATGGCGATGCTTTAAGAATAGTTCTAAAATCTTGGAATAGAACTGGTGATAGACAAAAGGATATGGAATATATGCTTGATGCATCCTGTGATGAATTGTTTGATTTTAAAAAACCAAATTTTCATGTTCCAGAGAAAGCTAGATTGTTTAATAACATAACTTGTGAAGTGTGCGGAGAAAGCACTGCAGAGCATAGAATTAGAATAATGGATGGTAAAAAGGTATGTATAGATTGCTTTAAAGAATATTCTAGAGGTTTTTAATATGGATATAAAATGCATAACAAGTAAAGGAATTGATAAAAATTGAACTTAGAGATAAATCAAAGTTATAAGCAATACACGGGAAGAAAAAAGATTATAATTTCACTTGTCATATTGTTAATCATAGTATTTTCTATATTTTCAATATGTGCTGGTTCTTCAAATATTAAACCTTATCAGGTTATAATGGCTGTTTTAGGAAAGGGAACCGAGCTTTCTAATGTTGTAATTTGGAATATACGTCTTCCAAGAGTTTTGGCTGCAATTATAGCAGGTGCAGGATTATCTGTTGCAGGCTGTGTAATGCAGAGTAATTTAAGAAATCCCTTAGCGTCACCATCAACTTCAGGAATATCTAGTGCAGCGGCTTTTGGTGCCAATCTTGCTATTATAGTATTTGGAGCAGGAAGTATAAAAAGCAGTAGTGCAGATGCAGTTCTTATAAATAATCCATATATAGTTACTATTTGTGCCTTTGGATTTTCAATGGTAGCAACTTTTATTATTTTAATGATAGCAACACTTAGATCTCTTTCTTCGGAGGCTGTGCTTCTTGCAGGTGTAGCTATAGGATCACTTTTTTCAGCAGGAATTACACTTATTCAATACTTTGCACAAGACGTGCAGGTAGCTGCAGTTGTCTTTTGGACCTTTGGAGATCTTGGACGCGCTTCTTGGAGAGAAGTAATTATAATGGCAATTCTTATTATAACTTCGACGATTTATTTTATAATAAGGCAGTGGGATTATAATGCTATGGATAGCGGAGAAGAAGCGGCAAAAAGCCTTGGCGTAAATGTAGAAAGAGTGAGGTTCGGAGGATTGTTTGTTTCTTCCTTAATTACTGCTGCTGCAGTTTCATTTCTTGGTATTATTGGATTTATAGGACTTATAGGTCCTCAGATAATGAGAAGACTTATTGGAGGGGATCATCGTTTTTTAATTCCATCCTCTGCCCTTATGGGATCGCTTTTGCTTCTTGTTTCGGATACTCTTGCAAGAACTATAGTGTCACCAGTAGTACTTCCAGTAGGATCTATTACCTCATTTCTTGGTGCACCTATGTTTTTATATTTGCTTATGAGGGGGTATAAGAGAAAATGATTTTATCAGTAAAGGGATTAAGCTTTAAATATCCAAGCAGATCTATTCTAAAAGATATTAATTTTTCTGTAGAAAAGGGAGAATGTCTTGCAATTTTAGGTACAAATGGTGCCGGTAAATCTACGCTTCTTAAATGCATAAATAAAATATTAAAAGTACAAGCTGGTACTGTGGTAGTTGGAAAAGATGAAGTTTTCAAGCTTAATCCTGTAAAGCTTGCTCAAAAGATAGGTTATGTTGCACAACAGCAGGTTAGTATGAGAACTACTGTTTTTGATTCGGTACTTCTGGGAAGAAAGCCTTATATTAAGTGGAATATTACAGAAAAGGATATTGAAATAGCTAATAATGCTATTAAAATGCTTGGACTTGAAGAGTACTCTTTAAGATATTTGGATGAGCTGAGTGGTGGAGAATTGCAGAAGGTTGTAATTGCAAGGGCACTTGCACAGGAGCCTAATGTACTTCTTTTAGATGAACCTACAAGTAATTTGGACTTAAAAAATCAACTTGAAGTTATAAGGATAATAAGGGAGATAGTTAAAAGTCAGCAAATTGCTGCAATAATGATAGTACATGATTTGAACCTTGCAATAAGATTTGCTGATAAATTTGTTCTTTTAAAGGATGAAAATATTTTTGCTGTGGGTGGACCTGAAGTAATGACTTCTGAAAATATTGAAAGTGTTTATTCTGTTCCAGTAGCAATTGAGAGATGTAGAAACAATCTTGTGGTTGTGCCATTATAGAGTATTAATGCAGGATATATATAATTGAATTAGGAGGAAATAATTGTGCGTAGAAAGTTTTCAAGCTTGTTGCTTGTAATGATATTTACAACGATATTTTTACTTGGAGGTTGTGCGTCTAAAACTGCTGAAACCACCGTTTCAAAATTTGAAAAGATAACTGTAAAGGATTTACTAGGAAGGGAAATTACTTTGAATTCAAAGGCAAGTAAAGTTGTAGCTATTGGACCTGGAGCCTTGAGGCTTTATTGCTATGTAAATGGTTCTAAAAATTTAGCTGGTGTTGAACAGATAGAGAAAGGTAGTCCTATAGGTAAGCCGTATATGATGATAAATCCGGATATTTCAAAGCTTACAACTATTGGTTCCGGAGGACCCAATAATGCAGCAGATCCTGAAAAAATACTTTCCGTTAAGCCAGATGTAATTTTTACTACTTATTCTATTGATAAGGCTTCTGCTGATGAGTTACAATCAAAAACTAATATACCTGTTGTAGTGCTAAGCTATGGAAAAGAATCTACTTTTGATTCTGATGTAAATATTTCTCTAGAAATTATAGGTAAAATCACTGGCAGCGAAAGCAGAGCACAGGAAGTAGTTAATTATATAAAAAATTGTAAAAATGACCTAGATAAGAGAACTAAAGATATTGCCGAAAATGAAAAACCAAGTACATATGCTGGAGCAGTTAGTATGAAGGGTTCTCATGGTATTGAAAGTACTCAAGGAAACTATTCTTTGTTTAAGGCTGTACATGCAAAAAATGTAGTGGATGAGACAGGAAAGACAGGATCTATTATGATAGATAAGGAAAAATTACTCAAATGGAATCCAGATAAGATATTTATAGATGAGGGAGGACTACAGGTAGTACAAGAGGATTATAAGAAGAATCCAAGTTACTATAATAATCTTTCAGCAGTTAAAAATGGAGAATTATATTCACAAATGCCGTATAATTTCTATACTACAAATATTGAAACTGCTATGGCAGATGCTTATTATCTTGGCAAGGTTCTTTATCCTGAAAAATTTAAGGATGTTGATCCAGAGAAAAAAGCTGATGAAATATATAAAACTCTTCTTGGAAAAGAACTTTATTCAGAAATGGCAAAAAATTTTGGTGGATTTAAAAAGATAACGCTGAAATAATTTATTAATGTTGTTTATTACTCAGGCATGATGAAAGGAAATGCCTGAGTAAATTTTTTTATAAAATAAAAATTGATATATAATTAGCATATGCTATAATGATATTGTGTAAAGAAAGTTAAAAATTATGGAGGCAAAATAAATGATTACTCAGAAAATGACATTGTTGGATGTGGTTGAGAAGTATCCTAAAACAGAGGATGTTTTTCATCAATATGATACAGTCTCAGGGGAATGCGTGTTATGTAATAACTTATTTGATTCAATTGAAAATGTTGCAGAAAAGTATAAACTTAACCTTGATGAACTGCTAAGTAAATTAAATTATGTATGAAGGTAACGAATGTAAACTATTAGTAGACAATGAGGGGAGGTGGACAACATATATTCAAAAAAAGTATTGGAGCATTTTAGAAATCCACAAAATGCTCATCGGATGTTAGATGCTAATGGTGAAAGTACAGTTGGAGATCCATCCTGTGGAGACTCCTTGAGAATGTTTATAAAAGTAGAAAATAGTGTTATCAAAAAAATCAGTTACCTTGTATTTGGCTGTTGTGCAGCGGTTGCAACTTCTAGCATAACATCTGTGCTTGCAAAAGGGAAAACACTTGAAGAAGCATTAAAGATTAAAGAACAAGATGTTATTGATGCTCTGGATGGACTACCAGAAGAAAAGAAGCATTGTTCAAATCTAGGAGTAAGTGCTTTGAAACTGGCAATTCAAGATTATGAGGAAAAAAGAACAAAAACTAAAATACAAAAGATACAAATGTGCATATCTAAACATTATTATTTTATTAAGGACAAGATAGTAAATTACATGATGTACCGCTTATATAAAAGGTGATTCTGAAAATTTTTGGTAAAAATTTACAAGACAATTGATACAATATAATTTATGATGGAGCTGATAAAATGAAGAATGAACTTATAGGAATCGTAACAGAGGCAAGAGGAGAGTTGGCTTTAGTAAGACCTGTTAGTCATACTAGTTGTGATAGTGCCTATTGCTGTCAAGGTGAAGGTGTTTCAAAGTCAGTAATTGAAGTGAAAAATGAGGTCAATGCAAATGTAGGAGATAAAGTGATCTTTGAAGCAAAGGAAGTAGGCATGATAAGAGTTGCATTTATAGTTTTTATTTTGCCTCTAGTGCTTGCAGTTTTAGGTGCTGTTGCAGGCTGGCATATTTCAGGAACGTTAGGAATAAATTCACAAATAACTGCTATATTCTGTGGAATAATATTTTTTATTATTTCATTAATAATTATTAAATTTTATGAAAAATATGTATCAGAGAACTCTAGATTAAAACCTATAATTATAAGAAAAATTTAAGGCTATCTTTCGTTAATGAAGCGAAAAAGAAGATTATTTTATGTATACTAATAATTTATATCTTTGAATAAATGAATATAAAAATACAAAGAAAGTGCATTTCTAAAACAGGAGATAGCACTTTTCTTTATATAAAATAAGTTTACCTTTTTTATATTTTTGGCATTTGACAATAATATAAAATAATAGTAAAATTAAATTGGCAAATGCTAATAATCAATTTAACGTAGGAGATGATTTTATGGCAGAGTGCAGCACATGCCCATCAAGTGAAGGATGTTCAAAAGATAAGGAAAATTGTATGATTGAAAACAATCCACTAAACAATGTGAAAAAAATTATAGGTGTTGTGAGTGGAAAAGGAGGGGTAGGTAAATCTTCGATTTCTGTTCTTATTGCCAAACATTTAAAACAGTTAGGATATAGTGTAGGAGTTTTAGATGCTGATATAACAGGACCGAGTGTGCCAAGACTTCTTGGATTAAAGGGTAAGAAAGCTGAAGTTATTGAACAAGGAATTTTACCTGTTGAAAATTTTGACGGCATAAAAGTTATGTCATTAAATTTTCTAACTGAGAAAGAAGATGATCCTGTAATTTGGAGAGGTCCGATAATTTCAGGTGCAGTTAAGCAGTTTTGGACAGATGTTCTTTGGGAAGAACTTGATTATCTAATAATCGATATGCCTCCAGGAACCGGTGATGTTGCGTTAACAGTGATGCAGTCTATTCCAATAAACGGAATAGTAATGGTATCTGTACCACAGGATCTTGTTTCTATGATAGTTTCAAAGGCTGTAAATATGGCAAGAAAGATGAATATTAATATTTTAGGTGTCATTGAAAATATGAGCTATATAACTTGTCCTGATTGTGGTAAAAAAATAAAGCTTTTTAATGGAGAAAATACAAATAAGTTTTTAGAAGAAATGAATCTAAAACTATTAGGAGAGCTTCCTATGCTAAATAGCATAAGTAATTTAAGTGATTACTGGTATGAAAGTGTAAATGAAAGTCTTGAATTAATTTTTAATCCTATAGTAACAAATATAATAGAGGGTTTGGAGGGATAGCAATGAAAATAGCAATTTCAGCAACAGGAAAAAATCTTGACGATTTGCTTGATATGAGATTTGGAAGATGTGAGTATTTCCAACTACATGATACTGAAAGTGAAGAGATTAAAGTTTTAGAAAATAAAGGTCAGAATTCCAGTGGGGGAGCAGGTATTGCTGCATCGAATCAATTAGTAGATGAAAAAGTAGATGTAATTATTACAGGAAATCTTGGGCCTAATGCTTTTGAAATAGTTGAAAAATCTGGAATTAAAGCATATAAGTGTGCAAATATAGCTATAAGTTTAGTGCTTGAAAAATATAAAAATGATGAGCTCGAAGAAATAAAAGTGTCTGGGCCTGTGCATCATGGAGGAAGTCACTAGATTGGAGATGATTATATAGTGAACATAGCAGTACTTAGTGGAAAAGGTGGCACGGGCAAAACTACAGTGTCAACTAATCTAGCTCTTGCACTAAAAGCAAATTATATTGATTGCGATGTAGAAGAACCAAATGGCTTTCTATTCTTAAAACCAGATATAAGTACAGAGGAAAAAGTTATGGTTGAATATCCTATTATAGATGATAATAGTTGTACTTCTTGTGGAGCTTGTGTAAACGTATGTCAATTTAATTCCCTTGCAAAAGTTAAGGATGATATTATGCTTTTTCAAAAGCTATGTCATGGCTGTGGGGCTTGTGAAATTGTATGTAAATATGAAGCTGTAACTTATGATAAAAGAGAGATAGGTAAAATTGAAAAAGGTACAGCTAGAGAGATAAACTGCAGCAGAGGTGTTTTAAATATAAGTGAGCCTATGGCAGTACCTATTATTAAAGAATTACTTAAAAACTTGTCAGGTGAAATAAATTTAATTGATTGTCCACCTGGGACTTCTTGCAATGTAGTAAATGCTTTAAAATATGCAGATGGGGCAATACTTGTTACGGAGCCTTCCGAGTTTGGGCTTCACGATTTGAAAATGGCAGTAGAACTTGTAAGAATGTATAATATACCTTTTGGTATAGTTATAAATAAAGATGATGAAAAAGAAAACATTATAAAACAATATTGTAGAGAAGAAAATATAGATCTAATAGGTACGATTCCTTATAGTAAAGCTACAGCAGTACTCTATTCTAAAGGAGAAATACTATATGATGATTTACATCATAAAATTCTATTCGATAACCTTTCAAAAGAAACAAAGGGGGTGCTAGCTTGGAGTTAGTAGTTTTAAGCGGAAAAGGTGGAACAGGAAAAACTACTATTGCAACAGCATTATCTGAACTTGCCAAAGATGTAATAAGAATAGATTGCGATGTAGATGCCCCCAATCTTTATTTGTTTTACAAAGGTAAAGATATTGAAAAGGGTGAATTCATAGGTGGTAAAAAAGCAGTAATAAATGAAGAGACTTGCAGTGAGTGTGGAAAGTGTCAAGATATTTGCAAATTTAATGCTATAAAAAATTTTATTGTAGATCCATTTGTTTGCGAGGGATGTGGAGTATGCACATTAGTATGTCCAGAAAATGCTGTAGAGTTAAAGGATGAAAAGACTGCAGATACATTTATAACAAAGCTTGATAAAGGAATAATTTCAAGGGCGGAAATGGAGATAGGTGGTGATGGATCAGGAAAATTAATAAGTCATTTAAGAAAAAATGGCAAAAGATTTAATAAGAATGAGAAATTAACTATAATAGATGGTTCACCAGGTATTGGATGTGCCGTAATATCTTCAATAACAGGATCAAATTCAGTGTTAGTTGTTACAGAGCCTACAAAATCAGGTCTTGAAGATTTAATGAGAGTAGTAAGTTTATGTGAACACTTTGGAGTCTTTACCATGGTTTGTGTAAATAAGTATGATATAAATGAAGACGTGACAAAAGAAATAGAAAAATTTATTAGTGAAAAAGAATTAGTTTTAGTTGGAAAAATTCCGTATGATGATACTGTAATGAAATCTATAAACGAGTTAAAACCTATAACTTTTTATAAAGAGAGTATAGCAGAAAAAGCTATTGAAAACATGTGGAGTAACATGGAAATGTGCATGTATTAAATATGGATAAAATAAATTTATTAAATCAAAATAAAGGGAGGAATTTTAAATGAAAATAGCAGTTGCAAGCGAAGGAAAATATGTAAGTGGACATTTTGGACATTGTGAAGGATTTACAATATATGAAGTAGGAGAAGATAAATCATTAAATAGCAATTTTACTCCAAATCCAGGACATAGGCCTGGGTATCTTCCAGTATTTTTAAAGGAGTTAGATGTAAATGTTATTATTGCAGGTGGTATGGGTGAAACAGCACAACAACTATTTAGTGAGAATGGAATAGAAGTAGTAGTTGGCGCTCAAGGTTTATGTGATGATATGGCACAAAAATATATAAATGGTGAATTGAAATCAACTGGTAGTGTTTGTAGAGAACATGAGCATGAAGGACATTGTAATGAATAATTGTATTTAAATGTTTTAATTATAGTAATATAATTATAAGCAGGGCAAATGTGTTTGTCCTGCTTGTGGTTTTTAAAAGATTATGTGTGAAAAAATTTTTGGCTTTTATATAAAACTATGAAAAATAGTGAATTAGGAGTTAAAACTTATGTTTTCGGAGGATTATACTGATATTATAATGGATCATTTTATGTGTCCAAGAAATGTAGGAATAATAAAGGAGATAAATGGAGAAGGCATAAGTGGAGACCCAGAATGTGTTGATTCTTTAAGGATATATATTAATGTGAAAAATAATTTAATAGAGGATATTAGTATTAGAAAGGAGATTTTTATGGGAAAAGTAGTTTCGTTAAATATTAGTGAAAAAAGAGGAGTTGAAAAGATTCAAGTTTTTTCTATTAATGCAATTGAAGGATTTGGTATCGAAGGCGATGGTCATGCGGGAGCTTGGGATAGACAGGTGAGTGTTTTTCCTATAGAAGCTTTGGAAAAGGTTCCTTATGATAAAATTGAAGAAGTTAAAAATGGGGGCTTTACTGAAAACATTACTATAGAAGGTGTTTCTTTTGATGAACTCAATGTTGGATCTGTAATTCAAATTGGAGAGGCTATGATAAAGATAGTATATATAGGGAAAGAGGAATACAAGGAACATGGAAGACCTTACATAGTTAGTAGAGAAGGTAGATTTGGTACAGTAATTAAAAGTGGTAAAATAAATATAGGTGATTTAGTAGAAGCAATAAAAATATAAGTGAATTGAGGGAGAAATATGAATATTGGAGTGGTATCGGAAGGTAAAAGTTTGGATAGTCAGGTGTCTGAAAAATTTGAAAAATGTGTGTGCTTATTAATTGTTAATATGAATGATTTAAGTATTACAGCTATTAATAACGATGAATCATCAGGAGAAAATCTTACTAACGAGATATTAAAGTATGACTGTGAAGCAGTAATTTTAGGAAATATAGACAAGAGAGCATTTGACATTTTAGCAGATGCTTGTGTAACAAGATATTATGGTGTCGGACACTCAGTTAAAAAAGCTCTGGAATTAATGAAGAAAGGATCATTAAAATTAATTAAAAATCATGATGGAACAAATGATTGCAGTGGTCATCATCATTAGTTATAGAATATAAAATAACTAGAAAAATGTGTAAAAATTATATTTTTCTGATAGCTACTATAAAAATAAATTATATAAATGAAATTCCTATGAACAGTGTTAATTTTTACAACACTGTTCGTTTATTGTACGACTTTATTTGAAAACCACATATTTACATAAAGTGCATAATTATTATAAAATTTTTATTGAAACTATAGATAGCAAGAATATAGATTTAATCTCAGAATATATATGTTTTTGTTAATTTATATAGATTTCTTTATGATTTAATACGGTATAAAAGTTATTAATTAATAGTCATGAATAAATTATTGCTGGTGCAAAATAAACAGTTAAAAAAATTCTAAATAAGGGGAGGTAAGAAGATTTGAAATGTGAAATTTGCGAAAGAGGTTGTATAATTTCTCAAAATGGTATAGGTGCATGTGGCCTATATGAAAATAACGGTAAAGAAATAGTAGAGAAATTTCCTAATAAATATCTTATTGCATGCCCCATATCAATAGAAACTATGCCTATGCTACATTTTTATTCAGGACAAAAATTTTTACAAATTAGTACAGTAGGGTGTAATTTTAATTGTCCAGGCTGTGTTTCTACAGTGATAGTAAAAGAAATGAATTCTAAGAGTAAGGCTTTAAAGGAACTAACTCCAGAAGAAGTGATAAATGAGGCTAAAAGGAATAACTGCATTGGTATTGCTTTTTTGATGAATGATCCAATTGCATCCTTTCAAACATTTATTAAAGTTTCAGAGGTTGCTAAAACCAATGGTTTACTTGTAGGCTGCTCTTCAAATACATATTTTACTGAAGTTTCTCTAAATAAAATTGCCAAGTATTTAGATTTTATAAATATAGGTTTTAAAGGAATGTCTGATGATACTTATTTCAAATGCGGTGGGAGTACAGTTAAGCCTGTAATAAGAAATATGAAGATATTACATGAAAAAGGAGTACATATAGAAGTATCATGCATGTACAGTAATAGTAATAAAGAAGAAGTACTTGAGCTTGCTAAAAATATAGGAGAAATATCCGCAGATATACCACTGCAAATTATGAGATTCATTCCTCTAGAAGGAGCTGATTGTTCTTTAGAGCCATCTATTAAGGAAGCAGAAGAACTTCAAAAACAATTAAGACAGCTTCTTAATTATGTGTATCTCTTTAATTCACCGGGAACAGATTTACTCAATACTTATTGTCCAAAATGTGGAGAGCTTATTTACAAAAGAGACTTTTATGGTCCTATGGGAGCCAAACTAAGACCTATTAAAGATTATGATTTTGCTAAAAAGGAGATTTGTTCAAGCTGTGGATTTAAATTAAGTAGTAAAGGTACTTTGGCAGAGATTAAGTATCAAGAAGGAGCTTTTCAAGGAGGATATCCATTTACTAGGGCTTTGGAGATGATAGAATCCATACTAATTACCATAGGTGTTAGTGATAAAAATAAAATAGTAAAGGTATGGGAAAGTGTGCTTTGTAATAAGCAACTGGAAAATCTACATGTTAATATTCAAAATTTAAATACTTATATTGAGAGTATAAGGAATTTTGGAAAAGTTATTAATTATGAAAATGAAGCGGAAGAATTAGCAAATTACTTAGAAGAAAAGCTTTCTTTAATACAAAAAGGATTGACTAGTGTTAAAGATAAACCTAGAGTATATTATGCTATGGGTAAAGCACTATTTTGTATTAAAGGGGAGAGGATGGAAAACCAATTAGTAGAAGCTGCTGGTGGAATTAGTGTAAGTAAAGAGTTGGATTGCAGTGGAAGGCCAGGCATGAAAATATCAGTTGAACAACTAAACAAATTGAATCCAGATGTCATTTTTATTTCAGCGTTTATATCTAATTCAGTTGAAGATTTTTATGATGAGTGTATTAAAGCTGAAATAGATGTTGGGGCAGTGAGAAATAAAAAAATATATGCTCATTTAGCACCAGGATGGGATTTTGGAAGTCCTAGATGGATATTAGGACTTATGTATATAGCTAATGTTCTACATCCTGATATATACAATTTTGATGTAGTAAAAGAAGCAAAAGAATTTTATGAAAAATTCTATAAAATAGAGTTTTCTTTAACAGATATAAATCGTTCTTTTGCTAAGCCAAGCAATAAGTGGAAGCTTAATGAATAGTAATCGTTATTAACAAAGTAAGTAAATAATAATTAAAGAAATTATTTAAACTAGGGGGATTTTTTTATGAATAGTGAAAAAGAAGCTTTGGAGTTTGATGAAATAGCAAGTAATGTATTTGGTCCTATTTATCCAGTTATAGCTTCTCAAATAAAAGAAAAAATGAATATAAAGGAAGGAACTTGCATTGATATAGGCTGTGGGGGTGGTCATCTTGGAGTTGAGATGACAAAGATAAGCAATTTGTTTACGTATTTATTGGATATATCACCTTATGCTTTAAAGGTTGCTGATAATAGAATCAAAAGTAATAATTTTGAACATAGGATGAAGACAATCCTTGGGGATGTTCTTAATATTCCATTTGAGAATGAGACAGTAGAACTTGCGATTAGTAGGGGCTCTGTATGGTTTTGGGAAGATCAAGTTAAAGCTTTTAAAGAAATATATAGAGTACTTTCAAAGGGAGGATGTGCATATATTGGTGGAGGATTTGGTAATGCGAAGATCAAAAAAGAAGTCTTTGAAAAAATGGAGGCAAGGGATGGAAACTGGGAAGAGAGAAGAAAAGGTTTTGTAAAAGACAACAATGCAGAAAAGTTTAATAAGATACTAACTGAAGCTGATATACCTTCTTATGAAATAATTGATGATGATACAGGCCTTTGGGCATGTATCAAAAAATAATTATTTAATGAATTAAAGAAAAGCATAGAGAAAAAATATAAGTACTGTTTAATTATTATTTATTATAAAAGGAGATGAGTTTTATGAAAATAAAAAAATTATTAAGTCTAGTTTTAGGTCTTTTATTAGTTTCTATTATGTTTATAGGATGTGGACAAAAGGCAGAAAACACCACTACTAAAAGCAATGATGAGAAAAAATCCCTACTTGTCTATTGTGGTGCAGGATTAAACAAGCCAATGGATGAAATAGGACAAAGCTTTGAAAAAAAATATGGCGTGAAAGTTGAATACACTTATGCCAATGCTTCAGATCTTATAGGTCAAATGGAGGTTTCTCATAAAGGAGATATTTGTGTGCTGCCTTCAGATGAAGATTATGAAACAGCAAATAAAAAAGGGTTAACTTCAGAAAAAAAGGATTTAGTTTATCATGTACCTGTAATTGCTGTTCCTAAAGGAAATCCAGCAGAAATTGCTAGCTTAAAGGATTTTTCTAAGCCAGGAGTTAAAGTTATTTTAGGAGATCCTAAGGCATCTCCTCTAGGAAAACTAGCAAATAAGTTATTTACAAAGGCTGGTATAGTAGAACAAGTTAATAAGAATGTTGTATCTACAGTTTCTACAGTAAATGAAATAGTAACATTTCTTTCTATGAAAAAAGGGGATGCATCTATTATTTGGGAAGACAATGCTATGAATGCAGCGAAAGATATAGATATAGTACAAATTCCTAAGGAACAAAATACAATTAAAGTAGTAGGTATAAGTACTTTAAAAAGCTCTAAAGATGGTGAATTAGCTAAAAAATTCATAGACTTTACTACTTCTGATGAGGCTAAGTCTATATTTGTTAAATATAATTTAAAGCCTATAAAGTAGAAGGTATTTAGTTTGAGTCAAATAATAACTTGAGAGGCTAATTGATGATGTTTAACAGAAATTACAAAGATATTCTTTTTAAGCTATTTATATCTATATTTGCAATAATATTTATAGCGCTTATAGTTTTCACTATGTGTGCAGTTATGCAAAGAGGTTTTCCTACTCTAATGGAAAGTTTAGGGGACAAAGAAATCCAATTTGCAATTAAATTGACTCTATATACATCAACTGTATCTACTATAATTTGTTTAATATTTTCTGTACCAATATCTTATGGATTAGCTAGATACAACTTTTTGGGAAAGAGAGTTATTAGCTCCATCATACAAATGCCTAATTCTATTCCACCGATTGCATCAGGAATTGCTTTGTTATTATTATTTAGCACAAAACAAATGGAGAGTATTGTAAGCAAATTGGGAATAGATCCGGTTTTTTCTGTAAAAGGGATTATATTAGCACATTTTTTTATTAATACTCCATATATGATAAGAATTTTGAAAACAACTTTTGAAGATATTAACCCTAAACTGGAATTTGTAGCTAGAACACTTGGGTATAGTAATTGGGGTTCATTTTTTAAAGTAACTCTTCCTTTAGCTAGAAATGGAATAATATCAGGAATTATAGTAACGTGGACAAATGCACTAGGAGAGTTTGGTACTGCACTTATGCTAGCAGGAGCTATTCGAATGAAAACAGAAACTTTGCCAGCAGCAATATTTTTAAATTTATCTGGTGGAAACTTAGATAAAGCTCTGTCAGCAGCCATTATATTGATAGTTATGTCTATAGTTTGCTTATTTATATTTGAATATCTAGGAAAAGGAAATATAAAAAATACTAAATAATATAGTGAAAAAGGAGTCGGAAGTATGCTTAGAGTAGAGCATATTAATAAAAAACTTGGTGATTTTAAACTTAAGGATATAAGTTTTGAAGTAAAAGAAGGAGAATATTTTGTAATACTCGGGCCCACAGGGACAGGAAAAACCATAATTTTAGAAACTATAGCTGGTGTGTATAGTCCTGATAGTGGCAGCATATACATAAATGATATAAATATAAGCAATCTTCCACCAGAACGTAGAAATATAGGATTTGTTTATCAAGATTATTTATTGTTTCCACACTTATCTGTTAGTGAAAATATTATTTTTGGGCTAAAGGCAAAAAAGATATCTAGATGGGATATGAAAGAAGCTTTAGAGGAGATAAGCACAATGCTCAATATAAAGCATTTGTTAAACAGAAATACAACA
Source organism: Clostridium thailandense (assembly GCF_019207025.1). Classification (GTDB taxonomy): domain Bacteria; phylum Bacillota; class Clostridia; order Clostridiales; family Clostridiaceae; genus Clostridium_AM; species Clostridium_AM thailandense. The sequence continues at coordinate 8,539 of NZ_JAEEGC010000066.1, read as the reverse complement.
ACCTTAAGTGGAGGCGAGCAGCAGCGAGTTGCTTTTGCAAGAGCTATTGTAACTTCTCCTAAAATACTATTGTTAGATGAAGTAAGCAGCGCATTAGACCCAAATACTAAAGAAGTTTTTCAGCGCAACTTAAAAAGCCTTCATAAAAAACTAAGGACTACAACTATTCATATAACTCATGATTTTAATGAAGCAATATATTTAGCAGACAGAATAGCAGTTATGAAAAATGGTGAGATATACCAGATAGGAACTGTTGATGAAATATTTAATCATCCTAAATCAGAGTTTGTAGCTGATTTTATAGGATATGATAGAGTTAAAATAAAAAAATGAAGGTTTAAAAGGCTGTCTCAAAATAAAATTTATATGCTATAAATTATTGAAGATTATCATAAGAAGAAGTAACATTTACAATACTTATTTAAAAATTTAAAAACGCCTTTAGGAAATTTGCAAAAATATGAATTTTCTAAAGGCATTTTACTTTTAAGTAATTGGCATTTGACAGTAATAAAAAGTTGGTGTAATATGTAATTAGCAAATGCTAATTATAATTAAGGGAGTAAAAGTAATGTCAAGTTGTAATTCATATTAAGGAGAGTTAGATGGATAATAATTTAATTTATTTTAAAAAAATAATTGAAAGTAAGGGTTATAAGTTCACAATACAAAAACAAAAGGTATTGAAAACTTTAATTGAATCCAGTATTCATTTAACTGCTGAAGAAATATATAAGAATGTAAAGAATTATTCCATTGGTCTTGCTACAGTTTATCGAAGTTTAAAAATGTTTAGCGAATTAAATATAATAAAAGAAATTAATATAAATGGTGTAAACTATTATGAAATGAAGATATTTAGCGGAAAACCTTTGCATATACATTTTAAGTGTGTTAAATGTAATAGCATAATGGATATAGATAATAAATCCTTAGATATAGAGTATTTAAGATTAAATAATAAAGTTGAAAAAGAAAATAATTTAATTGTATCTGATGCTAATATAATGTTAATTGGATTATGTACTAAATGCAGGGAGGATGAAAATGCCAAGACCAACTAAGTTTAGAAGAGTTGAGTTTTTCCCAGATGATAATTATTTTGTACCATGGGGAAAATCTAAATATGAAATTGAAGAAATAGTTTTAAAGGTAGAAGAGCTTGAGGCAATGAGGCTTAAGGATATAGAAGAATTAAATCAAGAAGAATGTGCTGATAAAATGAAAGTATCTCGCCAAACCTTTCAAAATATAATTGATACTGCTAGAAAAAAAGTCGCACTAGCACTAACTGAAGGAAAAGCTATAAGAATAAGCGGGGGATATTATACTACAAATCATTGTAAGTTTAAGTGTTTGGATTGTGGAGAAATTTATGAAATAAATTATGAGCAAGATAAATTAACTTGTCCTAATTGTGGATCTCAAAAAATAATGTGTGGTAAAAAAGCTGGATTTTGTAGACGGTGGTGTAACAGAGAAAAGTTGGCAATTATAAACAGAGAGGGTGAATTATGATGAAAAAATGTCATTCTGGAAGGAAATGAACATGAATGATATTGCTCCAGAATTATTTAAAGACACAGAAGAAACAATGAAAAGTTATGATTGATTTTTAAAATAAAAATAGAAGGTGTCAACTACAAGCTTTGTTGAACTACAATTTAGAAGAATATGATTTAGAACTAACCTATTTAAGTTGGGGCTGGTCTTACTATAAGTAAGGCACAGTCCTTTTTATTTTAAAGTGAAGTATACACATAGGGCTTGCTCCAATTTGATGAATGACAAATAGAAAATAGAATATTGTCAGCCAAATTTTGTTTATCTTATAAAAATACTAAATTACTCTAGATTTCCAAGTTTACTAAATAAAATGATTTAATATATAAACTGTAAGGATAACATCAGGAGATTCCAGGGAATGCTACAGTTAAACGGATCTATGTTATAAATAGTGGTTTTAATTTATAAAAATAAAGAAAACACTTTAATGATATAAACAAACAACGGCCGATAGGGGTGAATTAAGAAAATATGAGAAATAGAACAAAGTTAATTTTTTTAAATAACGTAGATATAATTATTTTTTTTATACTAGTCACAGCAAAACTTTTTCATTATGCTAAAATTATATCTCCCTATACAATTCAATATAACTTAAAGCTTGCCATAATAGCTTCCATATTACCTATTATTTCAATTGCTTTCATTTTAACAAAGAGAAGGTTAGTTTTTCTATATATTGCGGATTTGATATTAAGTTCATTATTAGTGGTAGATATGATTTATTTTAAATACTATAAGGATATTATATCCATACGAGCAATTAGTAATAGTGTTTTACTTTCGGGAGTTACAGCAAGTGTAGAGCAATTGATTATGCCTTCTGATTTTATTTATTTAGTAGATGTAGCAATACTATTTCCACTTATAATTTTTAGAAAAAGAATACAGATAAAACACTATAGCTCTAATGTTAGAATCTCTCTATTTGCATTAGTGGTTGCTATAGGAATTATAATAGATGGCTTAAGCATAAGTAGTCTTAATAAACAACAGCCGTTACTATTAACAACTATGTCTAATAAGCTTTATATAGCTAACTCATTAGGTGTGTTAAATTATCATATGTTAGATTTATATAACTTTAGTTCCACTAGTATAAAAAATACAAAAATTAGTACACAGAGAATAGAAGAAATAAAAGCTTTTTTAAATAAGGAGCATATAAAAGTTTCAGAAAATCTAAGTGGAGAAGGATTAGGAAAAAATCTAATTGTTATTCAGGTAGAAGCACTTCAACAATTTGTAATTAATTCTGAGGTAAATGGAAACATAATAACCCCTAACTTAAATAGATGGATAAATAAAAGTCTTTACTTTGATAATTATTTTTACCAGGTAGCAGCAGGTACTACTTCTGATGCAGAATTTATGTCAATGAATTCATTATATCCAGCTGAGTCTGGAGCAGCTTACTATGTGTATGTAGGAGATACTTTAGAGTCTTCACCTAAGTTATTTAATAATAAAGGATACTATACTGCTGCTATGCACGGTTATGCAGAAGGCTTTTGGAACAGAGAATCTATGTATAAAACAGAAGGCTTTAAAAATTTTTATGGAGAACACAGCTATAATATTAATGAAACGGTAGGGCTTGGGCTTAGTGATAAATCCTTTTTAAATCAATCAATTGAAAAAATTAAAACTTTTAAACAGCCTTATTATACATTTCTTATAACATTAAGTAGTCATTTTCCTTTTAATGATACTAAAGGTTATGGGAATTTTGATGTAGGAAAATACGAAAACACTTTACTTGGAGATTACTTAAAAGGTATACATTATACTGATGAGCAACTAGGAAATTTTTTAGATAAACTTGAACAAGAAGGAATTATGAAAAATTCAATTGTAGTAGTATATGGTGATCATTATGCCATACCTAATACAGATGTAAGTCAATTGTATGAGTTTGAAAATGTAACTGAGCAAACAGACTTAACCTGGTATATGTATCAAAAAGTACCTATGTTTATACATTTTCCAAATGATAATCATAAAGGGGTAAATCATACTTATTCTGGTCAGATGGATTTATTACCAACTTTGGCCAATATGTTTAATCTTCCTATTAAATATACATTTGGTAAAGATATTATGAACACAAATACTCAATATATTCTTTTTAGAGAAGGTTCTTTCACTGATGGAAAAGTTTTTTATATATCATGGACTAATACTTACTATGATATAGCAACTGGTAAAACAATTGCTGAAACCTCAGAACTTAAAATGAAAAAGGAAGAAATCTTAAATGATTTAAGTTATTCTGATGATATTTTAAATCATAATCTGATTAAAAAATTTGAAGGTTCTAAGTAAGATTCAATCTAGCATTGGAAAGTATATTCGGTATATTCCTGCTTATAAAGCATCAAAGCTTAAACCAATTGATGTATTGAGATTTGAGTAAGATAAAATTTAATGATAAAGAGAAATATTAAAGTAATTATAAGAATTTGAGAATGTATTTAAATGAGATAAATGGGCTGGTGAACGAAATGTACCAGTCCTTTATGGCATTTATTGAAAAAATTAAGCTAGTATTTGACAATAACCTAAAAATGGAGTAATATTAAATTGGCAAATGCCAATATTTCTGAAGAACAAAAAGAAATGTTTGACTATCTAGGTAGTCACAGCGGCGAGGATGAGGATAAATTTGCCAATACCTTTTGTTGAGATATAAACTATTTTAATGGTATATTGAATTTATAACTTATCATTGGAGGGATTTTCATGAGTCAAAATCAATTTTATACTAACTTATTTGATAAATTTAAAAAACTAGTAGAAGATAATGGCCTATTGAATGAGGAAGTGAAAATAACAGGAAGAACCTTAACCGCAGAAGAAGCAATAGGAAATACCGAAAGAAAGGATTTTCCTATTATAAAAGGAAAAGAAAAATTACTTGAAGCAGACTTTAGGGGAGTAAAAGGTCAAGCATTTACAGATATGCCTAATAATTTTCAAGGGAATTTAAAACAAATAGTTGACATGCCGTTGAAAACAAATTTTGATACCGCTGTATATATTGCCACCTTAAATGCTGTGTGCAGATATTTAAAAATAACGGATAAAACAGTACATTGTAAAGATGGGGAACCAGAAAACTGTGCTTCAGAGTTAGTAGAATACATAAAAAACAAATATGGCAGTCCTAAAATTGCATTAATAGGATTTCAACCAGCGATGTTAGAGAATTTAGGTAAAAACTTTAAAGTTAGAATTGTGGATTTGGATGTTGGTAATATAGGAAAAATTAAATATAATGTAGTGGTTGAGGATGGAAGTAAACCAATTGATGATTTATTAGGATGGTGTGATATTGTGGTTGCTACGGGCAGTACTATAGCGAATAAAACGATAACTAACATTTTGGTAGATAAACCAACTATATTCTTTGGGACTACCCTTGCAGGAGCAGCAGCTTTAATGAAGCTTGAAAGATTTTGCCCTTGTTCAAAATAATAAAAAATTTTATGTTGAATATGAGCTGTTAAAAAGGGGGATGTCGCAACGTCCAACGCCGACACTTAACTCATACTCCGGGAGATATTTACATTCTTCCAGCAACATAAATACTTTTGATAAGCCTAAAACTCAGTATTTTGAAAATCTAAGAACCTTTGATAAACTCGTACCTCAAACATATCAAAGGTCCGAAGATTTTCTAAAATACTTCGCTAAGACTTATAACAAAACTATTTAATGTGCTATCCAGAATGTAAATACCTCCCTGCGTATGAGTTAAGTATCTGGTTTGGATATTTATTGCGACAGCCCCTTATTAATAGTTATGGGATAAACAAAAACTAGTCGTGACATTCATGTTCGTGACAGCAGTCACCAGAATCTACGAGTGATCCTTCAAGCCAACTATTAGCTACAGCTTTTATGTCTCCTGAACATCCGCGTACTACATCAATGCCAGAATTATTAAGTACTCTTACTGCACCTTCCCCCATATTACCTGCAAGCATAAGTTTGACATCCATTTCTGCAAGTATGCTTGCAATGTTTGATTTGCAACCACAGCCTGCTGGTGATGGAACAACTTGAGAATCAGTTATTTTTTTAGTAGCTGTATCAACTGTAAAAACAGTAAAATATTCACAATGTCCAAAATGGTCATCAATTCGATTTTCACGAGATGGTAGAGCAATTTTCATATTAATACCTTCTTTCTAAATTAGTTACTAGAGTGGCATTTTTAATACACATAAGTTATTGTCATATGCCCTTTATATATATATAATAAACTTATAAATGACACATGTCAATAAACATATAAGATTGAAATTAAAATGGTTCTATTTTACAGCTTATATCTATAGGTTTAGCATAATACACAGAAGTTGTTACAATGGAATCGATTCCAGTTTGAGCGTAATACTCAATATTATTTTCATTAATGCCTCCGGCAGCTAGTATAATAATTGAAGGGTTAACAGTTCTTAAAATGTCGACATTCTTTTTTAATATATCATAGGGAATTTTATCAAATTGAAGACCATCTACGCCATTTTTGCAAAGCAGTAGTGCATCTTCTAAATCTTCTACTTCTACTATTACTTTTTTTTCACAGACTTTAGATTTGGTTTTTCTAAGTATTTCAATTAATCCATTAATACCACCTAAAAAGTTTAAATGCTGCTTAAAAATTAATATAGTTTCTGATAAGCCTAACCTATGTGGAAAACCACCTCCTGCTATAACTGCTTTTATAGATAATTCCTTTGTTCCAGGAATATTTTTTCTTGTAGTAATGACAGAAATATTTGGATTTATATTATGAACCTTATCTACTAAAGTTTTGGTCTTTGTAGCAATACCTGAGCTGTAATCTAAAATATTTTGGGAAATTTTCCAAGCAGTATGTAAATTTTCAGCAGTTCCTTCACCTTCAAGAAAAATTTCATTTTTCTTTATTATGCTTCCTGAAGTACGGGTTTTTATTACATTTATATTTAGTTTGTTAAATATTTTTACAGCTTCTTCAATGCCACATAAAACAGCGTCCTCTCTAGAAAAGAATTTTATCTTACCTTTTCGTTCACCAATCTCTAAAACTAAAGTAGTTAAATCAATATAGGGAACATCTTCTTTAACAAATCTATCGATAGTTTCATCTGAAATGTACATTTATAATGACCTCCTAGGAATATCCATTTTAATCTGATAGATATATTATAAGAATTAATAAAAAGAATTGCAATATTTTTGGAGTTATTTTTGGCATTTGACGGTAATATTATATTGATGTAATATGTAATTATCAAATGCTAATTATAATCATAGACGAGGAGTGAAAATTATGTCAAGTTGTAATTCATGTCCATCAAATGATTCATGCAGCAAAGATAAAGAACAATGCATGATAGAAAATAATCCAATGAATAATATTAAAAATGTCATAGGTGTTATGAGTGGTAAAGGTGGAGTTGGAAAATCCACTATATCAGTTATGATTGCCAAACAATTAAGAAAGTTAGGATATAAGGTAGGAATTTTAGATGCTGATATAACAGGACCAAGTGTACCAAGATTGCTTGGACTTAAAGATAAAAAGGCAGAGGTTACTGAAGAGCTTATAGTTCCTATAGAAACAGAAGATAAAATAAAGGTTATGTCATTAAATTTATTAATTGAAGACGAAAATCAACCTGTAATATGGAGAGGTCCAGTGATTTCAGGAGCAGTTAAGCAATTTTGGACTGATGTACTTTGGGAAGATTTAGATTACTTAATAATTGATATGCCACCTGGAACAGGGGATGTGGCTTTAACTGTAATGCAGTCTATTCCTATTAATGGTCTTGTAATGGTATCTGTACCACAGGATTTAGTTTCAATGATTGTTTCAAAAGCTGTAAATATGGCGAAAAAAATGGATATTAGAGTTTTAGGTGTTGTAGAAAATATGAGCTACATAGTCTGTCCAGATTGCAATAAAAAGATAAAACTCTTTAACGGAGAAAATATAGATAAATTTTTAGGGGAAACTGATCTACAACTTCTTGGTGAGTTACCAATGGTAAGTACTATTTGCAATTTGTCAAATTATGGTTGCGAAAATTCAGATGAAAATTTAGATGAGTTATTTAAACCAATAGTAACAAATATTTTAAAAGAGTTAGAAGATACAAAATAAAAGAAAAGGTGCTAGTTTATTAATATAAAAATTATCAAGTTGGTTTTGCCGAAGTTTATAGAGATCTAAAAGTGCTTAATGAGCTAAATATGATAAAATAAATTAGTGTGAATGGTGTAAACTATTATGAAATGAAAATATTTAGTGAAAAACCCTTGTACATACATTTTAAATGTATAAAATGTAATAGTATAATATGTATATAGCAAATTTTTAAATTTAGGTTATTTGAAATTAAATTATAAAATTGCGAAAAAAACAATTTTATTATATTTGATGTTAATTATATTATGTGATAAATGCAGGGAGGATGAAAATGGCAAGACCAACTAAGTTTAGAAGAGTAGAGTTTTTTCCAGAGGATAATTATTTTGTGCCATGGGGAAAACCTAGATGTGAAATTGAAGAAATGATTTTAAAAGTAGAAGAACTTGAGGCAATGAGGCTTAAAGACATAGAAGAATTAAATCAAGAAGAGTGTGCAGAAAAAATGCAAGTATCCCGACAAACTTTTCAAAACATAATTGATAGTGCAAGAAAAAAAGTTGCAATGGCTTTAACAGAAGGAAAAGCCATAAGAATTAGCGGAGGATATTATACTACGAACCACTGCAAGTTCAAATGTATGGATTGCGGAGAGACTTATGAAATAAATTATGAGCAGGATAAATTCACTTGTCCTAATTGTGGTTCTCAAAGAGTAATGTGCAATAAAAAAGTTGGATTTTGTGGACGATGGTGCAATGGAGAAAATTTAACTTAAACTAGGTAAGGAATTTCAAGTGGCTCTATAGGATTCAAGACCAGAAA